>NC_021294.1:366339-732678 GCF_000402035.1 Caballeronia insecticola
CTTCGGCTTCGTCGGGCGTCTGATAGCGCGACTGAATCTCGAACGCGACTTCGTTCGCGCCGCCATGCTTGGGGCCACGCAACGCGCCGATTGCGCCGGTGATCGCCGAGTACATGTCCGAACCCGTGCCCGCGACCACGCGCGCCGTGAACGTCGACGCGTTGAACTCGTGCTCGGCGTACAGATTGAGCGACACATGCATTGCATCGACCCACGATTTCGAGGGCGCCACGCCATGCAGCAGATGCAGGAAATGTCCGCCGATGGAATCGTCATCGGTTTCGACTTCGATGCGCTTTCCGTTGTGCGAGTAGTGGTACCAGTAGAGCAGCATCGAGCCGAGCGAGGCCATCAGCTTGTCGGCGATGTCCTTCGCGCCCGGCACGTTGTGATCGTCCTTCTCGGGCAGGATCGTGCCGAGCACGGAGACGCCGGTGCGCATGACATCCATCGGATGGGCAGACGCGGGAATCCATTCGAGCGCCGCCTTCAGGTTCGCGGGCAAGCCGCGCAACGCCTTGAGCTTGGTCTTGTACGCCCTCAGTTCGGCCGCGTTCGGCAGCTTGCCGTGCACGAGCAGATACGCGATTTCCTCGAACTCGGAAGTGGTCGCGACATCGAGAATGTCGTAGCCGCGATAGTGCAGATCGTTGCCGGTGCGACCGACGGTGCACAGCGCGGTGTTGCCCGCCGTCACGCCCGACAGCGCGACGGATTTTTTCGGCTTGAATGCGCCGCTCGACGCGGTGCTGTTGTCTGCTTCACTCATCGAATCGTCTCCTTCACAAGGGTTGTTTCTGCGCGGCAAAGAGTTGATCCAGCTTGTCTTCGTACGCGTGGTAGCCGAGATACTTGTACAGGTCGGCGCGTGTCTGCATCGTCTCGACGGCGGCTTTCTGCGTGCCGTCGCGCTTCACGGTTTCATAGAAGTTGAGCGCGGCGGCGTTCATCGCGCGATAGGCGCCGCAGCAGTACAGGGCGATATCGACGTTCGCGTCCTTCAGTTCGTCGACGGTGAAGAACGGCGTCGTGCCGAACTCGGTCAGGTTCGCGAGAATCGGCACGCGCACGGCGGCCTTGAAGCGGCGATAGTCGTCGAGCGTTTTCATGGCTTCGGGGAAGATCATGTCCGCGCCCGCTTCCACATACGCGACGGCGCGCTCGATGGCCGCGTCGATGCCTTCCGAGCCGGCTGCATCGGTGCGCGCCATGATGACGAACGAATCGTCGGTGCGCGCATCCACGGCGGCTTTCACGCGATCGACCATTTCGCCGGTCGCCACGACTTCCTTGCCCGGCCGGTGCCCGCAACGTTTCTGCCCGACCTGATCCTCGATATGCACGGCGGCCACGCCCGCCTTGATGAACGAGCGGATCGTGCGCGCGATGTTGAAGGCGCCGCCCCAGCCCGTGTCGATATCGACCATCAGCGGCAGCGACGACGCGTCGGTGATGCGGCGTGCGTCGATTAGCACGTCTTCCATCGTGCTGATACCGAGATCGGGCATGCCGAGCGAGTTCGCAGCGACGCCGCCGCCTGACAGATACAGCGCCTTGAAGCCGACGGCTTCGGCCATCTTCGCGGCGTAAGCGGTGATCGCGCCGACGACTTGCAGCGGCGCTTCCTCGGCGACGGCGGCGCGAAAACGCGCGCCGGGCGTGGCGGCAGGTGACTGGCTCATGTTCCGTTCTCCATTTGGGTGCGCGAGAAAAGGCAAGTTGCGGGCCATTCGCAAACGTGGCGCTAAGTCGTTGATTGCGTTGAGATGCGACCGCCGGGAAAGCCGCGTTCACGTTTCAAATTTGAAATCGGCATTTCAGTTTGGAAAGCGAGCGCGCTATCATGCGCTGATGGAAACTGCTCACACGCCGCGCATCTGGGCCATCGGCATCAGCAAACTGCGCGATCTTTATCGCGATGTCGCGTCCGAATACGACCAGATCGCCGATCTGCGCATCGTTGCGCGCGGCTTCGAGGACGCCGTCCACGACATCGAGCACGCAGGCGCGGACCGGCCCGACGTGATCGTCGCGGCGGGATCGAACGGCAGCTATCTGAAGGCGCGCACCGGCGTGCCGGTGGTGCTGGTCGCGCCGACCGGTTTCGACGTCATGCACGCACTCGCGCGCGCGAAACGCGAAGCGGACTCGGTCGCGCTCGTCACGCACGGCGAGACGCCGCCCGAATTGAAGCGTTTCTTCGCGGCGTTCGGCATGCAGGTGGAAAGCGCGTCCTATCTCGCCGCCGAGGACGCCGAAGCCTGCGTGCTCGATCTGCGCGATCGCGGCGTGAAGGCGATCGTCGGCCCCGGGCTCGTCACCGAGTTGGCGGAAGCGGCCGGGCTCAAGTCGGTGTTTCTGTACTCGCGCGCATCGGTGCAGGCGGCCATCGACACGGCGCTCGACGTTGCGCACGCGACGCTCGCCGCCACGCTCAGGCGCCGTCGTCTCGATCAGGTGCTGCAGAATCTGCGCGACGGCGTCATCGCGCTCGACGCGCAAGGCCGCATCGAAGCGCTCTCCGGCAAGATGGCGCAGCTGTTGCGGCTGAGCCCGTCGCAGGCGGTCGGGCGGCGGCTCGCGGAACTCGCGCCGGAAGTCGCGGCGGCGGTGCCGTCGGCGCCGGGCGAATCGCTGGAGACGGTGCGCGGCGCGAGCTATGTCGTGCATCGCAGCGCGTGGAGCGACGGGTCCGATGAAGCCGGCGGCGCCATCGTCACCTTTCAGGAATCGGTCGCGCTGCAGCGAATGGACCGCTCCGTGCGCACGCGGCAACGCGCGACGCAGCTTTCGGCGCGCTATGTGATCGGCGATCTGCTCGGCGAGAGCGCGGCCATCGAACGGGCGCGCGAGCGCATGCGCCGTTATGCGCGCTCGGATGCGACCGTGCTGATTCGCGGCGAGAGCGGCACCGGCAAGGAACTCGCGGCGCAGGGCATTCACAACGCGAGCGCGCGGCGCGAGTTTGCGTTCGTCGCGCTCAATTGCGGCGCGTTTCCGGAGACGCTTCTGGAAAGCGAGTTATTCGGCTACGAGGAAGGCGCGTTCACGGGCGCGCGGCGCGGCGGCAAGCCGGGGCTGATCGAGACGGCGCATCGCGGCACATTGTTTCTCGATGAAATCGGCGAAATGCCGCTGCCGCTGCAAAGTAGGCTGCTGCGCGTCTTGCAGGAACGCGAAGTCGTGCGGCTCGGTTCAACGGAGCCGCTGCAAGTGGATGTGCGCATCGTCGCGGCGACGCATCGCGCGCTGACCGAGCGCGTGGAGAAGGGCGAGTTTCGCGCCGATCTGTTCTACCGGCTCAATATCCTGAATCTAGCGCTGCCGCCTTTGCGCGAACGCGCCGCCGATATTCCGCTGCTCGCCGCGCATTTGCTCGCGCAGGCGCGCAAATCGAACCCTGACACGGCGATGGCATCGCTCGAACCGGTGCTGGCGCGCCTGTCGACGTATCGCTGGCCGGGGAACGTGCGCGAATTGCAGAACGTGATCGAGCGGATCGCGGTGGAAATGGAGCATGCGCCGGGCGAGCCGCTGACGCCGGCGTTGCTCGAGGAAATCGCCCCGGAAGTCGTGACGGCTGAAACCGTCGATCAGGCGGACTTGACGCTAAAAGAACGCGCGAAACGCACGCAGGCGGACGAAGTGCGCGCGGTGCTCGACGCATTCGATGGCGATCGCGAGAAAGCATGCGCCGCGCTCGGCATCAGCAAGACGACGCTGTGGCGCAAGCTGAATCAGTGAACCGCACGCGTCACGCGGCAGGCCGGTCAGCCGCGCTCCTGCACGCACACCCACGGCGAGAGCACGACCGCCCACAGTTCGGGATCGCGCGCGGCGACATCGGCGGCGGTTTCGGCCTGCATGCGTTCGATCAGGCCGGCGGAAAGCCATTGGGTGACCTGTTGCGTGTCGTCGTTGGCGACGGCTTCCGCAACACTCACGAGATCCAGGTCGCCCTTGACCCAGATGAGCACGCCCTTCGCGAAGAAGCGTTCCAGTTCGGGCCAGCCGATCTGGGCGGTTTCACCGAGGAGCTTGGCATAGAGCGGGCTGGGCGTTGATGCGTCGGACATGGCGTAAAGCGGTAAAAAGAAAGCGTCCGACACTATAACGCAGTGCCGGACGCCTTCGTTTCAAACGACTGCCAAACGACTGCCAAACGACTGCCGCAAGAGGCTTACAGGTCGAAGAAGACGGTCTCGTTCGGACCGCGCAGATGGATGTCGAATCGGTAGATCGTGCCCGACGCGCCCGGCTTGGCCGATCCGCCCGCTTCGCGCTTCGCGAGCAGCGTATGACGGCGCTCGGCCGGCACGCTTTGCAGCACGGCGTCTTTCGCGTTGGCTTCGGCTTCGTCTTCGAAGTAGATGCGCGTGTACGAATGCAGCAGCATGCCGCGCATCAGCACGATGACATCGAGATGCGGCGCGGAATCGTCGGCGGTCTTGCCGGGCTTCACCGTGTCGACGATAAAGCGCAGCTTCGGATCCGTGCCCGTGCCCACGCGGGCAAAGCCGCGAAAGCCCGACTCGCGCGCTTCCTGCACGCTCTGCACGTAGCGGCCGTTGGCATCGGCCTGAGCGACTTCGATCAGCGCGTCGTTGATGGGCTTGCCTTCGGCGTCGAACACGTTGCCGACGACGGCGATATGCTCGCCCGGCACTTCACGGTCCGCCGCCGATGCGGTGAAGAGGCTCTTCAGGTCGAAGTTGTACTGCTCGGGCACGAGGCCGTAGGCGAAGTACGGTCCGACGGTCTGCGAAGGGGTTTGATTCAGCTTGGTCATGTGGGTCACTCCGTCGGCGTCTGGTCCGGGCCGCGCAGCACGATGTCGAATTCGTAGCCGAGCGCGTAGTTTTCCTGCGTGGTATCGATCGAGAAACGCGACACGAGACGGTGCCGCGCATGCTCGGGAATGCCCTGGTAGATCGGATCGAGTTCGAGCAGCGGATCGCCTGGGAAGTACATCTGCGTGACCAGACGCGAACCGAAGTACTCGCCGAACAGCGAAAAATGGATGTGATTCGGACGCCAGGCGTTGGGGTGATTGCCCCACGGATACGCGCCCGGCTTGATCGTCATGAAGCGATAGCGGCCTTCGTTATCGGTCAGGCAGCGGCCCGCGCCGAGAAAGTTCGGGTCGAGCGGCGCATCGTGCTGATCGGCCTTGTGGACATAACGGCCCGCGGCATTCGCCTGCCACACTTCCACGAGCGTGTTGCGCACCGGACGGCCGCCTTCGTCGAGCACGCGGCCCGTCACGATGATGCGCTCGCCGAGCGGCTCGCCATTCTTGGCGGCGTTGCGGGTGAGGTCGGCGTCGAGCACGCCCAGATCTTCAGCGCCGTAGACCGGCACGCGGCGGTTGCGCAGGTTTTCCTTCAACGGAATCAGGGGCAGGCCCGGGCTGCGCAGCATCGACGACTTGTAGCCCGGCGACAAATACGGCGGATGGGATTCCCAGTCGCGCGGCGTGAGGATGGGGGAGGTCATGTCGACGTGTCTCCTGTATTTGTGAAGTTGATTAGGATGTTTCTGACGGCTACTTTATATAACGACGCAAGTTATGGAAAATGATGTTTTGTGCCATCTTGCATAACGGATCGTCATGGATACCGACTTCACCAACACCCGCGTCAAGTTCCGGCATCTGCAGTGTTTTCTGGCCGTCACGCAGCTTGGCAGCGTGCAGCGCGCCGCCGACAGCTTGTCGATCACGCAGCCCGCGGTATCGAAAACAATCGGCGAGCTCGAATCCATTCTAGGCGTGCGGCTGTTCGAGCGCGGGCGGCGCGGCGCGGTGCCGACGCGCGAAGGGCGTTTGTTCGCGCCGCATGCGAGCGCGTGCGTCGCGTCGCTGCGCGAAGGCGTCGACATGTTGCTGCGCGAGCGCGGCGACGTCCCGGGGACGATCGCGGTCGGCATCCTGCCGACGGTCGCGCCCGTGCTGCTGTCGCCCGCGCTGGCATCGTTCCGGCAGCAGTGGCCGGCGGTGTCGCTGTCGGTGTGGACGGATTCGAACGCGCTGCTGCTCGAAAAGCTGAAGGCGGGCGATGTCGATCTCGTGGTCGGACGCCTGTCGGAGCCCGAGGCGATGCACGCGCTCTCGTTCGAGCAGATTTATCGCGAGCCGCTCGCGGTGGTCGTGCGGCGCGAACATCCGCTCACGCTGGAGACGCCGCTTACGCCCGCGTTGCTCGCGCGCTTCGTGATTGTCGTGCCGCCGTTCGGCACGCTGATCCGGCAGTCGGCGGAGAGCGTGCTGACCGCGTTCGGCGCGCATGCGCTGACGGCGCTCGTCGAAACCTTGTCGGTGTCGCTCGGTCGCTCGCTCGCGATGAACAACGACGCCGTGTGGTTCGTGCCCGCGGGCGCGGTCGAGCAGGACATCGCGCTCGGCTTGCTCACCGCGCTGCCGATGCCCTTCGCGGGCACGGACGAGCCCATCGGCCTGATTCGTCGGAACGATTCGGCGCGCACGCCGGTGGAAGAAACGCTCGTCGATGCGTTGCGCGAAGCCGGACGCTCCCGCGCCGGGCGCAAATGACCGGCTGTGCGGTCGGCGCGCAAGTTGCTGAGGCAGCATTTACCGCGCGGATTTCGCGGGAAAGAAATACTATGACAAAAGGCGGCAATGGATTGGAGTGACTGCAACAAACGCGCGCGGCGGCGGTCACAAACAGGTTGCTCGTCCGGTAACCCGCCGGCCTCTTCATGGTTCGTCCGCCGCATGCATGCATCGCACCCGAATATGTTCGCAAGATGAAGACTATTCTGCTCGTCGACGACGACCCCGCCACCATCGAAGCCTGGACCCTCTGCATGCAAGGTGAGGATTGCACCGTGTTATGCGCGTTCGATGGCAACGGAGCGTTAACGATCCTGGGCGAGCAGGCGGTGGATATCGTCGTGTCCGACTGGATGATGCCGGGCCTGGGCGGCGCGCTGCTGTGCCAGACCATGAAGAACGACGCGGCGCTCGCGCACATTCCCTTTCTGATGATTTCCGGGCATCCGAATCCGCCGGCATTCGTCAGTTACGACGGCTATCTGCGCAAACCTGTCGACATGGAAACGCTCATCACCGCGGTCAATCGCCTGTGCGCCGCGAAGAAGCGGCCGCTTTACTGACGCGTCGCGTTCAGCGCAGTTCGGCCAGCGCCGCGTCCATCTGTTTCTGCGCGAGACGGTTCAATTCCTGCGGAATCTCGCATTCGAGCGGCAGAGACGGCGTGACGATCACGCGAATATGCCCGCCGTGATCGGGCCAGCCCTTCGCGGGCCAGACCCGGCCGGCGTCGTGCACGACCGGCACGACCGGCACCTTGGTCGCGCAGGCGAGGCGCACGCCGCCTGAGGCGAGCTTGAGCGGCGCATCGTGCGCGACGCGCGTGCCTTCCGGAAAAATCACCACCGCATCGCCTTTTTTCAGCCGCACCGCGCATTCGCGCGTCACCGCCATATGCGCCTGGCGAATCGATCCGCGATCGAGATGCACCATGTCGAGCCCGCGCAAAACCCAGCCGAAAAACGGAATGTTCATGAGTTCGTGCTTAAACACGAAGCTGATGCGGCGCGGAAAAAGCGCCATGAACGACAGCGTTTCCCATGTCGATTCATGCCGCGACAGGATGATGCACGGCCCGTCCGGCAGATGCTCCAGCCCTTCGATCGAGCATGTGACGCCGGTGATCACGCGCATCATCACGACCATCGCGCGGCACCAGAGCCTTGCGAGCCCATAGCGTCCGTTGCGGCCGACGAACGGGAACAGCGGCAGGATCAGGATCGACCACACAATGCCACTGCCGAGCAGATAGGTTGCAAAGAACCACTTGACGAGAGTGCGACGCATCGAAATCGTGAGAGGACGGAGAAGTAAGGACGTGCGACAAACGGCGGGAATCCGCAAGCATAACGTATCGCAAAAATCGCGCTCTTTCGGATCGCACGGCGCGCGCGTGATGCGGACTCGTGCGGACTCGCGCGAGCGATGCAACAATGGATTCCCGCGAAACGCATCCGGCAAGGAACCCGTGCAATGGAAACTCAATCGCCGAAAGAATTCGACGAAGGCATGCTCGACGTAGGCGACGGTCATTCGATCTACTGGCGCGCCCAGGGACCGCGCGACGCGCCCGCGATGCTGATCGTGCACGGCGGCCCCGGCGGCGCGATGAACCTGAAATGGGCCGAGGTGCTCGAGCAGGACAAATGGCGCGTCGTGTTCTTCGATCAGCGCGGCTGCGGCAAGTCGACGCCCTTCGGCAGGCTGGAGCATAACGGCATCGATGCGCTCGTTGGCGATATGGAGAAGCTGCGCGTCGCGCTGAATATCGAGCGATGGGCGCTGTTTGGCGGCTCGTGGGGCACGACGCTCGGCCTTGCGTACGGCGTCGCGCATCCGGAGCGTTGCCTCGGATTTCTGCTGCGTGGCGTTTTTCTGGCGCGCCGCGAGGACATCGACTGGTTCCTTTGGGACGTGCGCCGCGTCTTTCCCGAGGCGCATCGCGCATTTCTCGATGCGATCGAAGCGGCTTGCGGCACGCGTCCGACCAGCGCGCCGCAGATTCTGGCGCTGACCGAGGCGCCGCTCGCACGCTTCGATGAAGCCGGCACGCGGCTCGCGCGCGCCTGGACGCACTATGAGACGACGCTCTCCGTCGTCAACAAACCGGAGAAGGAGCCGTCCGAGGAAGAGAAGCGCCCGAGCGCGGAGGCCAACGCCGCGGCCATTTCGATGGCGCTGCTCGAACGTCACTACATGGCGAACGAACTGCCGCCGTCGCCGCTTCTGCCGCGCATCGGGCGGATTGCGCATCTGCCTTGCCGGATCGTGCACGGACGCTTCGACATGGTCTGCCCGGCCGATCAGGCGCTCGATCTGGCGGCGCACTGGCCCGGCGCGGAACTGACCGTCGTGAATGCGGCGGGGCACTGGACCTTCGAGCCGGGCAATGTCGCGGCACTGCGCGCGGGCGCGGCCGCGCTGGCGGAGACGCTCGGGAGCGTGGCGGCCTGAAAGACAGGAAAGGCGGTAACGGCGCTCAGAAAATCGCGGGCGCCGCCTCGATCAAACTGCGCCAATCGAGGTCCGCGCCGATCACAACCGGTCGGGCGGCGCGCTGCGTGGCGATCGTAAGCGTCACGCACAGCGACGTGCCCGTCACGGAGAGATACGGCGCGCTTGTGATCACCTGTTGCGGATTGGCGTGCGCATCGACGAAATAAGGCCGGTTGTCCCAGCGCCCGGTCGAGGGATCGGCAATCGGCGCAAAGCGCTCGCTCGGCGCCTTCGCGGCCGCGCCGGCCAGGCCCGGCATGCATTCGCGGCCGCCTTCATCGAGGAAAAAGCAACTCAGCGTGCAGGGCAGGGCGAGCAGATCGGCGCAGGCGGCTTCGGTTGCCGCGCCCGCCGTGAAGCGCGCCGCCGCTTGCGTGAGTTTCGAGCGATACGGCAAAAGGAGCAGATCGCCCGCGAGGCGCTCGGTGCGGCGCATCTGGGCGAGCGCATCGAAGACGTCTTCGAACAGCGGCGTGGCCGCGCCCCGCTCGGCGAGACGCGCGGCCGGCAAACCGAACAGATAGCCCTGCACGAAATCGACGTTCGAGCGCGCGGCGAGCATCAGATCCTCGCCGGTCTCGATGCCTTCCGCGACCACGAACATGCCCGATTCATGCAGCAAATCGACGAGTTTGGGCATCAGCGCGTCGCGCATGTGGGCACTTTTCGTGCGCACGAGACTGCGGTCGAGCTTGACGATATCCGGCTTGAGCGTGAGCAACCGGTCGATATTGGAGTGTCCCGCGCCGAAGTCGTCCACGGCGACGAGAAAGCCCTGCGCGCGAAATGCATGCGTCGCGCGCGAGATTTCGGCCAGGTCCGTGCCGCCGGATTCCAGCACTTCGATCACGAGACGCTCCGGCGCGAGGCCCGCGTCGCGCGCGGTCGCCGCGAGCCGCGCGGCATAGCCCGGATGCGTGAAGGTCGCCGGATTGATGTTGACGAAGAGCCACTGCGCGTCCCGCAGCAACGGCGCCGCGTTGTGCAGGTGCGTGACGTGGCTCATGCGGTCGAGTTCGATCAGCTTGCCCGCGACGATGGCCCGCCCGAACAGGTCGAACGGTCCGACGAGCGTGCCGCCGCCCGCATCGCCGCGCAACAGCGCCTCGTAACCGACTTCGCGCTGATGCGGCAGGCTGTAGATCGGCTGCAGATGCGTGCGCAGCGTGATGCCGTCGACGATATCCGTCTGAGCGGTCGCCACGTTCAGACGACGCGATGCGGCCCGGGCCGCGCGGCGCCCGGCGACGGCGAACGGAGCGCGCGCGCCGGCGGACGAACGCGGAGAGGGGCACACAGATCGATGGACGGCACGGCAGTCACGCGTTTCTATGGGGATGAGCGCAATATCGGCCGGTCGCGCGCAAACTTGAGCGGGCGAGCCTGCCATCCTTCGCGGCGGTTCAGGCGTCGCCCGGTTTGCCGCAGCCGCCCGCGCGACCTATCTTTGTTGTTGCGGCGCTAAGATTCGCCTGCAACTTAAACCGCACACGACTCGTCGAAAGTTGCAACAACCCTTGAGAGAGATAGATGGCGCAACAGAAAACCAATCCCAAACTCGAGCAGGCGCTGACGCGCGGCGATCTCGCGATCCGTCAGGCCAACTCGGGCCGCGCCACCGCGGTGCTGCGCGCGCTCGGCAAGATGATCGTCGAGGCATCGGCGACGATCGGCGTCGAGGCGCACGTCGTCATTCACGATGGCGACAAGATCTACGACCCCGCTGACGGCGTGTGGCCGCAGCAATTGCTGATTTCGCTCGATGGTCCGGTCGAGGAAAACGATCCGGACGAAATCCGCACGGTGACGCTGCTCGCCGATACGCCCGCGACGGTTTTCCGCTGCGAATGGCAACGTGCCGACGGCAATCTCGGGCGGCAGGAAGGGCGGCCGCTCGCGATGGTCGCCTTTATCACCGACGTGGATATTCCCTGGCTCGACGACGACGAATGAATTTCTGCTTGCGTTATCGTTTGCGGAAGTAAATTTATCTTGCCGATTTGATTATGTCTTACTAAAAACGGGTGTCTCCTTAATTGGAGCGCCCGTTTTTTATGCGTACTGCCAACCCGCTCGAACAGCCGCCCGATTAATCCCGCTTTTTGCATTTTCCGCGTTTCGCACAATCTGCGAATCCGGCGCAATCGCAAACGTTACCGTGTCCCCTTTTTTTAGTCTTTTCCAGCGTTTACACGATGCGGCGCAAGCGTTCTGCGAAGGCTATTCTTCGAAAAGCCTCTCGCGTATCAGGTGGCTGCTCGCCCTCGTCTCCCTTCACTCTTTTCCGGCCCGCATATTCCTGTGCGACATATGCATATTTCGGATTTCGGCGGCTACGCGGCGATAGGTTCGTCGATTAGAAGCTTTCTTCCATTTTTATAGCCCGAAAGTTGCTGAGAAACAGTGGCAAGCGCGCACCCCGGTATTTGACTTCGTGAGAGGCTCGAAACGCCGTGTGAGGAATCAACCAAAAATTTCCTTATCACGCGGCGTCTTTCCAATCGCCAAGAAAAAATGGGGTTTACAAATGGAACGTTCGAACCTTGCCACCGCCGCCGCCAACCAAACCGAATCGGCGGTTCGTCCCACGCTCACGGTCGTGCCCGCGCTTCAGAAATCGGAACGGATGCCGTTTACTATTCGTATCGTCCGTGATGATGAAGGGCTGCAAAAGGCCGTCTCGATCCGCCGCTCCGCATATGGCCGGCATTTGCCCGAATTCGCCGAAACGATGACGATCGAATCCGCCGACCGCGATCGCGGCACGGTCGTGCTGCTGGCGGAATCGCGGCTCGACGGCGCGCCGCTCGGCACCATGCGCGTCCAGACGAATGCGTATGCGGCGCTCGCGGTCGAGCAGTCGGTGCGTCTACCCGAGCATCTGGCGGCGAGCCGTCTCGCGGAAGCCACGCGTCTGGGCGTCGCGGGCGGGATGATGGGACGGGTCGTGAAAGTGGCGTTGTGCAAGGCGCTCTGGATGTTCTGCGAAATGCACGAGATCGATTACATGGTGATCACGGCGCGTTCGCCGCTGGATCGGGAGTATGAGGCGATGCTCTTCAAGGATGTTTTCGGCGCCGGCGAATTCCTGCCGATGTCACACGTGGGCGGCCTGCCGCATCGCGTGCTGGCGAAGGATGTCGCCGCGGCGCGCCAACGCTGGGAAGAAGCCCGTCATCCGCTCTTCAATTACATGGTGCACACGCATCACCCCGATATCGATTTGCATTCTGTAGATTTATCTTTTGATTGGGAACCGGTACGATGCCCGGAGGCTCCGATGATGGCTTACGGCAGATAAGGGCTAGATTGTTTCCAGGAAGGTAATAGCGAAAAAACCGGACCACGGAGCGGTCCGGTTGGCCAAAAAGCGGTGGCGCCCGGGGATATTTCGCCGGCTCCGCCGCCGCTTGCGTCGGCGCATTGGGGCGCGGGCGCACACGGGGGTTTTTCCAGGTATGGCGTCGGTTATTCCAGCTTCCTTATCGAGATTCAGACGCACGGGCTCGTGGATCGACGACGCGATTTACGCGATCGCGGTTTATGCCGTGCCGTTCCTGATTTTGCTCGGTACGCTCGCGACGCTTTATTTCCTGCCGCGCCAATACGAAGCGCGCGGCGCGGTGCCGCTCGCATTACGCGTCGTCGCGGACCGCGGCGACATTGCCGATCCCGCCGATGCGCTCGAAGCGCTGCGCGATGTCGCCCCCGTCTCGCGTTACAGCACGCATCTGTCCGAAAAGCCGATCTGGTTCAGCCTCACCACGCCCAGCATGAGCGCCGATTCGTCGACGGTCGTCGAATTGCCGTCCCGCCATGCGCAAACGCTTGCCTGCTGGAATGCGAGCACGCTCGCGCCGTTCGGACGCGCGGATCGCGAAGGCGTGAGCGGGGAAATGCGCGTCGTCAAAGCCGGTTTTTCCATTCAGATCGGCCGCATCCATCAGTCTGAAGAAGTGCTTTGCCGCGGCACGTTTTCGGGGCCGGCGCAGATCAACGCGTTCGCGTGGGAATGGCAGGGCCTGCGCAATTCCGCGCTCGATTTTCAGGAAAGCTCCGGGCTGATCGCGGGCGGTTTGCTGACGCTCGCGGTATTCGTGTTCGTCACGGCGCTCATCAATCACGAATGGACTTACGTGATTTTCGCGGTATGGCTCGTCGGCAATCTGCGCCTGTGCGCGAACGCGATGGGCTGGGACATGCAATGGCTCGGCCGCATGCTGCCGTCGGATTTCATGCAGCCGTTGCGCCAGTTCACCTTCGCCGCCTACTACCTGTTGACCGCCGCGCTGTTCCAGCAACTCTTCCGGCGCGAACTGCGCGTGGTCGGCTATCGCTGGCTGTTGCGCGTCATTCAGTATGTCGGCTTCGTGCTGCTCGCGGCGGCGTTCGCGTTGCCGTATGCGTATTTCATCCCGACGCTGTGGATCATCGCGGGATTCGGCATTTGCGTACTGGTGTTTTTCCTCGCGCGGCTCGTGTGGATGGCGCGCTCGCGCACTGTGCTCTGGTACGTGGCGTCGCTCGGCGTCGTGCTGTTCGCCACGTTTTCGGAAGTGCTCGGTGCGGCCTTCGGCCTGAAGGTGCTGGTCGGCGGCGTGAACACGGTCATGGCCGCGCTTTCGTCCAGCATGATGGCGGCGTTCGCCATCGCCGAGCAGATGCGCGCCGAACGCGATTTCCGCCGTCAGGCGCAGATGGAATTGCGCAACACCTATGAAGTCACGCCGATCGGTCTCTTCACGCTCGACTCTGACGGTCACTTCGTGCGCGCCAATCCCGCGTTGCGCGCCATGCTCGATTTGAAGAAAGCCGACTACAAAGCGCGTCACTGGAACGATTACTTCGAGGCGGGCGCGTGGGGCGCGCTGCAGGCGCTGGCGTCGAAGGGCAGCGACGGCGAACTGGAAATGAGCGGTTCGTCCGAGCGCGACACGGGCGAGCGGCGTTATCTTTTGAAGGCGATCCGCTCGAACGGCTGGATCGAAGGCTCGCTGCAGGACACGACCGAGCGGTCCAAAGCCGTCGAACGCTTGCGCTTTCTCGCGGAGCATGATCCGCTCACCGGCTCGCTGAATCGGCGCGGCATCGAAAAAGCCATTTCCCAGCAAAGCGACGAAACGCTGCCGTGGGCGCTGGCCTATGTCGATCTCGACCGCTTCAAGCTGGTCAACGATCTCTTCGGCCACCGCAGCGGCGACGAAGTGCTGCGCCAGGTCGCGGCGCGCACGCGTGCGCATTTCGCGCGCAGCTATCCGGTCGGGCGCATCGGCGGCGACGAGTTCGTCTGCGTGATGAACGACACGTCGATCGAAGACGCCATCGCGCAATGCCGCGAACTCATCTCCATTCTCTCGGACGCGCCGTATCAGGTCGGCAATCGCGCGTTTCAGGTGAAGGCGTCGATCGGTCTCGTCGAATGCTCGCAGGGCGTGCGCGTGCAGGACGCGCTTTCGCACGCCGACCGCGCATGCCGCGAGGCGAAGAAAGTCGCGCATACGCATCTCGTCACGTATCGCAAGGGCGCGGCCGCGTTCGAGGAGCGCGCGGAGGAACTGAAGCTCGTCGAAACGCTCGGGCGTAATCGTCTGCCGCCGGGCTTGTTCCTCGTGATGCAGCCGATCATGTCGCTTTCGGCGCCGACCGAATCGCTCAATTTCGAAGTGTTGCTGCGCATGCGTGCGCCCGACGGCGCGACGCTGCCCGCAGGCAAGGTGATCGTCGCGGCGGAGGAATCGGGCAATATCGCGGCGATCGACCGCTGGGTCATCTCGACGCTGCTCGAATGGATCGAGGCGCATCAGCATCAGCTTGCCAACACGCAGTTCATCTGCGTGAACCTCTCGGGCGGCTCGCTCAACGACGAGCAGTTCATGGAGGACATCTTCGCGCTCTTCGGGCGCTATCAGTCCATCGTGCATTACCTCTGTCTGGAAATCACCGAGAGCGTCGCGCTGCACGATCTGGAGAACACGCAGCGCTTCATCGCGCGCGTGCACGACATGGGCGGCAAGATCGCGCTCGACGACTTCGGCGCGGGCTACACGTCGTTCAAATATCTGAAGGCGCTATCGGCCGATGCGCTCAAGATCGACGGCGAATTCGTGCGCTCGATGTGCGCGCATCCGGCGGATATCGCGATCGTCGAAGCGATCGTCGCGCTTGCGCGCAATCTCGGCATGCGCAGCGTCGCGGAGTGGGTCGAGGATGTCGATACGCTGCGCGCGTTGCATGAAATCGGCGTCGACTACGTGCAGGGTTTCCTCGTCGCGCGGCCGCAGGAAAGCTCGGCCATCCTCACGGCAAGCTCTGCCGCGAGTTTCCTCAAAGATGCCGAAGCGGTGAGTTTCGTCGAATCGCTGTCGGAACCGGCGCAGGCAACCGTGTTCGACTACGACTGGCACGCGCGCGCGTCGGGCACGCACTGAGCGCCGCGTCTCACGCCGGCTTCATCTCGTTCAGCACTTTTGCCGCCGCAATGGGAATGCGCGTGTCGTCCCATTGCGCGAGCCATTGAATTTCCTTGCGCGTGAAATAGCCGGGATGATTCCGCAGCGCGAACTGCAACGAATCCACGATGTGATCGCGAATGATTTGCGGCGCGGTCTGATCGTTCACGATCGCGTGAAGGGCTTCGAGTGTGCTCATTTTGAAAGAGGCGTGAGTGGATCGGCGTGATGCGCTTGCGCCGAACATAACCGGCTAAAAATACGGAAAAATATTCGATGCCACCACGCGCGCGCCGCGAATCGCGCGAACGGTGCCGGCGAATGCGCGCTTGCTAAAATCGGTGCGGACGTCTTTACTAAATAAAAGCACTCGATTTAATCCAACGGGGAGCAGCAGATGAATCCTTTCCTGCGCGCGCGCCTGCGCCGCAAGGTCCGCACCGATGCCTGAGCGACCGGCACGCCCGGTGTCGATGGCCTCGACGCACTCGGTCGGCTCGAATCAGCTCGGCATGCGCCAGTTCAACGAGCGCATCGTCCTGCAGGCGATCCGGCTGCACGGCGCGTTGCCCAAGGCCGACGTCGCACGTCTCACGCGCCTTTCAATGCAGACGGTCTCGCTGATCGTCGATCATCTGATCGAGGACGGGTTGCTCGCGAAAGAGCCGCGCACGCGGGTGCGCGGGCGTCTCGGGCAGCCGTCGGTGCCTATTTCGTTGCGCGCGGACGGCGCGTTTTCCATCGGCGTGAAAGTGGGGCGGCGCAGTCTCGACGTGTTGTCGATGGACTTCGCCGGCAGCGTGCGTACCCGCGAGACGCTCGAATATCCGTATCCCGATCCGGAGACGCTGTTTCCCGCGCTGGAAGAGCGGCTCGCGCGCGTTATCGGCGCGCTCGGCGACGGCGCGCGCAGGATCGCGGGAATCGGCGTCGCGGCGCCGCTGTGGCTCGGCGGCTGGCGCGATTTCTTCGACACGCCGCCCGATGCGCTCGCCGCATGGAACGACATCGACATCCGCGCGCGCATTCAGGCGATGACGGCGCTGCCCGTCGAATTCGCCAAGGACACGACCGCCGCCTGCGCCGCCGAACTCGTGATGGGCCAGGGGCGCGGGCTGCGCAACTTTCTCTATGTGTTTATCGGGACGTTCATCGGCGGCGGTCTGGTGATCGACGGCCGTCTGCACGCCGGACCGGGCGGCAATGCGGGCGCGATCGGCTCATTGCCGCTCGCCGGGCGCGGCAACGGCAAGCGGGCGGCGCAACTGCTCAATACGGCGTCGGTGTATGTGCTTGAGAAGGCGTTCGCCGCGGCGGGCGCGCCGGCCGCTGCTGCCCACGACGAGCGCGCGATGTCGACGGAACTGCGTCCGCTCGCGGAAGCGTGGATGCACAAGACGTGTCCGGCGATTGCGACGGGCATTGCATCGTCGGCGGCGCTGCTCGATCTCGAAGCGGTGGTCATCGACGGAGAAATCGACCGGAACCTGCTGCGCGAAGTGATTCGCAGGACCGACGACGCCCTCGCCGATTTCGACTGGCAAGGCATGACGCGTCCGCGTCTCGTCGAAGGTCAGATCGGCCCGGACGCCCGCGCGATGGGCGGCGCGATTCTGCCGCTCTATGCGCATTTCGCGCCGAAGCACGAGCTGTTTCTGAAGCCGCTCGAAGCCTGATCGCGGCGGCGGGCGGCGGGCGGCGGGCGCGGTCAGTCGAGGGACAGGCGCACGGCGAACGCCATCAGCGCGGCGGAGAAGGTCCAGCGTTGCAGCGTCTGCGCCTTCGGATGACGCCGCAGCCAGCCGGAAATTCGCACGGCGCCGGCGGCCAGCGTCAGATCGAACATCACGCCGATCACGACGAGCACCACGCCCAGTTCGATCACTTGCGACCACACCGGTCCCGCCTCGGGACGAACGAACTGCGGCAGCAGCACGGAACAAAAGAGCAGCGCCTTCGGATTGAGAATGCTGCTCAGGACGCCTTTTGCGTATGCGGAACGCAGCGTCGATGCCGTGGCCTGGCCGGGCGCCGCGTCGAGCCCGAACGCGGGCGAGCGGAAAATCTGAATCGCGACGTACGCGAGATACAGACCGCCGGCGATGCGCACGCCGTCGTAGAGCCACGGCGCGCTGCGCAGAAATGCGGCGACGCCGAGCGCGGACAGCGTGACATGCGTCGCGCGCGCACTGGCAAGCCCGGCGGCGACGACCACGCCGTGCTTCAGACCACGCGTCGCGCTGGTCTGAAGCACGAGCGCCATGTCCGGTCCCGGCAGCGCATAAACGACCGCCAGCGCGCCGATGAAAACCCATAGCAAATGTGCCGAAACCATGATGAAGCTCCTTGTTCGAAGGCATCATCGTGCCATTTCGGCTGAGGTGTTTTCTGGCATTTATCGACATGTATAGGTCGATTAATGCAGCTTTCCCCTAAAGTATCGATAAATGAAAGGGGAAAACGCCGTGACCGAACTTGACCGTATCGACCGCGCGATGCTCGTCGCGCTCCAGCAGGACGGGCGCATGCCCGTCGCCAAACTCGCCGAGCGCGTCGGCCTGAGCGAAACGCCGTGCGCGCGCAGGCTCAAGCGGCTGGAAAGCGACGGCTATATCGATGGCTATCGCGCGATTCTTTCGCGCAAGGCGCTCGAACTTGGCGTGGTGGCGTTCGCGCAAGTGCGCTTCAGCGTCCACGACCGCGCGCTGTCCGACCGCTTCGAGCGGGAGATTCAGGGCATCGAGCGCATCGTGTCGTGTCACAACATTTCCGGCACGGCGGATTATCTGCTGCAGATCGTCGCGCGCGATCTCGACGAATACGGCGTCTTCATGCGCGACGTGCTACGCACGCTGCCGGGCGTGACCGCCGTCGAATCGATGCTGTCGCTGCGGGAACTGAAGCGCGATAGCGGATTGCCCGTGCCCTGAGCGCGCATTGTCTATACAAGACTGCCTTGAGCCAGCATTGACAGCCTCGGGAATTCCCTAATACAACGCAAGTTGTATATACAAGAAGATTGAAACCATTCGACGCGGATGGTTTCCGCGTTCGTTCGCCCTCTCACTTCTTGATGCGCAGGAGTTTTCCGTGACCTCATCTTCCCGTTTCCGCGATACCGAGATTCGCGCGCCGCGCGGCACCACGCTCAACGCCAAAAGCTGGCTCACCGAAGCGCCGCTGCGCATGTTGATGAACAATCTCGATCCCGAGGTCGCCGAGAATCCGAACGAACTGGTCGTGTACGGCGGCATCGGCCGTGCGGCGCGCGACTGGGCGTGCTACGACAAGATCGTCGAGACGCTGAAACGCCTCGAAGCCGATGAGACGCTGCTGATCCAGTCGGGCAAGCCGGTCGGCGTGTTCAGGACGCACGAAAACGCGCCGCGCGTGCTCATCGCCAATTCGAATCTGGTGCCGCACTGGGCCAACTGGGAGCACTTCAACGAACTCGACGCGAAAGGCCTCGCCATGTACGGCCAGATGACGGCGGGCAGCTGGATCTATATCGGCAGCCAGGGCATCGTGCAGGGCACGTACGAGACCTTCGTCGAGGCCGGGCGGCAACACTACGGCGGCGATCTGAAAGGGCGCTGGGTGCTGACCGCCGGGCTCGGCGGCATGGGCGGCGCGCAGCCGCTCGCGGCGACGCTCGCGGGCGCGTGCTCCCTGAACATCGAGTGTCAGCAGAGCCGTATCGATTTCCGTCTGAAGACGCGTTACGTCGATGAACAGGCAACCGATCTCGACGACGCCCTCGCGCGCATTCAGCGCTACACATCCGAAGGCCGCGCGGTTTCAGTAGCGCTGTGCGCGAACGCGGCGGATGTGCTGCCCGAACTCGTGCGGCGCGGCGTGCGTCCGGACCTCGTGACCGACCAGACGAGCGCGCACGATCCGCTCAACGGCTATCTGCCGCAGGGCTGGAGCTGGGCGCAATACCGCGACCGCGCGCAGAGCGACCCGGCGGCGACGGTCAAGGCGGCCAAACAGTCGATGGCCGTGCACGTGCGCGCGATGCTTGCCTTCCTCGAACAAGGCGTGCCGACCTTCGACTACGGCAACAATATCCGTCAGATGGCGAAGGACGAGGGCGTCGATAACGCGTTCGATTTCCCGGGCTTCGTGCCCGCGTATATCCGCCCGCTGTTTTGCCGCGGCGTCGGTCCGTTCCGCTGGGCGGCGCTGTCGGGCAATCCGGAAGATATCTACAAGACCGATGCCAAGGTGAAGGAACTCATCGCCGATGACGCCCATCTGCATCGCTGGCTCGACATGGCGCGCGAACGCATCAGCTTTCAAGGGCTGCCGGCGCGGATCTGCTGGGTCGGGCTCGGCCAGCGCGCGAAGCTCGCGCTCGCGTTCAACGAGATGGTGCGCAACGGCGAATTGTCCGCGCCGGTCGTGATCGGCCGCGATCATCTCGATTCCGGCTCGGTTGCAAGCCCGAACCGCGAAACGGAGGCCATGCGCGACGGCTCCGATGCCGTATCCGACTGGCCGCTGCTCAACGCGCTGCTGAACACGGCGAGCGGCGCGACGTGGGTCTCGATTCACCACGGCGGCGGCGTCGGCATGGGCTTCTCGCAGCACGCGGGCGTCGTGATCGTCTGCGACGGCACGCGCGAAGCCGACGAGCGCATCGCGCGCGTGTTGCACAACGATCCGGCAACCGGCGTCATGCGCCACGCCGATGCGGGCTACGACATCGCCATCGAATGCGCGCGCGAGCAGGGTCTCGATCTGCCGATGATCGACGGCGCCAACGGTGTACGCAAAGCAAGATAAGCAGATAAGCACGCGATGAAAACACTCTGGCACCACTGCCACGCGGCCACCATGGCGCGCGGCGAGTATTCGATCATCGAAGACGCCGCGATTCTGACGGACGGTGCGCGCATCGCGTGGATCGGGCCGCGTGGCGCGACGCCGGACATTGGCGAATGCGAAGTCGTCGATCTGCAAGGCGCGTGGGTGACGCCCGGACTGATCGACTGTCATACGCATCTCGTGTTCGGCGGCGATCGCAGCGGCGAGTTCGAAGAGCGGCTGCAAGGCGTGAGTTACGCGGACATCGCGGCGCGTGGCGGCGGCATCGCGAGCACCGTGCGCGCGACGCGCGAAGCCAGCGGGGACGCGTTGTTCGACAGCGCCCGCACGCGCGCGCTCGGCCTGTTGCGCGAGGGCGTGACGACGCTCGAAGTGAAATCCGGCTACGGGCTCGATCTCGCCAACGAGCGCAAGATGCTGGCCGTCGCGCGGCGTCTTGCATCTGCGCTGCCGCTCACCGTGCGCGCGACCTGTCTCGCGGCGCACGCGTTGCCGCCGGAATATGCGAAGCGCACGGACGACTACATCGCGTATGTGTGCGATGACATGCTGCCCGCGCTCGTCGCCGATGGCCTGGTCGATGCCGTCGATGCGTTCTGCGAGCACATCGCGTTTTCACCGCAGCAGGTCGAGCGCGTGTTCCGTCGCGCGGGCGAACTGGGCGTGCCGGTCAAGCTCCATGCGGAGCAACTGTCGTCGTTGCATGGCTCGTCGCTGGCGGCGCGGTATCGCGCGTTGTCCGCCGATCATCTCGAATACATGACCGAAGAAGATGTGATTGCGATGGCGCAAGCGGGCACGGTCGCCGTCCTGCTGCCCGGCGCGTTCTATATGTTGCGCGAAACGCAACTGCCGCCCGTCGACGCGCTGCGGCGGCACCGCGTGCCTATCGCGATTGCGAGCGATCTGAACCCCGGCACCTCGCCCGCGCTCTCGTTGCGCATGATGCTCAACATGAGTTGCACGCTGTTTCGCCTGACGCCCGAGGAAGCGCTCGCCGGCGCGACCGTGCACGCCGCGCGCGCGCTCGGCCTCGCTTCGACTCACGGCACACTGGAAGAAGGCAAGATGGCCGATTTCGTCGCGTGGAAAATCGGCCGGCCCGCCGAGCTTGCGTACTGGCTGGGCGGTGCGCTGCCCAATCGCGTCGTGCGCGGCGGCGCGGAGATCGACTTCGGACACATCGGCGCATAAAACGACGCCTCGCCGAACCCGGCGAGGCGTAGAAGAAACTCGAAACGCAATGTTCCGATGCCGCGTTACGAACTGCGCTTGCGGATCATTCCCCAAACGACGAGCAGAATGATCGCCCCGATCACCGACGCGATCCATCCGGCTGGCTGCCCGGGCTGATACCAGCCGAACGCGCGCCCGACGTATCCCGCAATCAGCGAGCCGGCGATACCGAGCACGATGGTCATGATCCAGCCCATGTTGTCGTCGCCCGGCTTGATGGCGCGCGCGATAAGACCGACGACGAGTCCGACGATCAAAGTACCGATGAATGCAAGCATGCGGTTGCTCCTTGACAGAGTTTTAGTGCGTCTTGGCTGGGCTGCGGACTGATTCCCGATTCGTGTGCCGATTGTGTGTCGATTTGTGTGCTGTCATTCCCGGACGACATCCCGGTACATGCAAAGTAGCACGGCGTCATGGGTTTGGGTATGACACGCGCCGGGATCGGCCGTTCGGCCAGGTCTTCAGCACGAACGATGCCGCATGCGTGCGGCACGGTAAAATTCGTCGCATTGCCTCAATGCAAGCCAGTGCTGCCACGATATGACCACCGATTCCGATTCCGATCTCACCCCCGCCGACGACACGATCCACGAAGACCGCCTCTGGCGTGACGACGGCTGGACCGCGCGCGTCATCAAAAACGAAGACGACGACGGCTGGGCCGTCGAAATGATCCAGGCAGGCGAGGCCGAGCCCGCGCTTGTCGGCCCGTGGACCATGGGCCGCGACAAGAAGAACCCGAAGCCGCTCGACGCCGGGGCATTTCGCACGCTCGTGAAGACGGCATCGGAAGTGCTGCGCAGGCATGAGCAGCAGCGCCACGCGATGTTGCACAAGAACGTCGCCATCGACGTGAACGGCGAGCAGATCAGCGTCGCGCTGGAGATCGTGCCCGACGAGGACGATCCGTACGCCGACCTGAAGGCCTTCGATGCCTTCGGCGCGCAATTGGCTCACGTGCGCGTGTCGCCTGCGTTCAAGCTCACCAAGGCAAGCGCGGAGCGTTGGGCGGAGAACGATTTCGCCAAACCGAACTGATCGAGCGAATTGATCGCTTCGTCTGCGCCGAAAATCTGCGCGCGTAAACGAAAAACGCCGTCGCGTTCTGCAGCGACGGCGTAATCCAACGATGGCGAGCGTTCTACGTCTTCAGTTTTTCTTGACGACGAACTCGATACGGCGATTCGAAAAGCGTCCGCTCGCGGTTTCGTTATCGGCGACCGGGCGTGCGTCGCCATAACCTTCGGCAGTCAGCGACTGGGGCGGCACGCCCTCGCGTACCAGGAAGCCGCGCACGGCATGCGCGCGTTCCTTCGATACTTCCAGCTTGGCCGGCGCCGCGCCTTGCGAATCCGAGTAGCCGGCAATTTCGAGATTGACCATCGACCCCTTCGCTGCGCAGTCTTTCAGCAGCTTGGCGGTCTTGCCGAGCGTTGCATTGGCGCTGTCCGGCACCTGCGCACTGGAGCGGGCGAAATTGACCACCTGCAGATCCAGCACCTTGGTGAGCTTGTCGCCCGAGCAGGAATCGTTCGCGGCGAGCAGCGTCTTGATGGCGTCCTGGAACGACTGCGTTGCACCGGCAACCGCGCTTTCGGCATCGAACGACGAAACCTGGAACGCATTCCCAAGCGATGCCTTCAGACGATCGACCCAGCCGAGCTTGGCGTCCGCCGCCGTACCGCTCAGTTCCACTTTCGAGCCGGTCAGCTTCGCTTCGGCGCCGGGCACCGCCATGAGCGGCGCCAAGTTAGTCAGGTGTGCGAGCCAGTTTGCCGGACGCGTTCCCGGCACGACCGAAACGTTCGCCGTGTAGCTCTTTCCGAAACGGCTGGTCAGCGCGTCGATCAGTTGCGTTTTTTCTGCCTCGCTGCCGACCGTGGCCTGAATCGAGGGACCACCCGTCGGGCGGCCGTTGAACACCAGTTGCGCGTCTTTTGCGTCGGCGGACGATGCTTGCGACGCTGCATCCGGTTGCGCCGTCGCACTCGGGCTCGCTACGGCTGCGCTCGATGCTTCGGCGCTCGATGCAGACACGCTCGCCGATGCCGGTGCGACCACGGCGGGTTGCGCATCGAGAGACACCGCCGATGCCGCAGATTCCACCGCGTTCGCGACCGGTTGCGTTGCCGGAGCGGCGCCGAGACTGATCGTCTTGTCGTGCGCGAAGCCGTAATAGAAGAGCGCGGCCAGTACGGCCGCCAGCACCGCGAACAGCAGCCAGACCCATTTGTTCGAGCGTTGCTGCGGTGTGCGCTTGCGCACCGGCGGGCGCAGGGTTTGCGCGGACGGTTGCGCCGATACCACGGCCGAGGCGACGGGTGCGGCCTGCACGCCCGTTTTGAAGGACGGTTCCGCGCCGATCGCAACGGCGCTCTCACTGCTGGGGCGTTGCGCGAAATCGCGTTGCGCAAGGTTCGACGCGGCGGCTTCGAGCCGCGCGGCGATGCTGCCCGTAAAGCCTTCGGTGTTACCGACGCCGATGGACGATGCAACCGCATTCGACATCGATGCGTTGACCTCGGAAACCTGCTCGCGCAAGAGCCTCGGCAAATGCGCCACGCTCCATTGCGCGAGCAGGAAGTGCCGCTTCAGGACACCGAACAGCACCGCGGCGACGATACCCGCCAGCGACGACGTGGCTTGCGTCGGCACGCCGGTTTCGGCGGACACGGTGTCGGTCAGGGCATCGATGCGGCGGCCCGTTGCGACCGCGGCCAGCGAATGACCGACCGCTTCGAGCTGTTTGAGGCCGCCGGTCGTCGAAATCAGCCGGGAGAACTGATCGATCATGTGCGCGTCGGTTTCCGGCTGCATGATCACGGAAAAGATCGATTGCGCGCCCGGGACGAGCGTCGCGCGGTCCATGAGCGACGCCACGAGTCCGGGGGCGACGCGTGCCGTCACCTGGCGGACGACTTGCGCGGGAATGCCGAACTGTTGCGACAGCTGCTCCGCGATGTTTTCCGAGAACGCGGAATTGACCGCCTGGACCAGATTGATGCTCATCGACTCTATTCCTGTTTACATGAGTGCCTGAAGCGGGCGCCCGACGGGGGCGGATTCTATATGTACAGTCATCCTAAAAAGGAGCGCGCAAACTTCTTGACGAAAATGATGCGTGCGGACCACTTGACTGACGTTTCTCAATGTGCTCGCGACGCCTTGCAGGAGAACAATCGGACGATGCGTTTCGCTGCAATGCTCAGCCACGACGGTTCGGCCGGAGCCGTTTCGTGGCTCCGGACCGACAGCGCGACCAGCGACAGCATGGAATGAGAACGAATGAGCGTGCGATAGGATGCGTCGAGCGGAGAGGTCCACACGCACGAGCGGCAGTTGTGTTTCGAGCAGGTATTGCAGGGCGGTTGGTCACGTTTCATGGCAGGGTCCGTTGCGAATCTCTGCACATGATGTTCGATGCGCTATCGTTAGACGATCAGAGGCATCCGATTAAAGTCTCAATTCAGCTTTCAAAATTGGGACAAAATCATTTGATGAAGCGCAACGATTCACCGAAGGAGATGGCCATGCACTACCTGTTGATCTACGAACTTTGTCCGGATTATATGGAGCGCCGCGCGCAGTTTCGCGACGCGCATCTCGCGCTGGCGTGGGCTGCGGTCGAGCGAGGCGAAATCGTGCTGGCGGGCGCGCTCGATTCGCCCGCCGACCGGGCGATGCTCCTGTTTCACAGCGATTCGCCCGCCGTGGCGGAAGCGTTCGCGAAGGGCGACCCGTACGTGACGAACGGGCTCGTCGAGCGCTGGGAAGTGCGCAAATGGAACACGGTGGTGGGCGCGAGCGCGGCCACGCCGGTGCGTTAGCGCCGCCGCGCCGCTGCCGTTACGCGTCGGCGGTTTCTTCCTCGGGGCGATCCCGCCGCGCGGAGCCGCGACGCTGCGCCGAGCGATACAGCGTCGTGAGCGTATCGTCGATTTGCTGGGTACGCTCGAAGAGCGCCGCGAGCCAGTCGACGAACGCCGACACGCGCGGCGTCGCCTGACGGCTCTTCAGAAACGCCACCGATACCTTGAGCGGCGGCGACTTCCATTGCGGCAGCACTTCGCGCAATTGTCCCGAACGCAGGTAGGGCTGAGCGGCGATGCGCAACGGCTGGATCAGCCCGAGCCCTTCGATGCCGCACGCCAGATACGCGTGCTCGTCGGCGACCTGCACGAAGCCGCGCATCTTCATCGTGACGGGCTCGCCGTCGACATCGAAATCGAAATCGGCGGGGCGGCCGCTTTTCTCCGATACGCAGTTCACCGCGACATGCCGCGCAAGTTCGTTGAGCGAGGCGGGCACGCCGTGCTTGTCGAGATACGTCGGGCTTGCGCAGGTCACTTGTTCGAGCAGGCCGAGCCGGCGCGCGACGAGTCCCGAATCGGGCAGTTCGCCGAGCTGGATGCTGCAATCGACGCCCGTGCCCACGAGATCGATATTGCGGTTGCCGATGCCGATCGACAGTTCGATGTGCGGATAGCGCGCGTGAAATTCCGGCAACGCGGGCACGACGATCGAGGTCGCGACGGTATCCGGCATTTCCACGCGCAGCCGTCCGCGCAGGCGCTCCTCGCCCGCGCCGAA
The DNA here is from genome assembly GCF_000402035.1 of Caballeronia insecticola. Taxonomy (GTDB): domain Bacteria; phylum Pseudomonadota; class Gammaproteobacteria; order Burkholderiales; family Burkholderiaceae; genus Caballeronia; species Caballeronia insecticola. The sequence continues at coordinate 392,515 of NC_021294.1, forward strand.
ACCGGATTCGAGTTCGTCGATATCGGCGAGAATCTGCGCGCAGCGTTCATAGTAGGCCGCACCGTCGACGGTGAGATTCAGGCGCCGCGTCGTGCGTGCAAGCAGTTGCACGCCGACGAGCGCTTCGAGTTGTTGCACGGTCGTCGAAACACTCGCGCGCGGCATGCCGAGAGACTCGGCCGCACGCGTGAAGCTGTTCGTATCGACGACACGCGTGAAGACACGCATGGCATGGACGCGATCGATCACGTTGAGTTTTCCTTTTATGACGATTGAGTGGCGATGCGCGAGAAAAAGCGACTCCGCCGCAGTCTGGACACTGCGGAAAATGGGCGCATCGGCGATGGTTAAATCGTACGGTCGGGAGACGTCAACGTGAATACACAAAACTGGACGATTCTTGCCTGATTCTTTTTGACGGGCAGCACGCGCAGTGTGTTGAGCAAGCTCAGAGCGTGGGCATTTCTCCGCGCAGACGGCCTGCCACGCCGCTGAAATCCGAGCCTGACGGCGCCTGATAGAGCCGCAGACCCATCTCCGGAAGTATCGACAGCAGATGGTCGAAGACATCGCCCTGAATGCGCTCGTATTGCGTCCAGGCGGTCGTGGCGGTGAAGCAGTAGACCTCGACCGGAATGCCTTGCGATTCCGGCTCCATCATGCGGACCATGATCGCCATGTCCTGACGGATTTCCGGATGCCGCTGCAGGTAAGCCAGCCCGTACGCGCGAAACGTGCCGATATTCGTGAGCCGCCGGCGATTCGCCGGTTCGTTCGCCAGTTCGCCGAGATTGCGGTTGGCCTGTTCGACTTCCGTCTGCTTCTGTTCGAGATAATCGTGCAGCAGACGAAAGCGCTTCAGGCGCGCGGTTTCCTCGTCGGAAAGGAAACGCACGCATTGCGCGTCGATACGCATGGTGCGCTTGATGCGCCGCCCGCCCGATTCGAACATGTGCCGATAGTTGCGGTAACTCTCCGAGAAGAGCTTGTAGGTGGGCACCGTCGTCACGGTGTTGTCCCAGTTCTGCACCTTGACGGTATGCAGCGCGATGTCCTTCACGAAGCCATCGGCGGCGGCCTGCGGCATCTCGATCCAGTCGCCGATGCGCAGCATGTCGTTCGACGTGAGCTGCGTGCTCGCGACGAGCGACAGCAACGTGTCCTTGAACACGAGCAGCAGCACGGCGGACAGCGCGCCGATTCCCGAGAGCATCCAGAGCGGCGAACGGTCGATCAGGATCGACAGCACGAGCACGCCGCACACGAGCGCCAGCGCAAGCTTGCCGATCTGGATATACCCCTTGATCGAGCGCGTCTGCGCTTCCTTGGTGTCGGCATAGACGTCCTGCCACGCGGAAAGCGCGCTGCCCGCCGCGAGGAACGCGCAGATCCACGCGCCGCCGTGCGCCATGCGTTCGATGATCGTCGCCCAATGACCGACGCGCGGTACTTCGTCGATGCCGAGCGCGACGGTTGCGAACGGCACCGCGTACCAGAGCCGGTGATAAGCGCGACGCCGGATGAACGCGCGATCCCATTTCTCGTGCCCCGCCAGCACGAGCAGCCGATGCGCGAGATACAGCACGACACGCGCGACGACCCACTGCACGAACAGCGCGATCAGAACCAGCGCGACGAGACCCGCGACGAGTTGCGCCCACGGATGAGCGGCGAGTTGGTGCGGCAGCGGGTCGGGGAGGAAATCGAAATTCATACCTTGTGATTGGAGCTCGAAGAAGGCGCACGCGTGCATTTTCGCGGCGCGGCGTCCCGTATTGTGCATGAACGTGCGCGCCCGATCGCCGCGCATGTGCGGCCTGGCGCGTCTTATCGAAAACCCGAAGTCGATGAAAATGAATTTTTTCTGGCGGATTTTTTGAGTAAATATACTTTCATTGCCAATCCCGCAACGAGGGCTCAGCGCCGTTCATGACCCGTTCGCCACCGGTTCGCGCGCCTGCCAAGGCCGACGATCTCATCTCCGCGCGCATCACGGCCGCCATGCCGACGCTCACGCCGATCCATCGGCGCATGGGTGCTTTCGTGCTGGCCAACCTGTTCCGCTCGGCGACGATGCGCATCGACGAACTGGCGGGCGCCGTGGGCGCGTCGGTCGCCACGGCGAACCGGTTTGCGCGCGCGCTCGGCTTTTCCGGCTATCCGGCGTTTCGTGAGGCGCTCGTGCGCGGCTTCGAGGCGACCATCGCGCCCGTCGAACGCCTGCGCACGGCGCTCGAATCGCCGGCGAGCGGGGCCGAAGTGTTCGATGCATCGCTCGCGCAAGCCGCCGCGAATCTGCGTCTCGCGCAGACGTCCGTGGATGCCGCCAAGGCCGGCGCGATCGTCGACGCCATTCTCGCCGCGCCGCGCGTCTTCGTGATCGGCTACGGCGCGAGCGCGTTTCTGGCCGGCTTGATGGAGCATGGCCTGACGCCATATTGCGCGAACGTGCAGTCGCTCGCGTTGACGGGCGGGCCGTCGCACGCGGCGCGCAGGCTGTTCACGGCGGCGCGCGGCGACGTGCTGATCGCGATTGCGTTCCCGCGTTACGTCGATGACACCATCACGCTCGCGAGGCTTGCGCGCGAACACGGGCTGCGCGTCGTCGCGCTCACTGACAGCGCCGCATCGCCGCTCGCGCACGTCGCGGACCTCGTGCTGCCGGTGCGCGCCGAGCGGCGGCTCGCGGCGAATTGCGACACGGCGGTGCTCGCCGTCATCGAAGCATTGTGCGATGCCGTCGCGCACCGCGCGAAGCGCTCGGTCGAAGCGGCGTCGGGATTGACCGAATTCGTCTTGCCGTGGCTCGTCGCGCCGTCGCTGCTGAACGGCGCGAACGTGAACACGAGCACTCGGGCGGCACCGCGCCGCCACACGACCAAACGACCCACTCACACGGAACCGCGCGAGTCATGAACGCCACACCAGTCATCGCCATCCACGGCGGCGCGGGTACGATCCTGCGCAGCGCCATGAATACCGAAACCGAAGCGCGCTATCACGCCGCGCTCGCGGAAATTCTGCGCGCGGGCGAGCGCATTCTCGCCGACGGCGGCAGCGCACTGGACGCCGTGACCGAAGCCGTGCGCCTGCTCGAAGACTGCCCGCTGTTCAACGCGGGCCACGGCGCGGTGTTCACGGCCGCGGGCACGCACGAGCTCGATGCCTCCGTCATGGACGGCGCGACGCTCGACGCCGGCTCGATCAGCTGCGTGACGCGCGTGAAGAACCCGGTGCTTGCCGCGCGCCGCGTGCTCGATGTGAGCGACCACGTCATGTTCACGGCCGAGGGCGCGGAAGCGTTCGCACAGGCGCAAAGGCTCGAGTTCGTCGATCCGTCCTACTTCCGCACCGAAGCGCGCTACGAACAATGGCTGAAGGCGCGCGGCACGTCGCGCACGATGCTCGATCACGACGCGCAGACCTTCGCGTTCTCGAACACGCCGCCGGAAGACGATCCGATCGATCCGGCGAAGAAGTTCGGCACGGTCGGCGCCGTCGCGCTCGATGCGCACGGTCATGTGGCCGCGGCCACGTCGACGGGCGGCATCACCAACAAGCAGGCGGGCCGCGTCGGCGATGCGCCGCTGATCGGCGCGGGATGCTATGCGAACGACGCCACGTGCGCCGTATCGACCACGGGCACCGGCGAGATGTTCATCCGCATGCTCGCCGCCTACGACGTTTCGGCGCAGATGGAGTATCGCGGCGTGTCGCTGGAAGCTGCTGCGAGCGATGTCGTGATGAACAAGCTGCCGCGCATCGAGGGACGCGGCGGGCTCGTTGCGGTCGATGCGCAGGGCAACGTCGCGCTGACGTTCAACACCGAGGGCATGTATCGCGGTTACGCGCGCGTGGGCGAGCCGCCCGTCACGGCCATCTACCGATGATGAGCCCGACGTCGACTCCGCCGCTGGATCTGCCGGACGGGCGCGTCATCGACGTGCACGATCTATCGGTCTCGTTTCGTTCGCGCGCGCGCATTATCGAAGCCGTGCGTCGGGTTTCGTTTTCGGTCGATCGCGGCGAGACGCTTGCGATCGTCGGCGAATCGGGTTCGGGCAAATCGGTCACGTCGCTCGCGTTGATGCGGCTCGTCGAGCATGGCGGCGGGCAGATCGTGTCGGGCAGCATCGCGTTCCGGCGCCGCAACGGCCGGGTGCTCGATCTCGCGAAAGCAAGCTCCGCGACGATGCGCAGCGTGCGTGGCGCGGACATCGCGATGATCTTCCAGGAGCCGATGACCTCGCTCAATCCGGTCTTCACGGTCGGCGATCAGATCGCGGAAGCCATCGCGCTGCATCAGGGCAAGAGCCGCTCCGAGGCTCGCACCGAAGCGCTGCATCTGCTCGATCTCGTGCGTATTCCCGAATCGCGCCGCGTGTTCGCGCGTTATCCGCATCAATTGTCGGGCGGCATGCGTCAGCGTGTGATGATCGCGATGGCGCTGTCCTGCAAGCCCGCGCTCCTGATCGCCGACGAGCCGACCACCGCGCTCGACGTGACCATTCAGGCGCAGATCCTGCAACTCGTGCGCGGCCTGCAGGACGAGATGAACATGGGCGTGATCTTCATCACGCACGACATGGGCGTGGTCGCCGAAGTGGCGGACCGCGTGCTCGTGATGTATCGCGGCGACAAGGTGGAGGAAGCGCCGTCGGACACGCTGTTTCATGCGCCGAAGCATCCGTACACGAAGGCGCTGCTCGCCGCCGTGCCGACGCTCGGCGCGATGCACGGCACCGATCGCCCCGCGAAATTCCCGATTCTCGAAGTGGAGCCGGTGGCCTTGGCGCCCGACGATGCGAGCGCGTTGCGGCCGTCCGAGGCGGTCGAAAAGGAAACGCAGCCCGCCGTCGATGAAACCGCCAGGCCGATTCTGCGCGTGCGCGATCTCGTCACGCGCTTTCCGGTCAAGACCGGTTTGCTGGGCCGCACGACGGCGGCGGTGCATGCGGTCGAACGCGTGAGTTTCGATCTGCGTCCGGGCGAGACGCTTGCGCTCGTCGGCGAATCGGGCTGCGGCAAATCGACGACGGGGCGCTCGCTGTTGCGGCTCGTCGAAAGCCAGAGCGGTTCCATCGAATTCGACGGGCGCGATATCAGCAAGCTCGAAGGCCCCGATTTACAGGCGCTCAGGCGCAACATCCAGTTCATTTTTCAGGACCCGTTCGCGTCGCTGAATCCGCGTCTGACCGTCGGCTTCTCGGTGATGGAGCCGCTGCTCGTGCATCGCGTCGCGAGCGGCAAGGAAGCGCAGGCGCGCGTCGACTGGCTGCTGGAAAAAGTGGGCCTGCCGCCCGAAGCCGCGCAACGCTATCCGCATGAATTCTCCGGCGGACAACGGCAGCGCATCGCGATCGCGCGGGCGCTCGCGCTGAATCCGAAAGTCGTGATCGCCGACGAATCCGTCTCCGCGCTCGATGTTTCCGTGCGCGCGCAGATCGTCAATCTGATGCTCGATCTGCAGCGCGAACTGGGCGTCGCGTATCTGTTCATCTCGCACGACATGGCGGTGGTCGAGCGCGTGAGTCATCGCGTGGCGGTGATGTATCTCGGCCAGATCGTCGAGATCGGGCCGCGCGCGGCCGTGTTCGAAGCGCCGCGTCATCCGTACACGCGCAAGCTGATGAGCGCGGTGCCCGTTGCCGATCCGTCGCGCCGTCACGCCAAGCGCATGCTCGCCGCCGACGAGATTCCGAGCCCGATCCGCAAGCTCGGCGACGAACCTGTCGTCGCGAAGCTCGTAGCCGTAGGACCAGACCATTACGTTGCCGAGCATCACGTCGGCGGCGCGTATTGAAGACCCAACCATAACGTCAAGCCAAGGAGTCCAACGATGCCGTCTTCTCGTCCTTTTCCGTTGCGCAAGCTGCTTGCAGCAGGCGTGTTTGCCACGCTGACCGCGCTGGGTCCCGTCGCCGCGCATGCGCAGAGTACCGCCGTGATGGCCGTCGCCTCGACCTTCACGACCATGGACCCGTACGATGCCAACGACACGCTCTCGCAAGCGGTGGCGAAGTCGTTCTATCAGGGCCTGTTCGGCTTCGACAAGGACATGAAGATTCAGAACGTGCTCGCCACGAGCTACGAAGCGAGCCCCGACGCGAAGGTCTACACGATCCATCTGCGCCACGACGTGAAGTTCCACGACGGCACCGACTTCAACGCCGACGCCGTGAAGGCCGTGTTCGATCGCGTGACCGATCCGAACAACAAGCTGAAGCGTTATAACCTCTTCAACAAGATCGAGAAGACCGAAGCGATCGATCCGTACACGGTGAAGATCACGCTGAAGATTCCGTTCTCGGCGTTCATCAACGTGCTCGCGCATCCGTCGGCGGTGATGATTTCGCCCACCGCGCTCAAGAAGTACGGCAAGGAGATCGCGTTTCATCCGGTCGGCACGGGGCCGTTCGAATTCGTCGAGTGGAAGCAGACGGACGACCTGAAGGTGAAGAAGTTCGCCGGCTACTGGAAGAAGGGCTTGCCGAAGATCGACATGATCGACTGGAAGCCCGTGGTCGATAACAACACGCGCTCCGCGCTGATGCAGACGGGCGAGGCGGATTTCGCGTTCTCGATTCCGTTCGAGCAGGCCGCGACGCTCAAGACGAGCCCGAAGGTCGACTTGATCGCGGCGCCGTCGATCATTCAGCGCTACGTCAGCATGAACGTGCTGCAGAAGCCCTTCGACAATCCGAAGGTGCGCGAGGCGATGAACTACGCGATCAACAAGGAAGCGCTCGTGAAGGTGGCGTTCGCGGGTTATGCCGTGCCGGCGGAAGGCGTGGTGCCGCCGGGCGTCGAATACGCGACCAAGCTCGGCCCCTGGAAATACGATCCCGCGAAGGCGCGCGAGTTGCTCAAGGAAGCGGGCTATCCGAACGGCTTCGAAACCGTGCTGTGGTCCGGCTATAACCACACGACCGCGCAGAAGATCATCCAGTTCGTGCAGCAGCAGCTCGCGCAGGTGGGCGTGAAGGCATCGGTAGAAGCGCTCGAAGCGGGCCAGCGCGTGCAGCGCATCGAAAGCGCGCCCGACCCGAAGACGGCGCCTGTGCGCATGCTCTACATCGGCTGGTCGTCGTCGACGGGCGAAGCTGACTGGGCGATCTCGCCGCTGCTCGGCGGCGCGTCGTTCCCGCCGAAGCTCTTCAACACGGCGTACTACAAGAACGATCAGGTCGACGACGATCTTTCGAAGGCGCTCGCCACCACCGACCACAGCGAGAAGGCCAAGCTCTACGCGGATGCGCAGAAGCGCATCTGGGCCGATGCGCCGTGGATCTTCCTCGTCACGGAAAAAGTCGTGTATGCGCGCAGCAAGCGCCTGTCCGGCGCCTACGTGATGCCTGACGGCTCGTTCAGTTTCGACGAGATCGCAATCAAGTAAAACGCCCCGGCCGGGCTTCGCCGCCCGGCCGCACCGGCCTTAAAAAACGATGCTCAACTTCCTCGCCAAACGCCTGCTGGGCCTGCTGCCGACGCTCTTCATCGTGGCGGTGCTCGTGTTCTTCTTCGTGCACATGCTGCCGGGCGATCCCGCGCGTCTCGCCGCCGGCGCCGAAGCCGACGAGGCGACCGTGGCGCTCGTGCGCGCCGATCTCGGCCTCGACAAGCCGCTGCCGCAGCAACTCGTGAGCTTCTTCGGCAAGGTCGTGCATTTCGACTTCGGTACGTCCACGCGCAGCAAGCGGCCGGTGTCGATGGAGATCGGCGAGCGCTTCATGCCGACGCTGTGGCTCACGCTCGCGAGTATGGTCTGGGCCGTGATCTTCGGCATGGCGATCGGCATTGTGTCGGCGGTATGGCGCAATCGCTGGCCTGACCGGCTGGGCATGACCATCGCGGTGTCGGGCATCTCGTTTCCCGCTTTCGCGCTCGGCATGCTGCTGATGGAAATCTTCTCGGTGAAGCTCGGCTGGCTGCCTATCGTAAGTGACGGAACGTGGAAGGGTTACGTGCTGCCGTCCATCACGCTGGGCGCGGCCGTGGCGGCGGTGATGGCGCGCTTCACGCGTGCGTCGTTCGTCGAAGTGCTCGGCGAGGACTTCGTGCGCACCGCGCGCGCGAAGGGCGTGCACGAGCCGATGGTCATCATCAAGCATTGTCTGCGCAACGCGATGATTCCCGTCGTCACGATGATGGGCCTGCAGTTCGGTTTTCTGCTCGGCGGCTCGATTGTCGTCGAGAAGGTGTTCAACTGGCCGGGCCTCGGACGCCTGCTCGTCGATGCCGTCGAGATGCGCGACTATCCGGTGATTCAGGCGGAAGTGCTGCTGTTTTCGCTGGAGTTCATCGTGATCAATCTGATCGTGGACGTGCTGTACGCGGTCATCAATCCGACCATCCGCTTCAAGTGAGGACCGCATGAGCGTAGCCGCCGACAATGCCAAGGTCGCCGTTGCCACGGAGCGCGAAGTCCGCACGCCGTGGACGGAGTTCTGGCGCAAGTTCAAACAACAACCCGTTGCGCTGGCCGCGGCGGCATTCGTGATTTTGTTGATCGTGATCGCGATCATCGCGCCGTATATCGCGCCTTACGATCCGGAGAATTATTTCGACTACGACGCACTCAACGCCGGTCCTTCCGCGGCGCACTGGTTCGGCGTGGATTCGCTGGGCCGCGACATTCTCAGCCGTATTCTCGTCGGCAGCCGCATCTCGCTCACGGCGGGCTTGCTCTCGGTCGTGATCGGCGCGGTGATCGGCACGTTCTTCGGGCTTCTCGCGGGCTATTACGAAGGCTGGTGGGACCGCATCGTGATGCGTATCGCGGACGTGCTCTTCGCGTTCCCCGGCATTCTGCTCGCGATCGGCGTTGTCGCGATTCTCGGCAACGGCATGGTGAACGTGGTGTGCGCGGTCGCCATCTTCAGCATTCCCGCGTTCGCGCGGCTCGTGCGCGGCAACACGCTCGCGCTCAAACATCTCACGTATATCGAGGCGGCGCGCAGCATCGGCGCATCGGACTGGACGATCCTCGCGCGGCACATCCTGCCGGGCACGATCTCGTCGGTGGTGGTGTACTTCACGATGCGCATCGGCACGTCGATCATCACGGCCGCGAGCCTGTCGTTCCTCGGACTCGGCGCGCAGCCGCCGACGCCCGAATGGGGCGCGATGCTCAACGAAGCGCGCGCCGACATGGCCATGGCGCCGCACGTCGCGATCTTCCCGAGCCTCGCGATCTTCTTCACGGTGCTCGCGTTCAACCTGCTCGGCGACGGCCTGCGCGACGCGCTCGATCCGAAGCTCGACCGGCCATGATGCAGGCGCCGCATATCGGCACGATGAACGCGGGCGCGCGCGGCACGATCGCCGATGTCGCGGGCGTGACAGTCGGCCATTGCACGCTGAATCAGGGCCCCATTCAGACGGGCGTCACCGTTATCCGTCCGCACCCTGGCGACGCGTATCGCGAGAAAGTGCCGGCGGGCGCGTGCGTGATCAACGGCTTCGGCAAGAGTATCGGGCTCGTGCAAGTGGAAGAACTCGGCGTGCTCGAAACGCCGCTCGCGCTGACCAACACGTTCGGCGTGGGCACCGTGGCGAACGCGCAGATTCGCGCGGCGATCAAGGCCAATCCGCAGATCGGACGCGACGACCCGAGCGTGAATCCGCTCGTGTTCGAATGCAACGATGGCTATCTCAACGACATGCAGGCGCTCGCCATCGACGAGGCGCATTACCTGAGCGCGCTCGATGCATGCAGCGAAGCGTTCGAGCGCGGCGCAGTGGGCGCGGGGCGCGGCATGTCGTGTTTCGGGCTGAAGGGCGGAATCGGGTCGGCGTCGCGTGTGGCGCATGTCGGCGAGCAGCATTACACGATGGGCGCGCTCGTGCTCGCGAACTTCGGCCGCTTGCCGCAACTCATCGTCGCCGGCGATGCGCTTGGCCGCACGTTGCAGGCGGAATCGACGATCCAGCCCGAGCACGGCTCGATCATCATGCTGATTGCAACCGATGCGCCGCTCGATGCGCGCCAGCTTCGCCGCGTCGCCACGCGCGCCGCCGCCGGACTCGCGCGCACCGGTTCGGTCTACGGTCACGGCAGCGGCGATATCGCGCTCGCCTTCACGACGGCGTACCGCGTGCCGCACGACGCCGCGCTGATCGCGATACCGCCGCTCGTCAGCGACACGCGGCTCGATCCGCTGTTTCAAGCCGCAGCGGACTGCGTCGAGCAAGCGATCCTCGATGCGCTCTTCAGTGCGGAGACGGTCGCGGGCCGCGACGGTCATCGGCGTATTTCGCTTAACGAAGCTTTGAGAACGCGAACATGAAAGTGCTGATTTCGGTGGATATCGAAGGCATTGCGGGCGTGTTCCATCCGGAGCAGACGCGCGCCGGCAACGGCGAATACGAACAGGCGCGCCGCTGGATGACGCGCGAGGCCAATGCGGCTACGCTCGGCGCATTCGAAGGAGGCGCGTCGCAGGTATGGATCAACGATTCGCACGGCGGATTTCGCAACCTTGTGCCGGATCTGCTCGATCCGCGCGTGCGGCTCGTGCTCGGCAAGCCGCGCACGCTCGGCATGATGGCGGGGCTCGAGGCATCGCCGGAACTGGTGTTCATGATCGGTTATCACGCGCGTGCGCAAAGCCGCGGAATTCTGGCGCACACGATCAACAGCGCCGCGTTCGCGCGCGTCATGCTGGATGCGGAGGAAGTCGGCGAGGCGGCGCTGTACGGCAGGCTTGCCGAGGAACGCGGCGCGCGCGTCGTGCTCCTGACCGGCGACGACGTCTTCGGCGCCGAAACCTTGCCCGCGTTTCCCGGCGCACGCTTTCTCTGTGTGAAGACCGCGCACGGCTATTCGAGCGGCGTGACCGAAACGCCCGCCGCCGCATGCGAGGCGATCCAGCTTGCCGCGCGTGAAACGCTCGAGGCGGCAGCGGATCAGCAACGCATGTCGCGCGCGGCGCCCGCCGCACATCGCTGCGAATTGCGTGCGCAAAGCACCGCATTCGCCGATCTTTTTTGCCAATGGCCGACGCTCGAACGCGTCGATGCCGTGACGCTCGCGTTCGATGCGCCCTCGGTCGAACATGTCGTGCGAACGCTCAATTGCCTTTCGGCAATGTCCTTCATGATACGGTGAGCGCCTTAACTCAACGCGTGGACTGTCGTTAGAATGGAGCCATTCGCAAGACTGGCTTGCTTTCCGACGAGTTTTTCCCGGCGGCGCTCATGCATCACATCAAGCTCGAACACAACGACGACGGGGCACTCGACCCCGCCGACCCGCAGGTTGTCATGCGCGGCTCGCTTTTCATCGACGGTCGCGAGGCCGGTTGCTGGGAATCGCGCCGCGACGGCACGTGGGCGGCGCATGTGCGGCATCGCGAAGGCTGGATCGTCGCGACGAGCCGCGACGCGCTGACCGAGCGGCTCGTCCGCGATGCGTGAGTCCGCAATGCGTGAGTCCGAATAATTTCGAAAACGGTTCAACACTTACATGTATTTGTCGATCATCGCCGTGGGGCTCGGGGGCGGACTGGGCTCGCTCCTCAGATGGGTCCTCGGCCTGCGCCTCAATGCGATCTTTCCTAATCTGCCGCTCGGCACGTTCACGGCGAACGTCATTGCGGGCTACATCATCGGCGTGGCGGTCGCGTTTTTCGCGCGCGTCCCGGACATCTCGGTGGAATGGCGGCTTTTCGTCATCACCGGGCTGATGGGCGGACTCTCCACGTTTTCCACGTTCTCGGCCGAAGTGGTCGCCCATCTGCAGCAGGGGCGGCTCGGCTGGGCGTTCGCGGAGATCGCGATTCACGTCGGCGCGTCGCTTCTGATGACTGCGCTCGGCATCGCGACGGTGGCCGTGGCTTCCTGAGGGGCGCTTCACGTGCCTCGCACCGCGGCAACGCTTGCGCTCCGTCAAACGTTTGCGCTTTTCCAATTTCCAGCGTTTTAACGCACGACCCTCGCTGCTCAGGCAGCGGTTTTTATATTGACAGTAATGAAGGTGATGATATGCCAGGGCTTTCGCTCATCGAAATCAGACCGTACCGTGCGAACGATCTCGACGGCGTGATTGATCTGTTTCAACGCGCAGTGCGCGAGACGGCCTCGGCCGATTACAGTGCGGTGCAGATCGACGTTTGGTCGCACGTGGACCGCGACGAGTGGGAACTGGCCCGCCTGAGCCGCCCGACGTGGGTAGCGTTCGTCGGCGGCGAACTGGCCGGTTTCGCGGATCTCGAAAAGAACGGTCTCGTCGACATGATGTTCGTCGATCCGAAGCATCAACGCACGGGCGTGGCGACGGCGCTGCTCGCGCGCGTGGAAGCCGAGGCGGACGAAGCCGACATCGGTTGCCTGCACACCTATGCGAGCGTCACGGCGCGGCCGTTCTTCGAATATTGCGGTTTCACGATGCTGCTCGCGCGCGCGGTCGTCGTGCGGGAACAGCGCTTCGTCCAGTTCGTCATGGAAAAAGTGCTGTAGCCCCGAAAATCTGTATAGACAACATTCGTTTCGAATGACCGGGTTGACCTAGGAGAATCCCGTATTCCCACTTGTTTCGTCCTGTTTGCACGTTTAGACTTGAGCCTAACTTGTATAGACAGGACGAACCATGATCACGCTCACACCCGGAAAACTCACTCTCCCGCAACTGCGCCGTATCGCCCGTGGCTCGGATCCGCTCACGCTGGATCCGGCCAGCTTCGACGCCATCGATGCAAGCGCGCGCGCCGTCGCCGCAATCGCCGCGAAGGGCGAGCCTGCCTACGGCATCAACACGGGCTTCGGGCGGCTCGCCAACACGCACATCCCCGCCGATCAACTCGAACTGCTGCAAAAGAATCTGGTGCTGTCGCACGCGGTGGGCGTCGGTGAGCCGATGTCGCGTCCGGTCGTGCGGCTGTTGATGGCGCTCAAGCTGTCGAGCCTCGGCCGCGGTCATTCGGGCATCCGCCGCGAAGTCATCGACGCGCTCATCACGCTTTTCAACGCCGACGTGCTGCCGGTCATCCCGGTGAAAGGCTCGGTCGGCGCATCGGGCGATCTCGCGCCGCTCGCGCATATGTCCACGGTGCTGCTCGGCTTGGGCGACGTCATGATTCGCGGCGAGCGCGCAAGTGCCGTCGACGGCCTCGCGGTCGCGGGCCTGAAGCCGCTCACGTTGCAGGCGAAGGAAGGGCTCGCGCTCCTGAACGGCACGCAAGCCTCGGCGGCGCTCGCGCTCTACAACCTCTTCGCGATCGAAGACCTGTTCCGCACCGGGCTCGTCGCGGGCGCGTTGTCGGTGGATGCGGCGGCGGGCTCCGTCGTGCCGTTCGATGCGCGCATCCACGAACTGCGCGGCCATCGCGGCCAGATCGATGCAGCCAGCGCGTATCGCACCCTGCTGAAGGGCTCGGGCATCAATCTGTCGCACGCGGACTGCGAGAAGGTTCAGGACCCGTACAGCCTGCGCTGCCAGCCGCAGGTGATGGGCGCGTGTCTCGACCAGATGCGTCACGCGGCGGACGTGCTGCTGATTGAATCGAACGCTGTCTCCGATAATCCGCTGATCTTCCCCGATACGGGCGAAGTGCTCTCGGGCGGCAACTTCCACGCGGAACCGGTCGCGTTCGCCGCCGACAATCTCGCGCTCGCCGCCGCCGAAATCGGCGCGTTGGCGGAACGCCGCATCGCGCTCTTGATCGACGCGACGCTCTCCGGCCTGCCGCCTTTCCTGGTGCGCGACGGCGGCGTGAACTCGGGCTTCATGATTGCGCATGTGACGGCTGCCGCGCTCGCGTCCGAGAACAAGACGCTCGCGCATCCGGCATCGGTGGATTCGCTGCCGACTTCCGCGAATCAGGAAGATCACGTGTCCATGGCGACGTTCGCCGCGCGCAAGCTCGGCGACATCGCCAGCAACACGGCCAACATTCTCGCGATCGAACTGCTCGCGGCGGCGCAGGGCGTCGATCTGCGCGCACCGTATCAGACGAGCGCGCCGCTGCTCGAAGTGATGAAGACGCTGCGCGCGCAGGTTCCGCACTACGACCTCGACCGCTACTTCGCGCCGGACATCGCCGCAATTGCGACGCTCGTGCAAGACGGCGCGATCGCGCGGCACAGCCCGTTCGCGTTCGCATCGGAACAGGCTGCATGAACACGCCCGCGTATCAGGAGATCAAGGACTACATTCTCCGGCGCATTCATATCGGTGAGTGGAAGGAGGGCGATCAGGTGCCCTCCGAAAACGAGCTCGCGCGCGAGTTCAAAGTCGCGCGCATGACCGTGAACCGTGCGCTACGCGAGCTGACCGCCGAGCAGATCCTGACGCGCGTGCAGGGCGCGGGCACCTTCGTCGCGCAGCCGAAATACGCGTCTACGCTGGTCGAGATTCGCAGCATTTCCGATGAAATCGTCGCGCGTGGCCACACGTATAGCGCGCAGGTGCTGCATCTGGGCGCGTCGATCGTCGATGAAGCGCTCGCCGCCGAGATGCATCTGACGCTGGGCAGCCCGGTGTTCCATTCGCGCGTGCTGCATTTCGAAAACGACGAACCCGTGCAGATGGAAGCGCGCTACGTGAATCCTGCGCTCGCGCCGGAATATGCGCGGCAGGATTTCACGACCATCACGCCGAATCAGTACCTGATGGTGGCGGCGCCTTTGCAGCGCGTCGAGTACCGGATCGAGGCTTCGGTGCCGTCGGCGGAAATTCGCCATGCGCTCGCGATGAACGAACACGAGCCGTGTCTGCTGCTGCATCGGCGCACGTGGTCGCGCGATGCCGTCGCGTCCGTGGCGAACCTCTGGCATCCGGGCGACCGCTATCAGTTCACCGGACATTTTTGAACATCATGATCATTCGGGCTGACTCGCTCACTCCCCGGCCATGGAAAAACGGCGGCGGCGTGACGCGCGAGATCGCGGCGGGGCCGCCGGGTGCGTCGATGGAGGCGTTCGCATGGCGTCTGTCGCTCGCCGATGTCGCCGCAGACGGCGCGTTCTCCACCTTCCCCGGCGTCGACCGCGTGCTCGTGCTGCTGGACGGCGCGGGCATGCGCCTCACGGAAGCGAGCGGCCATGTGCACGCGCTCGACGCGCCGCTCGCGATCGCGCGCTTTCCCGGCGAGACGCCAATCCACGCGACACTCAATCACGGACCGACGCGCGATTTCAACGTGATGGTGCAACGGGCGCGGGCACGCGCGACGGTGCAGGCGCATCGTGAATCGGCTGCCATCGTGGCCACGCACGACGTCACGTTGATCTTCTGCGCGCGCGGCCGGATCGAAATCGAATGCGCCGGCGACGCGCGCCATACGCTCGAATCGGGCGACACGCTGCGCCTCGATCGCGCGACCGCACTGGAGTGCGAAGCGGCGGACGGCGCGGCGTGGCTGCACGTCGGCATCGACATGCTGTAGAGGTAAAGACGGCGCGCAGCCGCACATCGACAATAACGGAGACAGACATGAATGCAGCGCCCCGCGCATTCTTCGCCGATCACGCGCGCCTGGCCGATGGCTGGCAACGCGACGTGCTGTTCGAATGGGACGAGAACGGCGCGCTCGTGCGCGTCACGCCGGACAGCGCCGCGCCCGCGGGCGTCGAACGCGCGCAAGGGCCGGTCGTGCCCGGCATGCCGAATCTGCATTCGCACGCGTTCCAGCGCGCGATGGCGGGCCTCACCGAATATCGCGCCAGCGCAACCGATACGTTCTGGAGCTGGCGCGATCTCATGTATCGCTTCGCCGCGAAGATCGGACCGGAGTCGCTCGGGGATATCGCGCGGTGGCTGTACATCGAGATGCTGAAGGCGGGGTACACGTCCGTCTGCGAGTTTCATTACGTGCATCACGCACCCGACGGCGCGCCCTACGCGAACCGCGCGGAACTCGCCGAGCGCGTCGTCGATGCGGCTGCGAGTGCGGGCATCGGCATCACGATGTTGCCCGTGCTCTACGAATACAGCGGCTTCAATCAGAGCGCGCCGCGCGACGATCAACGTCGCTTTCTCAACACGCCCGACTCGCTGCTCGCCCTGATCGATGCGCTGACGCGCTCGCGGCCGGAGAACGGTACGCGCCGCTACGGCGTGGCGCCGCATTCGCTGCGGGCCGTGTCCGGCGAATCGCTCGCGGCTTTGATCGAAGGGCTCGACGCGCGTTTGCAGCGCGCGCCGGTGCATATCCATATTTCCGAGCAGGTCGCCGAAATCGAGGCCTGTCTCGCGGCCACGGGCCAGCGTCCGGTCGAATGGCTGCTCGATCGTTTCGATGTCGATGAACGCTGGTGCCTCGTGCACGCGACGCATATCGACGCCGGCGAATGCGCGCGTCTCGCGGCCAGCGGCGCGATCGCGGGACTGTGTCTCACGACCGAGGCGAATCTCGGCGACGGCGTGTTTCCGTCGCGCGAATATCTCGATGCGGGCGGGCGAATCGGCGTAGGCTCGGATAGTCACATTGGCGTCGACTGGCGCTCGGAACTGCGGCTGCTCGAATACGGCCAGCGTTTGTGGCGGCGCCAGCGCAACGTGCTCGCTTCGTCGACGCAGAGCCGTCCCGCCGATCGTCTCTTCGACGCCGCGCTCGACGGCGGCGCGCACGCAACGGGCCGCGCCGTCGGCATGCTCGCGCCCGGCAAGCGCGCGGACTGGCTCGTGCTCGACGACGCGCATCCCGGCATCGGCGGCCATGCGCCCGAAACGTGGCTGTCGAGCGTGATCTTCGGCGAGCATGGCGAGAGCCCGATCCGCGACGTCTTCGTCGGCGGCCGCAAGGTGATCGCCGCGCGCCGGCACGCGCAGGAGGACGAATCGCTCGCGCGTTATCGTGCCGCTCTGCGCGGTCTGCTCGGCTGAGGTCATGGAGGTCATGAAATGGACGGTTCTTCGATCTTCACGCTGGAACGCGGCAGCGCGCCGCTGCTGATCTCGATTCCGCATCGGGGCACGCGCATTCCCTGTGCGCTCGCCGACGAGATGACGCCCGTCGCACAACGCGTCGAAGATTGCGACTGGCATCTGGAACGGCTGTATGCGTTCGGGCGCGAACTGGGCGCGTCGATGCTGACGCCCGAATATGCGCGCTATGTGATCGACCTGAACCGTCCGCCCGACGATGCGAATCTCTATCCCGGCCGCGATACGACCGGGCTGTGTCCCGTCGATACCTTCGACAAGGCGCCGCTCTACAAGCCGGGACACGAGCCGTCACGCGAGCAGATCGATGCGCGCCGCGCGATGTACTGGCAGCCGTATCACGACGCGCTTGCTGGCGAACTCGACCGCTTGCGGCACGCGCATGGCCGCGTGCTGCTGTGGGAAGCGCATTCGATCCGCTCGGTCGTGCCGCGTTTCTTCGACGGGCGTTTGACGGATTTCAACTTCGGCACTGCGGATGGCGCTTCGGCGGCGCCGGGGCTGGCGGAGCATCTGGCGGGCATCGTCGGGCGTGACGGCCGCTATACGACGGTGGCGAACGGACGCTTCAAGGGCGGCTACATCACACGGCACTATGGCCGCCCGGCGGATGGCGTTCACTCGATTCAACTGGAGTTGACGCAGGTCACCTACATGAAAGAATCGGCGCCGTTTGCTTACGACGAAGCGCTCGCCAGCGAGGTGCAGCCGCTCCTGCGCGAGCTGGTTTGGGCGGCGGTCGCTTATGTGTCGGCTGCGTGAGTCTGTCCGCCAGATGGCGATTGGCTGTCGAATCTGTACGTCGGAATTGATGTGAATCGATTACGCCTGTGGCGCGACGGCATCGGCGCTCGATAAAAATCATATAAAAATCATGAATTTACGACGGAAAGAAAGCCTTCGCTGACCCGAATCTCCGCCTCGCCCCGCGAAATGCATTGTTGCGAAACGAACAATTATGTTTCGTGCAAATTGGGGTTTCCCCTAGGTCATCGTCCTCCTACACTTGTCTTCAAGCGAAACGAAATCAGAAGCTACTTAAAAAACTTTCGATTCAGTTTCGATTTCAAAACAAGACTATTGGAGGTTCATCATGATCAAGGCATTCGTTCCCGCACTCGTCATCGCTTCGGCTCTCGCTGCTCCGACTTTCGCGTTCGCGCAAGACAACGGCCCGGTGACCCGCGCGCAAGTTCGCGCAGAGCTGGTTCAGCTCGAAAAGGCGGGCTACAACCCGTCCGCCGATCACGCTACCTATCCGCAAAACATTCAAGCCGCCGAATCGCGCGTGAATGCGCAACAAGGTACGTCGTCGTACGGTGCTTCGACGGCAGGCTCGTCGCAATCGGGCGCACGTCAGGCCGTGTCGATGTCGGATCGTAATTCGGTGTACTTCGGCCATTAAGCGCCTACGAACACAACGATTTTGAAGTGGCGGTAGAAGTAGAGAAGTGGCTGTTGCAGTAGACGGTGGAAAGCGCAGTAAATTGCGAGAAGTGTAATAGCAGTACCGTAGTAAGCAGCTCCACGAACGCCGACCGCGAAGTATCGCGGCCGGCGTTTTTCATTTTGTGGGCTCGCTTTCGAATAATCGTGCGCGCGCAATCGGTTGCTTAATGGCAGGCATTATTCTCATAAAAAGCAAATTCCTTACTGAATCGCCGCACGATTGCAAAAACACATGACAAATAATCGAAAAACATTTTCATGTGGATGGGCCGATATCCTAGAATACTTTCTGGCAGAACCGCGAAAACCAGCCTGGGCGCCATTATTCAGAATGGTTTGAGTAGTTGTGCCTATCATTTCGATTTTCATTGAAAAACTGAGGGTAGCCATGAAAAAAAAGCCCGCATTGCTGCGGTTTCTAATACTCCTGGTTCTCTCGGTCATTGCTAAGACAGCCTACCCTGGGCAATTCAACACGCAATGCGCCTATTCTCATACCAAGCCTGATGATTCGATCGTTCGTTACGGATTGCCGGGCCTTGCCATGCAACACGACTTTTTCGGCAACAAAACGACGGACGCCTATAGCGATCTCGCAAAACTCAATCTCAATAAGGCCACGACCTGCAACGTCACGGCCGACGCGTCCGCCTACTGGGCGCCGCAACTGAAAAGAGCTGCCGGTATCGTTGTTCCCGATTTTCAGAAAACGTATTACAGAAAGGACACCGCGCTGCCGCTAGTCACCGCGATTCCGCAGGGTCTGGAGATGCTCGCCGGCGACCATCACGGCACCGCCGCCAATCCCGCCGTTTCATTTTTTTGTGCCAACAAGGGCTATACAGGCGATCCGCCGACGAGTTGCCCGGTCGTCAACGGTAATGCGCAGCTCGATATCGTGGTGTATTTTCCGGACTGTTGGGATGGCGAGCACATCAAGCCGGATTTCTCCGCCGGTGTTCAGAATATGACGTACCACAACAAGGACGGCTCCTGTCCCGAAGCGTATCCGATCAAAATTCAGCAACTCGAAATGAATATTCAGTACACGCTTGGAAACAACGGCGATCTGAACGGCGCTCAGTTATCCATGGACCCGATCATGGTGAATGGCGTATTGACGCCGCAATGGGGAAGCCTTTATACGGCGCATGCCGACTTCATCAACGCGTGGAAGCCTGACAGCATGCAATATGCAACCGATGTGTGCTCCAATAATGGCGATACCGCGTGCAGCAACAATATTCCGACATATTATTCACCGGCTACCGCGGATACCTGGCTGGATGCCGCTGGCACGCCTCATAACGGAGATCAGAAGCTGCGCGTGGGTCCGGGCGACATCATCTTCATGAAATTCCCGACGCCCACGAATACGACAGAATATCCGTACGCAAGCGCCGGCGTGCAGACTCAGGGAGGCAACGTTTCCAACTCATCGGCGGTCTACCTTTATGTTTTCGCGGCGGCGACTAACTGGGACGACGCGAACACGCCGCCGACCGTCAGCGCCTGCACGTCGCAATCCGTGGGCGCCATCTATCTCGACAATGTCAATCAGCTCCGCGTGAATGGCATCGACAGTTACGTCAAACAGCAGATCGCCTCGAAAGCGCCGGAGACCGCGATCTGCATCAAGAACAACACGTCGAACGTGGTCGAATTCAACTCGCGCGAAATGAAAACCGGGGTGCCTGCCCTGTTCCTGAAATAACGCCCGCGCTTCTCAACGGGCGGCGTGCGGCGAAACCGCGCCGCACGCACGCAGTACGAGCCGCACGACCTCTTCCGTCTCTTGGTCGTAAGCCTTGCGGGTGAGCGCGCGCCGTCCCTTCAGCGCGCGAATCTGCGCATCGAAGTCGGCGTAATGCTGGGTGATGGCCCAGATCAGGAACATGAAGGTCTGCGGCTCGACAGGCGCGACGAGGCCGCGCGCAATCCATCCTTCTATCACCGTGACGCGCGTGTCCAGCCACGGCTTGACGCGCTCGTTGAGCACGTCCTGCATGTGATGCGCGCCGTGGATGATCTCGCTCGCCCACACCTTCGAGCCGAGCGGTCTGCGTCGCGATAACTCCATCTTTGCGCGCACGTAGCCGCCTATCGCTTCGACCGGATCGTCGCTGCATTCGAACGTATCCGCCGCGCGATGCCAGTCCTCGAACAAGTCCTCCAGCACGCGGCGATAGAGCGCGAGCTTCGTCGGGAAGTAGTAGTGCAGGTTGGCTTTCGGCAAGCCGGCGCGCTCGGCGATCATCGCGGTGCTCGCGCCTTCCAGTCCTTTCTCCGCGAAGACTTCTTCCGCGCAGGCCAGAAGCTGCGCTTCGTTGCTCTCGCGAATCTGCGCGCGGCGGCGTCGCAAAGGCGGCGCTGCGTCTTCGGTTTCGGTTTCGGTGATGCCGTCAGCCGTGTCGTCGTGTCTCATCGTCGAGTTCGTTCGCCGTGTGTGCCGCATCGTGCCTCAATCGCGTGGTTCGTGCACGCCGCGCTGCATCGCGACGAAAGTGCTGCCAGCGTCAATGTCCGCCGATGCTGCATCGCAATGGCACGCTTATCGCTTTGTATGCTCGCACACGAAACACGTTGATTTGCTTATTTTAATCGGCTACAACCTGTCCAACTGGACAGGATTTGAAGAGCGCTCGCAACCAGAGAAGCGCGGCATTCGCATCAATCATCGCAGAACAGAAATCGTGCACCGGGCGCGTGCGGCGCTGCACCGCCGGCGACCGCAAGCGCCCGGCATGCACGAACCCAGGTCACTCACATACGAAGTCCGATCGTAAGGAGCGAGGCGAATGAACGTGGCAACGGATGCAATCAGAGAGGCTGGTCTCGATACGTCCATCAAGGTGAACGGTCAACGCTTATGGGACAGTCTCATGACGATGGCCAGGATCGGCGCGACGCCCAAAGGTGGCGTCTGCCGCCTGGCGCTGACCGATCTCGACCGCGAAGGACGCGATCTGATCGTGAGCTGGGCGAAGGAAGCGGGCTGCACGGTGAGCGTCGATCAAATGGGCAACGTGTTCATGCGGCGCGCGGGGCGCAATCCCGACGCGCTTCCCGTCATGACCGGCTCGCACGCGGACTCGCAACCGACCGGCGGACGTTTCGACGGCATCTACGGCGTGCTCGGCGGGCTCGAAGTGATTCGCTCGCTCAACGATCGCGGCATCGAGACGGAGCATCCGATCGAAGTCGTCATCTGGACCAACGAAGAAGGCTCGCGTTTCGCGCCGGCGATGGTCGCATCGGGCGTGTTCGCGGGCGTGTTCTCGCTGGACTACGGCCTGTCGCGCAAGGACGTCGATGGCAAGACGATCGGCGAGGAACTGCAGCGCATTGGCTATGCGGGCGATCTGCCGTGCGGCGGCCGCAAGCTGCATGCGGCGTTCGAACTGCATATCGAGCAAGGTCCGATACTCGAAGCCGAAGACAAGACGATTGGCGTCGTCACCGATGCGCAGGGTCAGCGTTGGTACGAGATCACGCTGACGGGCCAGGAAGCGCACGCGGGCCCGACGCCGATGCCGCGCCGCAAGGACGCGTTGCTCGGTGCGGCGCGCGTGGTGGATCTCGTCAACCGCATCGGGCTCGATCACGCGCCGCTCGCGTGCGCGACGGTCGGCATGATGCAGGTGTATCCGAACTCGCGCAATGTGATTCCGGGCCGCGTGTTCTTCACCGTCGATTTCCGTCATCCCGACGATGCCGTGCTCGCACGCATGGACGCCGCGTTGCGCGAAGGCGTTGCGCGTATCGCGGGCGAAATCGGCCTGCAAAACGAGCTCGAACAAATCTTCTACTACGAGCCGGTCAAGTTCGATGCCGCGTGTGTCGCGTCCGTGCGCGCGGCGGCGCAGCGCTTCGGCTACTCGCATCGCGACATGGTGTCGGGCGCGGGCCACGACGCGTGCTATCTCTCGCAGGTTGCGCCGACGTCGATGGTCTTCGTGCCTTGCGTCGACGGCATCAGCCATAACGAAATCGAAGACGCGTCGCAGGAATGGATCGAGGCGGGCGCGAACGTGCTGCTGCACGCCATGCTCGAGCGCGCGTCGGAACCGGTCACGTAACAAGCCACGTAACAAGCGTTTTTCCGTTCTTACCTCGAAGCCGTCCGCGACCCCACGCGCGGACGCAAGGCACCGTCACGCCCAGAAAAAAGGAACGCGCATGACCCATAAAGCCATCGGCGATATCGCGAGTCAGCGTCTCACGCAAGAACAGCTCGCATGCGAATTCTCCGACGTCGCGCCGCTGCTCGACGCCACCGCCGCAGCCGCCGCCGCAAGCCGCTGCCATTACTGCTACGACGCGCCCTGCGTGCAGGCATGTCCGACGCAGATCGACATTCCGGGCTTCATTCGCAAGATCGGCAACGGCAATCTGAAGGGCGCGGCCGTCGACATTCTTTCGGCCAATCCGCTCGGCGGCATGTGCGCGCGCGTTTGCCCGACGGAGATTCTTTGCGAAGGTAGTTGCGTACGCAATCATCCGGGCGATGCGCCCGTGCAGATCGGCGCATTGCAACGCCACGCGACCGATGCGGCGATGGCGAAGGGCGCGCCGCTCTTTTCGCGCGCGCCGGAGACGGGCCGGCGCATTGCGATCGTCGGCGCGGGACCGGCGGGGCTCGCGTGCGCGTATCGTCTCGCGCTGGCGGGACATCGCGCGGTGATCTTCGATGCGCGCGCAAAGCCCGGCGGCCTCAACGAGTACGGCATCGCGGCATACAAGACGGTCGAAGACTTTGCGCAGCGCGAAATCGAGTGGCTGTATTCGATTGACGGCATCGAGATCGAGACGGGCCGTGCGCTCGGCCGCGACTTCACGCTCGACGATCTGCGCAAACAGTACGACGCCGTGTTCATCGGCTTCGGGCTGGCGGGCGTGCGCGAACTGGCGCTCGAAGGCGAGTCGCTTAGCGGCGTGATGAACGCGGTGGATTTCATCGAGCAAGTGCGTCAGGCCGACGATCTCGCGAGCGTGCCGGTCGGGCGTCGCGTGGTCGTGATCGGCGGCGGCAACACGGCCGTCGATGCATGCGTGCAGTCCGCCAAGCTCGGCGCGACGAGCGTGACGATGGCATATCGCCGCGGCGTCGACAACATGAGCGCGACGTGGGCCGAGCGCGAATTCGCGCAGACGAACGGCGTCACGATCGTTACGCATGCAAAGCCTGTGCGATTGATCGGCGAAAACGGCCAGGTGACCGGCGTCGAATTCGAGCGCGATGCGGAGCGCTTCGTGATCGCGGCGGACATGGTGCTGAAGGCGATCGGTCAGACGCTCGTGCCCGTCGGCATCGAACGCGAGTTGCTGACGCTCGACGGCGGACGCATCGTCACGGATGAAAACCGTCAGACGACGCTCTCGAAAGTGTGGGCCGGCGGCGATTGCGCGACCCACGAAGGACTCGATCTCACCGTGCAGGCCGTGCAGGACGGCAAGCTCGCGGCGGCGTCCATCGACGCATCGTTCGAGCTGACTGCGATCAAAGCCGCCTGACTCATAAAGGAGCCGAACAAACATGGCCGATCTGACTTGCAACATTGCCGGCATCAAGTCGCCGAATCCTTTCTGGCTCGCCTCCGCGCCGCCGACCGACAAGGCCTACAACGTCAATCGCGCGTTCGAGGCGGGCTGGGGCGGCGTCGTATGGAAGACGCTCGGGCTTGATCCGCACGTCGTCAACGTGAGTTCGCGTTATGGCGCGGTGCAGTGGAACGGGCAGCGCATTGCGGGATTGAACAACATCGAACTGATCACGGATCGTCCGCTCGACGTGAATCTGCGCGAGATCGAACAAGTGAAGCGCGACTGGCCCGATCGCGCGCTGATCGTCTCGCTGATGGTGCCGTGCAACGAGCGCGACTGGAAGTGGATTCTCACGCAGGTCGAAGACACAGGCGCCGATGCGGTCGAACTGAACTTCGGTTGTCCGCACGGCATGAGCGAGCGCGGCATGGGCGCGGCTGTCGGACAAGTGCCGGAATATGTCGAGATGGTTACGCGCTGGGTGAAGGAAGGCACGAAGCTGCCGTGTCTCGTGAAGCTCACGCCGAACATCAGCGACATTCGCATGGGCTCGCGCGCGGCGTTCAATGGCGGCGCGGACGGCGTGTCGCTCATCAACACGATCAACTCGATTGTCGCCGTCGATCTCGACCAGATGGCGCCGATGCCGACCGTGGATGGCAAAGGCACGCACGGCGGCTATTGCGGACCGGCGGTAAAGCCGATCGCGCTCAACATGGTCGCGGAAATCGCGCGCGATCCCGAGACGCCGAACCTGCCGATATCGGGCATCGGTGGCATTTCTTCATGGCGCGATGCCGCCGAGTTCATGGTGCTGGGCGCGGGCAGCGTGCAGGTCTGCACGGCGGCGATGCACTACGGCTTTCGCATCGTGTCCGATCTCGCCGACGGTCTCTCGAACTGGATGGACGAAAAAGGTTACGCAACGCTCGACGACATCTGCGGCCGCGCGGTGCCGAATGTCACGGACTGGAAGAACCTCAATCTCAAGTACGACATCAAGGCGCGCATCGATCAGGACAAGTGCATCAAGTGCGGGCTGTGTCATATCGCCTGCGAGGACACGTCGCATCAGGCGATCCTGAAAGAGAAGGACGGCCAGCGGCACTTCGAAGTGGTGGATGCGGAATGCGTCGGCTGCAACCTGTGCATGCATGTGTGCCCGGTCGAGCAATGCATCACGATGGAACGCGTCGATGCCGGCGAATACGCGAACTGGACCACGCATCCGAACAATCCCGCGCGCGTGGATGCGGAGGAAGCCGCGAAAGCGGCCTGAGCCATCGACACAATCAACTGCACGTTCAACCGGAGTGCATCCGATGAAGCAGACAGGGCATAGCGTCGAAGCGAGCAGTCTCTACAACGACGATCTCGCGCCGACCGGTCCCGCGCAGCGCACGTGGAAGTGGTATCACTTCGCGGCGCTGTGGGTCGGCATGGTGATGAACATCGCGTCGTACATGCTGGCGGCGGGTCTCACGGAGCAGGGCATGTCGCCGGGACAGGCGGTGCTGACCGTGCTGCTCGGCAATATGATCGTGCTCGTGCCGATGTTGCTGATCGGCCATGCGGGCGCGAAGCACGGCATTCCGTATGCGGTGCTCGTGCGCTCGTCGTTCGGCACGCAGGGCGCGAAGTTGCCCGCGTTGCTGCGCGCGATCGTCGCGTGCGGATGGTACGGCATTCAGACGTGGCTGGGCGGCAGCGCCATCTATACGCTGCTGAATATTCTGACGGGCAACGCATTGCAGGGCGCCGCGCTGCCGCTGATCGACATCTCGTTCGGGCAGCTCGCGTGCTTTCTCGTGTTCTGGGCCTTGCAGATCTACTTCATCTGGCACGGCACGGATTCGATCCGCTGGCTCGAAAGCTGGTCCGCGCCGATCAAGGTCGTGATGTGCATCGCGCTCGTGTGGTGGGCGACGAGCAAGGCTGGCGGCATCGGCTCGATGCTCTCGGCGCCGTCGCAGTTCGTCGCGGGCGGCAAGAAGGAAGGCCTTTTCTGGGCGACGTTCTGGCCGGGCCTGACGGCGATGGTCGGCTTCTGGGCGACGCTCGCGCTCAACATTCCTGACTTCACACGCTTTGCGCGTTCGCAGCGCGATCAGATGATCGGCCAGTCGATCGGATTGCCCGTGCCGATGGCGCTGCTCTCGGTGGTCTCGGTCGTGGTGACGTCGGCGACGGTCGTGATCTACGGCAAGGCAATTTGGGACCCGATCGATCTGACGAGCCGAATGACGGGCATTGGCGTGGGCATCGCGCTTGTTATCCTCACGCTCGATACGATGTGCTGCAATCTCGCGGCCAATCTCGTCGGACCGGCCTACGATTTTTCGAGCCTCTGGCCGAAGGGCATTTCGTATCGCGCGGGCGGCATGATTACCGCGACCATCGCCATCGTCATGATGCCGTGGAAGATTCTCGCGACCACGCAGGGCTATATCTTTACGTGGCTCGTCGGCTACTCGGCGCTGCTCGGGCCGGTTGCGGGCATTCTGATGGTCGACTACTTTCTGATTCGCGGCACGCGGCTCGATCAGCGCGAACTCTTCGACGAGCACGGCGAATACTCGTACAGCAACGGCTGGAATATTGCCGCGGTCGTCGCGCTGCTGGTCGGCGTGCTGCCGAATCTGCCGGGCTTTCTGCATACGGCATTTCCCGCATCGTTTCCCGGCGTGCCCGCATTCTTCAATACGCTCTACACGTATGCATGGTTCGTGGGCCTCGTGCTCGCCGCCATCGTCTATGGATCGTGGATGAAGCTGCGCGGCAGCCCGCGCGCGGGCGTGCTGAGCGCCTGAACCGACAACGACTGAACCGACAACGATTGAATACGAGGAGGACGACTCATGCCTATCCTGATTCGCGGCGGCACCGTCATCGACGCGGACCGCACTTATCGCGCCGACGTTCTATGCGCCGACCCGCAGGCGGGCGGCACGATTCTCGCCATTGGCACGGACCTCGAAACGCCCGCCGATACGCAGATCGTCGATGCGGGCGGCCAGTACGTGATGCCCGGCGGCATCGATCCGCACACGCACATGGAGTTGCCCTTCATGGGCACGACCGCCAGTGACGACTTCTACACCGGCACGGCGGCGGGTCTTTCGGGCGGCACGACGAGCATCATCGACTTCGTGATTCCGAGCCCGAAGCAGTCGCTCATGGGCGCGTTCAAGGAGTGGCGCGGCTGGGCGGAGAAAGCATCGGCGGATTACGGCTTTCACGTCGCGGTGACGTGGTGGGACGAGTCCGTGCATCGCGACATGGGTCTGCTCGTGCATGAACACGGCGTGTCGAGCTTCAAGCACTTCATGGCCTACAAGAACGCGATCATGGCCGACGACGAAGTGCTCGTGAACAGTTTCACGCGCTCGCTCGAACTCGGCGCGCTGCCGACGGTGCACGCGGAAAACGGCGAGCTCGTGTTTCAGTTGCAGAAGCAGCTGCTTGCGAAGGGCTTCAAAGGTCCGGAGGCGCATCCGCTGTCGCGTCCGCCCGAAGTCGAGGGCGAGGCCGCGAACCGCGCGATTCGCATTGCGCAGGTGCTGGGCGTGCCGATCTACATCGTGCATGTATCGGCGAAAGATGCCGTCGATGTGATCGCGAAAGCGCGCAACGATGGCTTGCGCGTGTTCGGCGAAGTGCTGCCGGGGCATCTCGTCATCGACGAATCGGTGTATCGCGATCCGGACTGGACGCGTGCCGCCGCGCATGTGATGAGCCCGCCGTTCCGCACGAGCGAGCATCGCGAAGCATTGTGGCGCGGGCTGCAAGCCGGGCAACTGCACACCACGGCGACCGACCATTGCGTGTTCTGCGCGTCGCAGAAGGCGATGGGCCGCGAGGATTTCACGAAGATTCCGAACGGCTGCGGCGGCGTCGAAGATCGCATGGCGGTGCTGTGGCATCACGGCGTGAACATGGGGCGTCTCACGCCGAACGAATTCGTGCGCGTGACGTCGACCAACGCGGCGCAGATCTTCAATCTCTATCCGCGTAAAGGCGCGGTGCAGGTGGGCGCGGATGCGGACCTCGTCGTGTGGGACCCGAACGCGACGCGCACGATCTCCGTGAAGACGCATCATCAGAAAGTGGATTTCAACGTCTTCGAGGGCATGACGGTGCAGGGCGTCGCGATGCATACGCTCACGCGCGGCGCGCTCGCCTGGACCGACGGCGATCTGCGCGCGGTGCGCGGCGCGGGGCAGTATTTGAAGCGTCCGCCGAATTCGTCGTACTTCGAGGCTGCGCGCGTCGCGAACAAGCTGAAGGAGCCGCATCCGGTGGATCGCACCGAAGCCGCCTGATTCGCGCTCCATGACGAAGCCCGCGCCGTGCTTGCGGCGCGGGCTTTGTCGCGTTCGGAGGCACGTTCACGCGCTTGCAAGCATAATCCGGCAGGCTGAATCCTTTCGTTCACCGCCGAATCATGCCGATGAAAACCACGAAGAAAATCCGTCTGCTTGGCGCGCTGGCTTGCGTCTTCTTGCCGCTCGCGTGCGCGGCCAATCCGAATGCGCTGTGGGAAATCGTCCACGATTATTGCGAGCCCGCCGCGGAAGGCGCGCACGTCCGGCAGAAATGCGCCGACGTGAACCTGGCAGGCGGCTATGCGGTGCTGAAAGATATCGTCGGTGTCGCGCAATATCTTCTGATTCCGACGGCGCGCGTGAGCGGCATCGAGAGTCCCGCGCTGCTCGAACCGGACGCGCCGAACTACTTCCGCGATGCGTGGCAGGCGCGCGTCTATGTGGACCGGAAGCTGCGCCGCACGCTGCCGCGCGATGAGATGTCGCTCGCCATCAATTCCGCGAGTGGGCGCACGCAGAATCAGTTTCATATCCATATCGACTGCCTCGCCGCCGATGTCGCGCAGACGCTGCGGGAAGTGGGACCGGGCATCGGCAAGGAATGGGCGCCGCTGCCGGTGCGCTTACGCGGACACATCTACAGCGCGATGCGTATTGATGACGCCGATCTCGCGCACACCGATCCGTTCAAGCTTCTCGCGCCCTACGCCGCGAGCCGCGGCCAGACGATGGGCGAGCAGACGCTGCTGCTCGCCGGCGCCGTGCGCAGCGATGGCGCGCCCGCGTTCTATCTGCTCAACGATCACGTTCAGACCGGGGACTGGGCGTCGTCGGAAGAGCTTCAGGATCACACCTGCGCGATAGCCGATCGGTCTATAGAAAAGCCTTGAGGTTTCGGAGAAGAATGAAGCGACGAAATTGCTTCGGAGTTCAGATCAACGTATCTGCAATTCGGAACTTTCGTGTCTTGTCGCTTCTACTTCTGGGAATCACAATGAATGAACTTCGACATCACGTTTGACCCGTTGAAGGACGCGATCAATCGCATTCAGCATGGGGTTTCGCTCGATCTCGCGCGTGAGATCGCGTGGCTCGACGTCATGGGCTGGGTAGATGATCGTCGCGATTATGGCGAGGTTCGTGAGGTGGGTTTCGTGCCACTTTACGGCCGTATGTTTTGCGTGGTATTCACGCAGAGAGGACAGGCGCTGCGCATTATCAGTTTGCGCCGCGCCAATAGCAGAGAGGAAAACCGTTATGAACGTAGCATCCAAGATATGGATTCGCAGCACGCCGGAGGAGGATGCGGAAATCCAGAGGGGGATCGATATGGACCCGACAACCTACGTCCTTTCCGACGAAGAGTTCGCGCAGTTGCGACCCTTTGTTCGCAGGACTTTTAAGCCGGAGGAAGAGGCCGCAACGCCCGACGAGTGAGGCTTCAATTCGCTCCGCGCACCGCCTGCCGATGCGCGAATACCCGCGGCGCAATGTCCTCGACGCGTGCTTCCGGAAGCACGCGTCGCAGTGTGCGCAGCGTGAACGCGAGGTCTTCGCTGGCGGTATCGAACTCGAGCCGCAAGTCACAGCCTTCACGCTGCGCCTGACTCACATAAATGCCGAGCGGCGAATGAAATAAAGCGCGAATGCGTTCGCGCGAAGCTTCGTTGTCCGCGAAATGAGCCAGCGCCAGAATGCGCACGCGCTGGCATGCGGCAAAGCTTTCATCGTGTGTGTTTCTGCGGCTCGCAACCCAGGCTAGCGACATGTCCATGACCGTTGCTCCATGACGTTCTTCTTGTATAGAAGCATAGACGGCGTGGCGTCAAAGTCGCATTAAGAGATGCTTGCGTCGCGTAAAAAACGTGTCAATCGAAACCTTGAAATACTGCATCGTCCGGGCCGATGGAAGCAGGCGACTTCCATGTCGCGTCACGCATGGAGTGGCGTACCTGATGCTCCACACCCAGCAACACCGCGAAAATCGCCATGCGCACCGCAATGCCGTTGTCGGTCTGCCGAAAGATTGCAAGGCGCGAGTCGTGATTCAGATCGGTCGCGAGATCGTTGGCGCCGGGGCGGCTGTCGCGCGGCAACGGATGCATGATGAGCGTGTCGCGCCCGCACACATGGTCGACGAGCGCCTGATTGATCTGGAAATCTGGCGTATAGCCTTCGATGTTCTCGTCGGCGAAACGCTCTTTCTGGATACGCGTGGCATACACCACGTCCGCGCCCGCGAGGCCCGCATGCAGGTCGCTGGTCTGCTCGATCACATGATCGCCGCGCGCGATCCGCTCGACGATATGCGCCGGCATCTCCAGCGAGCGCGGCGAAACGAGGGTGAACTTAAGCCCTTTGTAAAGCGAAAGGAGCTTGGCGAGCGAGTGCACGGTGCGGCCGTATTTGAGGTCGCCGACCATGGCGATATGCGCGCCGTCCACGATCTTTCCCAGCCGCGAGAATTCACGCTGGATCGTATAGAGGTCGAGCAGCGCCTGGCTCGGATGCTCGCCCGGACCATCGCCCGCGTTGATAACCGGAATATTGGTCGCGCGCGCGAATTCGGCAACGGAGCCTTGCTCCGGATGGCGCACGACGATCGCATCGGCATAACCGCTGATGACGCGGCTCGTATCGTAGATCGATTCGCCCTTGGCCATCGACGAGAACGTGAAGCCGGTCGTGTCGCATACCGATCCGCCGAGCCGCGCGAACGCCGCGCCGAAGCTCACGCGCGTGCGCGTGCTGGCCTCGAAGAACAGGTTCGCGAGCACGGCGCCTTCGAGCACGCGCGTGATTTTCTTGCGCCGTGCAATGGGCTGCATGGCGTCGGCGGTGCGGAACAGCGCTTCAGCCGAATCGCGCGAAAACTGGTCGATCGACAGCAACTGCGGACGGCCCTCGAACGAGATCGACGGGTATGCGCTTTGCGTATAGGCATCGTGCTCGGTCATGCCAGCGAGAATTTCGGCGACGTAGCGCGCCGCAATTTCAGGCATCGCCCGCGATTCCGGCGATTCGTCGGGCAGAAGCCACGTGTCTAAAGCCCGGCGCGACACGCCGATCCGCGCGGCAAATGCGTCGCGCGTCATGTTCAGGCGACGCATGGCGTCGCGCAGGACCGTCTGCTGCTGAAGTTGCTGAGTCACCGTCACCGCTCCCGAGATATACGCGGTGCGTATATTAGGTCACTCGCCGATCAGATGCAAGACAAGTTCGCGCTGATGCTGCGCAGTCCGATGCTCGAACACGTAGATGCCTTGCCACGTGCCGAGCACCATGCGCCCGGCCTCGACGGGAATCGAAAGCTGGACCGTGGTGAGCGCGGTGCGCAGGTGGGCGGGCATGTCGTCGGGGCCTTCGGTGTCGTGCACGTAGCGGCCGGGCGCTTCCGGCGCGACCGTTTCGAAATAGCGCTCGAGATCGGCGCGCACATCGGGATCGGCGTTTTCCTGAATCAGCAGCGAGGCGGACGTGTGCCGGCAAAACAGCGTAAGCAAGCCGGTGCGGATGTCCTGAAGATCGATCCAGTGATCGATGTCGCGGGTGACTTCGTGCAGGCCGCGCGAGCCTGTCGCGACCGTCAGATGGTGGAGTGCCTGTTTCATGTCGGCCTCGGTACGGGGAAAGTGGGCGCCACCCGGTGAGTCTACCGGCTCGGGCGCACGTCGATCCGTTCCGTTTCGATGAACTATGCTGATTGAACGATGGTTCGATAAAAGGCGCGCACGATGAGCGAAAGCTTGTCCAGGAAAAAGCCAGCATACGGAATGCTGACGCTCGCGGTTCTGATCGCGCTGCCAGCCGCGACGCGCGCCGCCGACCCGCGCATCAATCGCGGCAACGATCCCTTCCTGCACGTGTCGAGCGCCGTCGCCGGGTGCAGTGCGCCGCGCGGGCCGGTCGAGACCGAGCAGGAATGGCTGGACGAAGCGCATTACCGCATCGAGCGCGGCAACAGTTGCTGGATCGCGGGCCGCTGCCGTCTCTCGAACAGCTACGACTACGACAAAGAGATCGCCGAGAGCGTGACGCGGCGCCTGAATTCGCTGAACGCGTCGCTGCAGTGGCGCGAAAGAACCAGCCTGTGGCTGACGATCCAGCGCCGCTTCATCTATCTCGATGGCTGCGTCGCCCAAGATTTCGACATATCCGGCTTCGTGTCCGCACTCGGCGAGACGGCCGATGTCGAAAAGGTCATCGACCGCACGACACGGCGGCCGTGATCGCGCATTTGGCCTAAGCTTGAAGAGAGACCACGCGCGATGCCTGAGCGTATCGCGAAAGAGGAACCGGCGGCGCGCGCGCGGCTGGTTTAGCCGATGAAAACAAGCCTCGTAATCTGCTGGCGGACGTGCGGCCAGTTCGTGCAAGCCGTGCTCCGCGGGCTGCTGCCGCTGCTGCTGATGTTGGGCTGGCCGCTCGCGTCGCTGAACGCGGCGGCCGCGGCAGCTGCGCCAGTCGTCGTGATTCCGCTGAAGGGCGCGATCGGTCCGGCGAGCGCGGATTTTGTCGTGCGCGCGCTCGCCCGCGCCGCCGACGAGCATGCGCAACTCGCCGTGCTGCAACTCGACACGCCCGGCGGACTCGATCTCTCGATGCGCTCGATCATCCAGGCGATTCTCGCGTCGCCGGTGCCGGTCGCCGCGTTCATCGCGCCGAGCGGGGCGCGGGCGGCGAGCGCGGGCACGTACATCACGTACGCGAGCCATATCGCGGCGATGGCGCCGGGCACGAATCTCGGCGCGGCGTCGCCGGTGCAGCTTGGTATGGGCGGCGCGGAGCGCGAGCGGTCGGGCGCGAGCAAGTCGGCGTCGGGCGCGGACGCTCAATCGACCGAAACGCGCAAGCAGATGCAGGACGCCGCCGCCTACATTCGCGGCCTGGCGCAACTGCGCGGGCGCAACGTGCAATGGGCCGAGCGCGCGGTCCGCGAGGCCGTGGCGCTATCGGCGAGCGAGGCGCTGGAACAGAAAGTGATCGACCTGACCGCCACCGACATCCCCGATCTGCTCGCGAAACTCGACGGCCGCCACGTCCAGACGGCGAGCGGCGCGCACGTGCTCGCGACCCGCGGCGCGCCGCTCGTCGTGTTGCAGCCCGACTGGCGCAGCCGCTTTCTCGCGATGATCACCGACCCGAGCGTCGCGCTCATCCTGATGATGATCGGCATGTACGGCCTGTTCTTCGAGTTCGCCAATCCCGGTATGGTGCTGCCGGGCGTCGCGGGCGCAATTTGTCTGCTCGTCGGATTGTTCGCGCTGCAACTTCTGCCGGTCAGTTTCGTCGGACTGGGATTGATCGTGCTGGGCCTGGGCTTTCTCGTCGCCGAGATGTTTCTGCCGACCTTCGGCTCGCTCGGCATCGGCGGCGTCATTGCGTTTGCTATCGGCGCGCTCATGCTGATCGACACCGACGTGCCGGGCTTCGGCGTGCCGGTGGGCCTCGTCATCGGGCTTGCGCTTTTCTCGGCGCTGTTCGTCTTCGCGGTGTCGGGCGTCGCGCTCAAGGCGCGCAGGCGTCCGGTCGTGAGCGGCGGCGAGGCGATGCTCGGCAGCATCGGCGTGATGTTGACGCGCGATGTGGGCAGCGGCTGGGCGCGCGTGCACGGCGAACGCTGGCGCGTGCGGACCGCCGCGCCGGATACGCTGCCGGGCGAGGGCGCGCGCGTACGTGTGATCGCGCGTCAGGGTTTGACGCTGACGGTGGAACCGCTGGAGAGCGAATCCAGCGCCGGCCATTCATGAACACATCGACTACATCGACTACATCGACCACGAGGCTTGAAAAATGGGGCTTACCTTCGGATTCAGCGGCATCCTGATTGCGCTCGTCATTTTCGTTCTGGCGTCGGCGGTGCGCATTTTTCGCGAGTACGAGCGCGGCGTCGTGTTCATGCTCGGGCGTTTCTGGAAAGTGAAAGGACCGGGACTCGTGCTGATCATTCCGGTCGTGCAGCAGGTCGTGCGCATGGACTTGCGCACGGTGGTGTTTGACGTGCCGCCGCAGGACGTCATCACGCGTGACAACGTGTCGGTGAAAGTGAATGCGGTCGTGTATTTTCGCGTGGTCGATCCGGAGAAAGCGGTGATTCAGGTCGCGCGTTTTCTCGACGCCACCAGCCAGCTTTCGCAAACCACGTTGCGCGCGATTCTCGGCAAACACGAACTCGACGAGTTGCTGTCCGAACGCGAGCGCCTCAACAGCGACATCCAGCGCGTGCTCGATTCGCAGACGGACGCGTGGGGCATCAAGGTCTCGAACGTGGAGATCAAGGACGTCGACATCAACGAGACGATGATCCGCGCGATTGCCCGTCAGGCCGAAGCCGAGCGCGAGCGCCGCGCGAAGATCATCCATGCCGAAGGCGAGCTGCAGGCGTCGGAAAAGCTGTTGCAAGCGGCGCAGATGCTCGCGCAGGCGCCGCAGGCCATGCAGTTGCGCTACCTTCAAACCCTGACGACGATCGCCGGCGACAAGAACTCGACGATCATCTTTCCGATGCCGATCGATCTCGTGAGCAACATCATCGACCGGCTCGGCAAAGGCCCGAACTCAGCGTGACGCTCAGACGAGCGCGGGGAAGTCGATCGTCGTGTCGTTCACGCGATTCACGAGGTTCGTGAAGTTGATGACGCTCATCGCGAACAGCGCGTCGATCACTTGCGCTTCCGAGTAACCGGCGGCGCGCACTTCGTCGAGGCGCGCGGCGTCGATCGTGCCGGCGGAACCCGCCACATGACGCACGAAGCGCACGAGCGCATCGCGCTTCTCGTTGCCGGTGGCTTCGCCCGCGCGAATTTGCTGCGTTTCGGTCTGCGTCAACCCAACCATCTTGCCGACGACGGTATGCGCCGCGGCACAGTAATCACAACCCGCCAGTTCGCTGATGGCAAGCTTGATTGCTTCGACATCGGGCTTGCTGAGGCTGCTCTTCGCGAGGATCGCGTCGCCGTTAAGCGTGGCGCCGAGCGCGGCGGGGCTGTGCGTGCCGATGGTCACATATGCGTTCGGCACGCGGCCCATCGCCTTCTTGATCCCGGTGAAGAGTTCGGCG
Source organism: Caballeronia insecticola (assembly GCF_000402035.1). Classification (GTDB taxonomy): domain Bacteria; phylum Pseudomonadota; class Gammaproteobacteria; order Burkholderiales; family Burkholderiaceae; genus Caballeronia; species Caballeronia insecticola. The sequence goes on from NC_021294.1 coordinate 427,778, forward strand.
GTGACGCCGGTGGCGTCGTTGACGTTGATTTGCGAAAGACGTGACATGGTGTGCTCCGGTTTTCAGTGGTTGGCCATCTGTATGGCATGGGTTGAACTTTAGGCGCGCACCGCTTCCGCGTGAATGCTCGCGCGGCTCGCAAAACCGCGCGATCGTCTCAACCTGCAATCCTGCAATCGCAGCGTTTTTTGCACCTTCATGCCATGATCGGGGCTCGACCAACCCAAGCCCGCGCCTGCATCGCGCATCCGCATATGGACCATCTGACGAGCCTGAAGGTGTTTTGCACTGTGGTCGAAGCGAAGAGCTTCGCGCGTGCCGCCGACATACTGGGCTTGTCGCCGCCGGCCGTCTCGCGGGCCATCGCGGGTCTGGAGGAGCGGCTCGGCAGCCGGCTCTTCAACCGCACGACGCGGCAAATCTCGCTGACGGACACCGCCGAGCGTTTCTTCGCCGATTGCTCGCGCCTGCTCGACGAACTGCAGGCGATGGAAGAGCGCGTGTCGAACCGCGCGAGCGAGGCGACCGGACTGTTGCGGCTCGTCGCGCATACCACGGTGATGACGAGCCGCTACACGCCGCTCGTCGCGAGCTTCAGGCGCGCGCATCCCCATGTGCGGCTCGACGTGACGCTGACCGAGCGCCCGGTCGATCTCGTCGGCGAAGGCTACGATCTCGCCATCGTGCTGCCCTTCATGCTGTCCACCGATACGGCCGTCACGCGCCTGCTCGAGACCATTCCGCTCGTGCTCGTCGCGAGTCCCGCGTATCTCGCGCAGCGTCCGGCGCCGCGCCATCCGTCCGAACTGATCGACCACGAATTCGTGCCGATGTCCGCGTCGATCCGCAAGCCCGCGCTCACGTTTCGCATCGGCGGCGAGGAAGTGCGGGTGCCGCTCAATCACGGCGTCTCGTCGAACAGCGCGGTGTTCAATCGCGAGATGGTGCTGCAGGGCTTCGGCATCGGCGTGCTGCCGACCGCGCTCGTCAACCGCGACATCGCCGCAGGCCGGCTCGTCACGCTGCTCGACGCCTACGAACGCGTGGAAGCTGCCATCGAGATCCGTATCGCGTACAGCACGCGCGCGCTTTTGCCGGCGAAAGTGCGCGCGTTCGTCGAACACGCGGTGCGCTTCTGCGCCGATGAAGCCCTGCAAAACTGAGCGCGAGGCCCGCCCGGTAAGACTTTGCCGATTCTTTCCGGCAGCGTTATTCAATCGTGTCGCCGATGACGGTTGACTTGGTGCATATGCACAACTAGTCTTCCGGGCTATGACGGGCGGCGGAAGCAGCCCTTTTTCCCATCAAGACTGTGCATATGCACAAATAATCAGATGACGACACCTACGACGAATATCCCATCGGTCGCGGCGCCCGCCCTGACGCGGCCCGCGCGCCGCATTCCCTGGATGCTGCTGGCGCTCGGTCTGGTCGGGCTGGTGCTGATCGCCGCCGCGACGTACTGGGCGCTCGTGCTGCGTTTCGTGCAGAGCACCGACGACGCCTACGTCGGCGGCGACGTCACCGTGCTCGCGCCGAAGGTGAACGGCTTCGTCTCCGATGTGCTCGTGCAGGACAACCAGCGCGTGAAGGCGGGCCAGGTGCTGATCCGCCTCGATTCGCGCGACTACGACGCCCGCCTCGCGCAAGCCGATGCGGAGTTGTCGAGCGCGCGCGCGGCCGTGACCGAATTGCAGGCGAAGGACGCGCTGCAGGCGGCGGTCATCAATCAGCAGCAGGCGGAAGTGCGCGCGTCGTCGGCGGAGCTGACGCGCAGCGGGCAGGACCGCGCGCGCTATCGCGAACTCGTGAAGGACGACGCGGTGTCGAACCAGATCGTCGAACGCGCGGATTCGGACTATACGAAGGCGCAGGCGTCGGTCGATCGCAGCGGCGCGTCGCTGGTTGCGGCGAAGCGCCAGTTGAGCGTGATCGACGCGCAGATCGCGGATGCGCAGGCGCGCGTCGCGACTGCGGAAGCGGCCCGCCGCGTCGCGGAGCTGAACGTCGAGTACACGACGATCCGCTCGCCCGTCGATGGCTACGTGGGCAACCGCACGGCGCGCGTGGGCGTGCTGGCGAACGTCGGCACGTCGCTGCTGACGATCGTGCCGTCGAGCGGTCTCTGGATCGATGCCAACTTCAAGGAAGATCAGCTGAAGAAAATGCGCGCCGGCGACGACGCCGATATCGAACTCGATGCGTCGAGCGTGCCCTTCACGGGTCATGTCGAAAGTCTCGCGCCCGCGACCGGCGCAACGTTCAGCGTGCTGCCCGCCGAGAACGCGACGGGCAACTTCACGAAGATCGTGCAGCGCGTGCCGGTGCGCATCCGGCTCGACGTGCCGAAGGGCATGGAAGCGGTGTTGCGTCCGGGTCTGTCGGCGACGGTCAAGGTGCATCTTCGTCCGCAGTCGAACGGCTGAGGAGCGGTCATGACGCATACCGTTCCCTCCGTTCCCTCCGATCCCGCTAATCAGCCGCTCAAGCAGCGCATATTCGCGTTCGCGCTGATGTGCCTCGGCTTCTTCATGGCGACGCTCGATATCCAGATCGTCGCGTCCTCGCTGAAGGATATCGGCGGCGGATTGTCGGCGAGCCAGGACGAATTGTCGTGGGTGCAGACGTCGTATCTGATCGCGGAGATTCTCGTCATTCCGATGTCGGGCTGGCTCTCGCGCGTGCTCTCCACGCGCTGGCTGTTCGCCGCGTCCGCGGTCGGCTTCACGATCACGAGCATGCTGTGCGGCATGGCGTGGGACATCAATTCGATGATCCTGTTCCGCTGCCTGCAAGGCGCGCTCGGCGCCGCGATGATCCCGACCGTTTTCACCACGGCGTTCGTGATCTTCCCCGGCAAGCAGCGGTTGATTGCATCTACAACGATCGGCGCGCTGGCGTCGCTGGCGCCCGCGGTCGGGCCGGTGATCGGCGGATGGATCACCGATCAATGGTCATGGCACTGGTTGTTCTATCTCAACGTGGTGCCGGGTCTGGTCGTGGCGCTGCTCGTACCGAAGTACGTCAACATCGACGCGCCCGATCTTTCGTTGCTGAAGAAGGGCGACTATCTCGGCATCGCGTTGATGTCGGGCTTTCTCGGATGTCTGGAATACGTGCTCGAAGAAGGTCCGCGCAAGAACTGGTTCGGCGATGACGTGATCATCGTCTGTACGTGGATCTCCGCGATCTGCGGCTTCCTGTTTCTCGTGCATGCGTTCACGGCGAAAGACCCGGTCGTCGATCTGCGCGCGCTCGCGGTGCGCAACTTCGCGATCGGCAGTCTGCTGTCGTTCGTGACGGGCATCGGCATATTCGTTTCGGTGTTTCTGACGCCGGTGTTCCTCGCCCGCGTGCGTGGCTTCGATTCGCTTCATACCGGTCTCGCGCTGCTGTCCGTCGGCTGTTTTCAGTTGCTTTCCATCGGCCTGTACGGGTTCGCGTCGCGCTTCATCGACATGCGTGTCTTGCTGGCGTTCGGCCTGATCTGCTTCGGCGCGGGCTGTTACTTCTATACGCCGCTCACGCACGACTGGGGCTGGCAGCAATTTCTTCTGCCGCAGGCGCTGCGCGGCATCGGCCAGCAATTCGCGGTGCCGCCCATCGTCACGATGGCGCTCGGTTCGCTGCCGCCGTCGCGGCTCAGGTCGGCGAGCGGTCTCTTCAATCTGATGCGCAATCTCGGCGGCGCGATCGGTATCGCGGTGAGCGCGACGATGCTCAACGATCGTCTGAACTTGCACTACCTGCGTCTGAACGAGAACGTGACCGTCGGCCGTCCCGTCATCGACGATATGCTCGCGCGCAGCTCGGCCCATCTCGCCGCCGCCGCCGGCGATGCGCTGAATGCTTCGCAAGCGGGACTCGCGTCGCTGCATGCGCTCGTCATGCGCGAGGCGCTCGTGCTGACCTTCGCCGATTGCTTCTACGTGCTGGCGCTGTGCTTTCTTGTCGGTCTCGTCACGGTGATGTTCGCCAAGCCGATCACGAGCGCGCCGCCATCGTCCGATGCGCATTGAACATAGTTATCCGGATGCTTCGATCATGAAGAAACTCGTCACCGAAATACTCGCGTGTCTTTCGCTGGCGGCGTGCGCGGTGCAGCCCGCGACGCACGCCGATCTGCCGACGACCGTCACTCAGACCGCCCCAGCCGACTGGAGCGTCGATGCGCCGAAAGACGCGTCCGATCCGCTTGCGTGGTGGAAGCAGTTCAACGATCCCGTGATGCATGAACTGGTCGCCTCGGTGTTGAACGACAATCTCGACCTGCAGGCGGCGCTCGAACGCGTGAAGCAGGCGCAGGCGCTCACGACGCAACGCCGCGCCGCGCTCCTTCCGCAACTCGATGCGAACGCCGGCGCGTCCAACTCGCGGCAGAACACGCCGCCGCCGCTCGGTTATGTGCGTCAGGCGGGCGTGGGTCTCACGCTCAGCTGGACGCCCGATGTGTTCGGCGGCGAGCGTCTGGAATTGCTCGCGTCGCAGGCGCAACTTGTCGGCCGTCAGCATGCTGCGGATCAGGTGCGGCTCGCGCTCGCGGCGAATACGGCGGGCGCGTATGTCGATCTGCGTTGGGCGCAGGCCGAGCTGAAAATCCTGCAGGACAATCAGGCGATCCGCGAGCGCGCGCTGAAGCTCACGCAGCGCCGTCTGCAATACGGTTTGTCGACGAAACTCGACGTCGCGCGGGCGCAGAACCAGTTGAGCGATCTGCAATCGCGCATCCCGCGCACGCAGGCGACGATTCAACATCAACTGAGCCTGATCGCCGTCTATTCGGGGCGCACGCCGGAGTCCATCGACAAGCTGATGCTCGCGAATCCCGGCGCCACGCCCGTGATTCCGGTGCCCGCGAGCGGCGTGCCGCAGATGCTGCCGTCGGACGCGTTGTTGCGCCGCCCCGACGTGCTCGTCGCGTATGCGAACGTGCAGCAGCGCGCGGCGGAAGTGGGCGTCGCGCGTGCGGAGCGCTATCCGAAGTTCTCGCTGCGCTTGTCCGATGGATTGCTCGCATCGTCGTATCTCGGGCTGCCGACATTGACCGACAACCTCTTCTCCGCCGCGCTCAACGCGACGAGCCCGATCTTCAACGCGGGACGCATCACGGCGGAGATCGAGCAGAACGAGAGCCGCATGCGCGAGTCGGAACTGCATCTTCGTCAGACGATGCTCGAAGCGCTGAAGGACGTCGAAGACACGCGCAGCGATCTTGTCAGCACGAACGAATCGGCGGCGCGTCTGACGGAAGCGCTCGCGGCGTCGGATCAGTCGCTCACGTTGTCGACGCAGCTTTACAAGGGCGGCGCGGCGAGCTTTCTCGACGTGCTCGACGCGCAGGAAGCCTATCTGCGCGACGCCGATGCGCTGAATCAATCGAAGCGCGAGCACGCGCTTGCCGCGGTGGCGCTGTATCGGTCGCTCGGCGGCGGATGGAGCGATGTCATCGAGACTGCGAGCATCAAAGCAGAGGAGCCGAAATGAGCCTCATCGAAGAAGCGGGATTGACACCGGCCGCCGGACTCGACGGCCTGGCGCAAATGCGCAAGCTGATCGCGAGCGGCCGCAAGCCGGGCATTCTGGTGTCGCTGGAGTTCGACTTCATCGAAGTCGAAGCGGGCAGGGCGATCTTCGCGGGCGTGCCCGGCGATCACGCGTATAACCCGATCGGCACCGTGCACGGCGGCTATGCCGCGACGCTGCTCGATTCCGCGTGCGGCTGCGCGGTGCACTCGTGCCTGACCGCCACGCAGGCCTACACGACGCTCGAACTGAAGGTGGCGTATCACAAGGCGGTCACGCGCGAGACGGGTCTGTTGCAAGCCGAAGGTCGCGTGCTGTCGATCGGACGCCGCGCCGCGTTCGCCGAGGCGACGCTCAAGGACATGAGCGGCAGATTGTTTGCATCGGCGACATCGACGTTGCTCGTCATGGAGCGATAAAAAAGCCCGGTTCCTCTTTGCAAGGAACCGGGCTTTGCGGATGGTGTCAGCCGCGCTTATTTGATGCTTTCCAGCGCCTTTCTCACGGTGCCGAAGATCTGATCGATCTGATCGTCTTCGATGATGAGCGGCGGCGAGAACGCGAGGATATCGCCGGTATAGCGCACGAGCACGCCCGCCTCGAAGCACTTGACGAACGCCTCATACGCACGCGCGCCGGGTGCGCCGTCGCGCGAATCGAGTTCGACGCCCGCCACGAGTCCGAGATTGCGGATGTCCTTGACATACGGCGCATCGCGCAGCGCGTGCACCGCGCTCTCGAACTTTTCCGCCTTCGACGCAGCGCGTTCGAACAGCTTGTCGCGTGCGTAGAGGTCGAGCGTGGCGATGGCCGCCGCGGTCGCCACCGGGTGCGCCGAATACGTGTAGCCGTGGAACAGTTCGATCGCGTTCGTGGCGCCCGCGTTGACGATCGTGTCGTGAATAGTGCGGCTCGCGGCGACGGCGCCCATCGGAATGGTTGCGTTGTTGATCGCCTTGGCCATCGTGATGAGGTCGGGCGTCACGCCGAAATATTCGCTTGCCGTCGCTTTGCCGAGGCGGCCGAAACCGGTGATGACTTCGTCGAAAATCAGCAGGATGCCGTGCTTCGTACAGATTTCGCGCAGCTTCTGCAGATAGCCCTTCGGCGGCACGAGCACGCCGGTGGAACCCGCGAGCGGCTCGACGATCACGGCCGCAATGGTCGATGCATCGTGCAACGCGACAATGCGCTCCAGTTCCTCGGCGAGATGCTCGCCCCACGCGGGCTGGCCCTTCGAGAACGCGTTGTGCGCGAGATCGTGCGTGTGCGGCAGATGATCGATTGACGGCAGCAGCGCGCCCGAAAACGTCTTGCGATTCGGCGCGATGCCGCCGACCGAAATGCCGCCGAAGCCCACGCCGTGATAGCCGCGCTCGCGCCCGATAAGACGCGTGCGCTGCCCTTCGCCACGCGCGCGGTGATAGGCGATGGCGATCTTCAACGCGGTATCGACCGACTCGGAACCCGAGTTCGTGAAGAAGATGCGGTCGAGCCCGTCGGGCATCAGGTTCGCGACCTTGGTCGCCGCTTCGAACGCGAGCGGATGGCCCATCTGGAAGGTCGGCGCGAAGTCGAGCGTGGAGAGCGCCTTCTGCACCGCTTCGACGATCTCGTCACGGCAATGCCCCGCGTTCACGCACCACAGCCCGGCGCAGCCGTCGAGCACTTCGCGACCATCGGTCGAGCGGTAGTACATGCCTTTCGCGCTTTCGAGCAGACGCGGCGCAGCCTTGAACTGACGATTGGCGGTGAAGGGCATCCAGAACGACGAGAGATCGTCGATGACGGGGCGGGCATTCATAGGGGTCTCCTCATTAGGAACGGTCACTGCACTGTATTCCTCGGCAAATTTGCGCGGCATAGACAGTTGCTTCACTGCGTTGCCAACTGTGCTGGCAAAATGCTTCGAACTGTACTGGTTGGCGCGCATTGGCCGCGCTATGCTCGGATCCCATGATCGAACTCAAGCTGGAGCGCGGCTCGCGTCAGGCGCCGACGCTCGTCGAACAACTGGTGCGCGCGTTCGCCACGGCGATCGACGAGCAGACGCTGCGCGCGGGCGCGCTCCTGCCGTCGGTCAGACGCCTGGCCGATGCCGAAAATCTCAGCACCTTCACGGTGACGGAGGCGTATGGCAGGCTCGTGTCGATGGGTCTCGTCACCGCGCGGCGCGGCTCGGGCTATCGCGTGGCCGTGCGCGCGCACAGCGAGCGCGTGCGCGCCGTCGAATGGCAGCCGCCGAGTCTCACGGCGACCTGGCTGCTTTCCGACGTATTCGCCGATCATTCGGTGCCGATCAAATCCGGTTGCGGCTGGCTGCCCAACGAATGGGTCAACGAGAGTGGCCTGCAACACGCGCTGCGCGCGGTGAGCCGGGTGCCGGCGGCGCGCATCGCGGATTACGGGCATCCCTATGGTTTTGCGCCGTTGCGCGAGCGTATTGCCGAGCAACTGGATCGTCACGGCCTGCCGGTGGAGGCTGCATCGAATGTGCTGCTGACGGCGGGGGCGACACAGGCGCTCGATCTCATCGTGCGCACGTTGTTGCGTCCGGGCGATGCGGTCGTCGTCGAAGATCCGGGTTACTGCAATCTGCTGCAGATTCTGCGGCTCGCCGGACTCGACGTGCATGGCGTGCCGCGTACTGTCGCGGGCATCGATACGGAGGTGTTCGAGCGCATCGTGATCGAGCATCGGCCGAAAGCGGTGTTCCTCAACACCACGCTGCAGAATCCGACGGGCGCGACGTTCGGCATGGCGTCTGCGTTTCGCCTGATGCAGATTGCCGAGCGTCACGGCCTGTGGGTCGTCGAGGACGATGTGAACCGCGAGCTTGCGCCGCCGGGTGCGCCTCTGCTGGCGTCGATGGAGGGGCTCAATCGCGTGCTTTATGTCGGCGGCTTTGCGAAGACGATTACGCCCGCGTTGCGCTGCGGTTATGTCGTCGCCGAGCGGGAAGTGTTGCGCGAACTCGCGCGCACCAAGATGGCGGTGGGACTGACTTCATCGGAGGCGACGGAACGTATCGTCGAGAAAGTGCTTACCGAAGGGCGTTACGCGCGGCACGTGGAATTCGTCGTCGACAAACTCAAGGATGCGCATGCGCTCGTCGAGGAGCGGATGGACGCGTTGGGCGTGGAACTGTTTCGACGTCCGCGCGCGGGCTTGTTCGTTTGGGGCGCGTTGCCGATCGATCCGGCGGAGGGCAGCGCCGTGGCCACGCGCGCATTGCAGCACGGAATATGGCTTGCGCCGGGTTCGTATTTCCGCCCGGACGATGCGGAAAGCCCGTGCTTCAGATTCAATGTGCCTTATTCCACCGATGACGCGCTTTGGGATTTTCTGGAAAAAACGATTAAGGGAAATTAATGCGGACGCGGTGTTTTAAATCCGCGTCCGCTTAAGCAATGGTTAGGCGATGCTTATTGCGAAACCTGATTCGAAACGGAAGCCGAAACCTGTCCGTTTTGAGTTTGCGCAGTGCGCGACGTATCGACGAAATTGCTGCGTCCTTGCGCCGCTTCTTCAGCCGCGAAGGTTTGCGCGCTGACACCGTGTTGCGAAGCCGGTGCACCGACATCCGGACGATAATGCGGCGCGGGACCATATCCACCCGCAAATGCAGAACTGGCAAAGACAGAACTCAATGCAATAGCAAAGCCCACTACGAGTCGCTTGTTCACGAGAATGCTCCAGCAGAGAAAGGGAGGATGCAGTTGAGATACAGGTGGCAACTGCAATCGGTGAGCGTGTCGTTGATTACGAAACGGCCCCGACATGTGAACGCAGTGTAGGTGGAGTGTGCGAGCTTGTAATCTGGCTAAAAGCCAATTGAGTTTTCGTCAATCTCAAACAATGGGATGACGCTGCGTTTAGACGCGGCGTCGTCCGGTGAATGTCTGATGCATTGAAGCCATTCAGGCGCTTGCGTGAACCATTTCCCGCTGCGCCGACGTGCGCACGCGCGCGTCGCGAAGCTTCGTCACCCGCGTACGCGACGCAGCAAGATGAGCCCGCAAAAAAAAATGCTCGCAAACATCTTTGCGTCGTACAGGGTTGAGCGGATCGCAAAGACGAATCGTCAGCGTCGACGCTTCGGCGCGAACTTGCGATTCGGCCTCAGGTGCTTCCCACAGCACGACGGTAAACGTACCGTCGGACACCTGTACCACTTGAAAACGCGAGAGATCGATCTGAGTCAGTTCATGAGGTTCGATCGAATGATGCATGGTGTCCTCGACGTGTTCGGCAGGTGCACGGAGTCAATGCAACTACCGTGCCGGTCGCGAAGACCGCATGGAATATGCGCGATGCGTCTAAGGCGCGTGTCATTTTCTTCCTGGCTTACATGGAAAAATGCGCTAAACGAAAATAGCACGAACAGTTAGCTATTTGTCGGAAGGAATGTCTGAAGTGACGCTGTTGCTCCCCACAAGTGCTGACGCGGGCGATATCGCTTGAGCCTCAACGATGTCTTGCGGCGCCGCTTCGCTTGCAGTTTTTTTGCGCGGCGCGCTGCGTTTCTTAGCGGCCGGCGCTGGTTTTGATTTCTTGACCGCAGGCGCGCGCGTTTGCGACGGTTTGGCCTTAGCGGTCGCCGTTGTCTTAGCGGCGGTTTTCTTAGCGGCGGTTTTCTTAGCAACCGCCTTAGGCTTGACCGCGCTCTCCGTTCCCTCAGCATCGATCAGAAACTTGCTGCGATCCTTGACGTTCGCGATCCACGCGGGCGGCCGCGCCCAGCCGCTCCACGTCTCGCCCGTCTTCGGATTGCGATACTTGGGCGGCAGCTTGCCTTTCTTCGCCATCTTCTTGACCGCTTCACGCCGTTCCGCAGGCGCGGGCAACGTGACATGCGGCTTGGCGGCGCGCTTAGTTTTCTTGTTGTGCTTGGCGATATCGTCGGTTGTGAGGCCGTGGCGTTCCATCATCGCGCGGATATCGTCGATCACGGCTTGCGCGCGTCTGGCGATCAGGCTTTCGGCCTGTGCCTGCAATTTCTTGAGCCTCGCCTGAATTTGCTTCAGTGTCGCCATCGCCATCTCCTCATTTTTTTAGGGCGTTCTTAAGGCCTTTTTAAGGGCGTTAATTGGTGCCCATTCTCGTTTCGTCGACGAATTTTTCCGTCGCTTCGTCGATACGCCGCGACTTGCGTCCCGCGGGTCCGTGCACATAAACGGCTTTGACATTCGAGCTTGCGTCGGCAGCGGGCGGCGGCGACATCGTGTAACGGACCTCGCGCGCATGATCGCCGAGTTGCAGGCGCGGATCGAACACCGAGTTGAAACGCCAAAGCATGCGGACGAAATTCGTCTGCCCATGCATGAGCAAATGCATGGCCTGACCAGCAGCACCGCGTAATGCGGCCCAGCCCATATGTTTGCGATTGAGCACTTGCTGCGTGCGCACCAACTCTGCATAGAACTCGTCAAGTGGCAAACGAGTCGGGAGAACCGCATGCTGAATGTCGTAGAGCCGATAATCCAGGCTCGTTAGTCGGCGTTGTTCACGCAACCAGATTTCCGTGCCGGGATAGGGCGTGTTCACGCTGATGTTCACGATCTCCGGAATCTCCAGACACCATTGACGCACCGCCTCGAAGCGCTCGCGGTCCCAATCGGGATCAGCGATCAGATTGAGCGCAACGGTAATGCCGAGCGAGCGCGCGAATTCCAGCGCTTCGAAATTCTTGTCGAGCGTGATGCGCTTGCGAAACGCTTTCAGGCCTGCTGCATCGATCGCTTCCATACCGATGAACATGTACTGCAAGCCCAGCGAGCGCCAGTAGCGGAACACGTCCTTGTTGCGCAGGAGCACGTCGCCGCGCGTCTCCAGGTAATACTGTTTGCGGATGCCGCGCCGTTCCACCGCGCGGCCGATCTCCATGCCGTGCTCGGCATGCACGAAGGCCACATCGTCGACGATGAACACGCCCGGCTCGCGTATCGACGCCAGTTCTTCCGCGATGACCTCGGGACTGCGCGCGCGATAGCTGCGCCCATAAAAGGTCCACGCGCTGCAGAACACGCAATCCCACGGACAGCCGCGCGCAAATTCGATCGATGCGCAAGGGTCCAGCGTGCCGATGAAATACTTGCGCCGATGTCGCAGCAGATCTCGCGCGGGCAGAATGTCGTCGAGGCTTTCGACGAAACGCGGAGGCGGTCCCGAACCCTCGTTCGTGACCGCGCCCGGCACGGCGAGCAGATCGCCGCGCGTGGCGACCGCGTGCAGCAATGCGTTCACAGACGCCTCGCCTTCGCCCTTCAAGATGCAGTCGATCGCGCCTTCTGCATGGCGCAGCACGTCGCTTGCCGTGAACGAAGCGCTATGTCCGCCGACGAACACGAAACAATGCGGCAAAAGCTGCTTCACCGTGCGGGCGAGATCGATGATTTCGGGAATGTTGGCGAGATAGTTGCCGGAGAAGCAGAGCGCGTCCGGGCGCCAGTCACGCAGAATACGATCGAGGTCGCGGTGTGTTTCGACTTGCAGATCGATCAGGCGGACATCGTGTCCTGCCTGCCGCATCGCCGACGCAACGGTTTCGAGCCCGAGCGGTTCGAGTCGGAGGAATACGCGGGTGTACATCAGTCCGCTGGGGTGGACGGCAAGCACCTTCATGGACTCTCCTTGCGAGAGTGGACGGCGCATCGTCAGCCGACGCGAAACGGGCCTGCCGTCCGGTCATGATTACATCGTGCGGATCGAATCTCCAAACATGCGCGGCCTTGAATTCAAGCGATGGCCGCAGTTCTTGCCTTGCTCGTGACGCATGACTTTATTCTACTGTCGGCTTAGGCCGTGCGCTCATTCCGTGCTAAAGCGCTTCATTGTCTGATCGCGACAAAGGCCGCCGTTTCGTAGGGCACGGTGACTTCGCGCTTGCCGCGCAGGTCGGGCTCGTCATCGATCAATGCGCGCACGGCGTGATCGATTTCCTCGCGCGTGGATTCGGGCAAAGCCGCGATGAAGCTCGTCGAGCGCACGCGATGCACGATCACGTCTTCCGGCGATCCCGTATGTCCGACCGAGAAATGCGTTTCAGCAATCGCGCCGAAGCCTGCATGCGGAAAGGCACTGCGCCACGCGCCGGAGTAATAGCGCGGCGTATCGCCTTCGTACCGGTTGACGATGGCGTCGAGTTTCGCGATCCACGGCACGCGTGCATCGCGCATATTCCACACGAGACCGAGCTTGCCGCCCGGTTTCAATACGCGATGAATTTCATCCAGTGCCTCACGGTTTGCGAACCAATGAAACGACTGCGCGCACACGACGACATCGACCGATGCATCCGCGAGCGGTATCGATTGCGCCGTGCCGGCGAGCGCCTGAACACCGGGCAAGGCCGACGCAAGTTTCGCGCGCATCGAATCGACGGGTTCGACTGCGATCACGCGCGCGCCGGTCTGCACGAGACGCGGCGTGAACTTGCCGGTTCCCGCGCCGAGATCGACGACGCTCACGCCCGGTGCAACCCCGAGCGTATCGGCAAGCCAGCCCGCAAGTTCGGGCGGATAGTCGGGCCGCCCGCGCACGTAACTTTCCGCGTTGGCCGTATAGCCTTCGACGGCGGTGTGATGGACGTTGTTTGAATCGCGTGCGGGCGGCTGTGTCATGGTCGTTACTCGCCGTAGATATCGAAATCGAAGTATTTCTTCTCGATGCGCTTGTACGTGCCGTCCTTGATCATCGAGGCAATTGCGCCATCGAGCTTTTCCTTCAGGTCGGTGTCTTCCTTGCGCAAGCCGATGGCAGTGCCCGGTCCGAAGATCGCGCTGTCTTCGAGTGCGCCGCCCGCAAAACCATAGGGCTTGCCGCGCGGCGTATCGAGAAAGCCGCGCTCGGCCTGCACCGCGTTTTGCAGCGAGGCGTCGAGGCGGCCAGCCAGCAGATCCGCATAGACCTGATCCTGATCCGCATAGGACACGACCTTCACGCCCTTCGCGCCCCAATGCGCCTTTGCGTAAGTCTCCTGCATCGAGCCTTGTTCAACGCCAACAGTCTTGCCCGCAAGCGCGTCGGCCGTCGGTTGAATGCCGGCGTCACGTTTGGCGACGAGTCGCGTAGGCACATGGAAGAGTTTGCTGGAGAAGGCGATCTGCTTGACGCGTGCGGGCGTCATCGACATGGTGGAGAGCACGCCGTCGAACTTGCGCGATTTGAGGCCGGGAATCATGCCGTCGAAGGCGTTTTCGACCCACACGCATTTCGCGTTGAGGCGCCGGCAGAGTTCATTGCCGACATCGATGTCGAAGCCGACGAGCGTGCCGTCCGGTGCTTTCGACTCGAAAGGCGGATAACTCGCATCGACGCCGAAGCGGATAGTGGACCACTCCTTGGCATGCGCGCCGATCGACACGGCCAGCATCGAACCCAACAACACCGTCAACAGCCTCTTCACGATAGTCCCTTTTTGCATGAGTGTATGGATGTCGGCGGCGCGAACCGCCGTTGGCGATTATAGAGCCGCGTGTGCCATGCAAAGAAAAAACGGTCGCGAATCCGAACTGAATTCGCGGCCGTTCTGCTCGAGGCTTGTCAAAAGCCTAAGGGAAAAGCTAAAGAGAAAAGCTAAAGAGAAACGCTAAAACAAGGGCGCTTAGCCCGCGCGTACTTCGACTCGGCGCGGACGTGCTTCTTCGCGACGCGGAATGGTCAGCGTGAGCACGCCGTTGGTGAGATTCGCATCGATCCGGGCGGTATCGAAGTCGTCGCTGACGGTGAAGGCGCGTGCGAAACGCGGCGCGCGCAATTCGGTGTGATGCACGCGCAAAGCGCCCGACGACGGCAGCTCTGCTTCGGCCTCGATGACGAGACGCGCATCATGCACTTTCACGTCGAGCTTTTCTCGCGGCACGCCGGGCAGGTCGGCCCACAGCGTGATGCCGTGGCTATCTTCGACGATATCGACTGACGGCGTAACGCTCGGGCGGCGCGCGGCGTCCTGGCTCTTGCGCGTCACTTCACTCGTGTTTTGCGGGGCGATTTGCGTGGTGTCGGTCATGGTGATTCCCTCTTACTGAATGGTGATCGCGCGCGGCTTCGATGCTTCGCGCTTGCCGATAGTGATGGACAGCGTGCCGTTCTCATAGCGGGCTTCGACCTTGTCGACGTCCGCGTTTTGCGGCAGCTCGATCACGCGGCGGAAGTTGCCGCTGAAGCGCTCTTTCGCATAGGTGCGCGAGCCTTCGACGGCGCCCTGCGCGCGACGCTCGCCGCTGATGGTGAGCGTGCCCTTGTCGACGGTCACATCGAGCGATGAAGGCTCGACGCCCGGTGCGAACGCAACGATATGAATGGCGTCGTCGCTGCTACCGATGTTCAGTTGAGGAAACGCATCCGCGCGGCTCGACCGGATGCTGGAGGGGAAATTGCCGAACAGCGACGACACTTGTCGTTGCACGCGATCCAGTTCCGAGAAAACATCGCCGCTAAAATAAAAGTCACTCATGGTCGAGTCTCCGATGGTTGCAGCCGGTTGCAGCCATGAGGCGAACGCCTGCGAGGCCAGCAGCGGGAAAGTTGAAACGGCAGCGGATGGTCGCCGCCTCTGCATCCAAGGTGAGTGCGAAGGCTATCGTTTCAATACCGAAGCGCTATTTTTCCAGGCGATTTATTTTTGCGGTCGGACGCTTGAAAGGCGCTAAGCCGCTCTTATATGCGTTCGAATTTTCTTTAGCGCGGCGACGTCAAATCCTCCTGATAAAAGCCCGCAAAGCGCGCGAACTGTCGTTCGGCATCGGCGGCATTTAAGCCTTCCTTTAGCACTGCGCTTGAGAATCCGGTGCGCTCCATCTGCACGAGCTGGTCGATCAGCACATCGCCGGTTGCGCGCAAGTCGCCTTTGAAGCCGAGCCGCCTGCGTAGCAAATACGCCTGGCTATAGGCGCGTCCATCGGTGAAATGCGGAAAGTGCAGATCGATGCGCGAGAGCGTCGTCAGCCGGTCTTTGAGCGTGTGCGGATCGTCGTCGTTCGATAGGCTTGCGGCGCCTTCGTTAGCCTCCGCCTGATGATCGTGCTGCGTCAGTATGCGCATGCGATTGACGCCATTCATGCCGTCACCTCATCATTTAAACGTGCTGCGTTTGCGGCCGCCTTGAATGGATCGAGGCCCACGCGCCGCACCGTTTCGATAAAACGCTCGCGTCCCTCACGCGTGTCGCGATAGGCGGTCAGAATCGCTTCGATCACTTCCGGCACTTCGGCCGCGCTAAACGACGGCCCGATCACCTTGCCCGGCTGCGGCGCGCCGCTTGCCGCACTGCCATCCGATCCGCCGAGCGTGATCTGATACCACTCGCGGCCATCTTTATCGACGCCAAGTATGCCGATATGCCCGCTGTGATGATGTCCGCATGAATTGATGCAGCCGCTGATATGCAGGTCGATTTCGCCGATGTCGTCGAGTTCGTCGAGATCCTGATAGCGTTCGGCGATGGCCTCTGCAATCGGAAGCGAGCGCGCACTGGCGAGCGCGCAGAAATCGCCGCCGGGGCACGCGATCATGTCGGTCAGCAACTGCACGTTCGCGCTGGCGAAGCCCGCATCGCGCGCCGCTTGCCAAAGCGCGAAAAGCTCGCTCGAACGCACCCACGGCAATACGACATTCTGCGTGTGCGTGACACGCGCTTCGCCCGCCGAGAAGCGGTCGGCGAGGTCCGCGACGATATCGAGCTGATCCGCGGTTGCATCGCCCGGCGATTGCAGCAGGCGCTTGAACGAGAGCGTCACGATGCGCAACGCCGGGTCCTTATGCAGCGCGACATTGCGTTGCAGCCAGCGCGCGAAGAGGGGATGAGCGGCAGCGTATGCATCGAGTTCGGCGTTATCGAATGCCGCTTCGCGAATATGCAAAGCCGGCGGCACGAACAGCGCACTCACACGGTCCAGTTCAGCTTGCGAGATGAGATGCGGCGCGCCATCGTGCTCGACGATCTGCCGGAATTCTTCGTTCACGTCGTCGATATAGCGCTGGCCTTCGGCCTTGATCAATATCTTGATGCGCGCCTTGTACTTGTTGTCGCGACGGCCATAGCGGTTATAAACGCGCACGATCGCTTCGATGTAGTTCATGATGTGCCGCCATGGCAGGAACTCGCGCATCAACGTGCCGATGACAGGCGTGCGTCCCATGCCGCCACCAGCGCAGATGCGAAAGCCGAGTTCGCCGTTCGCATCGCGCACGAGTTGCAGGCCGACGTCATGCCACGCGGTCGCCGCGCGATCTTCGTGCGCGCCGCTGATCGCGATCTTGAACTTGCGCGGCAGGAAAGCGAACTCGGGATGCAGCGTGGTCCACTGACGCATGATCTCCGCGAACGGACGCGGATCGGCGATCTCGTCGGGCGCGGCGCCCGCGCGTTCATCGCAGGAAATGTTGCGGATGCAATTACCGCTCGTCTGGATGCCGTGCATGTCGACGGTGGCGAGCAGGTCCATCACGTCGGCGGACTTGTCGAGCGGAATCCAGTTGAATTGCACATTGGTGCGCGTAGTGAAGTGCGCGCAATGCGTCGGCAGACGTTCGGTGCCGAGCTTGCCTTGCGCCACGCTCGCCGCGTGATAGACCTCGGGATCGGGATCGTCGAAATCACGCGCGATGCGGGCCAGCACGCGCAACTGCGCACTCGATAACTCGCCATACGGCACGGCGACGCGCAACATCGGCGCATGGCGCTGCACGTACCACCCGTTTTGCAGACGAAGCGGCCGGAACTCGTCTTCGCTCAGGCGTCCGTCCTGCCAGCGTTCGAGTTGATCGCGGAATTGCGCGGCGCGGCTTCGGACGAATGCTTTGTCGAACTCGGTGTATCGGTACATGGATGCGGCCGCCTGTCGGAAAGAGCGACAACGATAAGAGGCGCGCGCGCCTCCCGACAAGCAGCAGATGGAACGAATTCGAGGGTAGCAGTGGTCCTCCGGCATCGTTCTGCTACCGCAGAATGTGCCGCAACTGCTGCTGTTTTTCGTGCGGCGCGGCGCGCATCATCAAGCCATCAAAGAACGAATCGAGATGCAAAGGAGCCGGTCATGAACCTCTTGAAGATGATGCGCATCGTATTGTGGAGCTTCTTCGGCGTGCGCAAGCGCGCGTCGCACAACGCCGATTTCGCGCAGGTCAAACTGCCGTTGCTGCCGGTCATCGCCGTGATGCTGGCAGGCGCGTTCGGTCTGACGTTATTGTCGCTTGCGAAGCTGGCTGTCGGAATCGCGCATTGAACTGATTTTTTGCGGCGCCAAGCGTCGTCCCGCTCCGACGCTCTTACAATGGCAGACGTTGATTGCCACACGCGAGGAATCGGGACGATGAAAGTATGCATATATGGCGCAGGCGCCATCGGCGGCTGGATCGGCGTGAAGCTTGCGCAAGCGGGCTGCGACGTCAGCGTGGTCGCGCGCGGCGCCACGCTCGACGTGTTGAAGCAGCAGGGACTGCGGCTCATCGAGAAAGATGCCGCACATACGGTGAAGGTTGCGGCGAGCGCGGAACCGTCGGATCTCGGCGTGCAGGATCTCGTTGTCGTCGCGGTGAAGGCGCCTGCCATGGAGTCGGTCGCTGCGCATATCGCGCCGTTGATCGGCAGCGAGACCACGGTGCTGACCGCGATGAACGGCGTGCCCTGGTGGTTTTGCGACGGCCTGGGCGAGTTTGCCGGCAAGCGCCTGTCGTCGGTCGATCCGCACGGCAATATCGCCGCGGCGATCCCGAGCGCGCAGACGGTCGGCTGCGTCGTGCATGCGAGCTGTTTCGTGGAAACGCCGGGTGTCATCCGGCATCATCAGGGCAAGGGCCTGATTCTCGGCGAGGCCACGGGCGCGCCCACCGCGCGCACTGAAGCGCTCGTGTCGCTCGTTTCGAAAGCGGGCTTCGACGCCACGCTCTCTCAACTGATTCAACGCGATGTCTGGTTCAAGCTGTGGGGCAACATGACGATGAACCCCATCAGCGCGATCACTGGCGCGACCACCGATCGCATCCTGAGCGACGATCTCGTGCGCGGCTTCGTGACCAGCGTGATGCTGGAAGCGAAGGAAATCGGCGCGCGCTTCGGCATTCCGATTGAGCAGGCGCCGCAAGACCGTCATGCCGTCACGCTCAAGCTCGGCGCGATGAAAACCTCGATGCTGCAGGACGTGCAGGCGGGCAAGGCGGTCGAGCTCGATGCACTCGTCGCATCGGTGCGCGAACTCGGCGCGATGACCGGCGTGCCGACACCGTTCACCGATGCACTGCTTGGCCTTGCACGCCTGCATGCGCGCACGTTGGGGCTTTATCCGGCGGCGTGAGCGTCGCTCACGCAAATGCGTTACGCAAGCACGTCACGCAACCACGATGCGCAACGGGTCGGCGGCCGCGAAGGCTTCGTCCCGTTCCGCGCTCGGCGGATAGATCCATTCGGTGTTGATGCGCGTCTTCAGTTCCTTCGCCTGCGCGCCCGACATCTTCACTTCGCGCTCCCATCCCTCCGTATAGACCGCGCCCCACGGACCCAGATCGAGACACGTCACGTACTTCGGCTGGCTGTAGGGAATCGGCTCCGCGCCCAGCAAATCCGCCGCGACGTTGTGACCCGCCGAGCGGCCGAGGTTCATCGCGTGCTGGCAGGACATCATCGCGTGGTTGCCTTCGTCGTCGGTTGCGGCGTAGGCGACGTCGCCCGTTGCATAGACCGTGTCGACGCCTTGCACGCGCAGATTGCGATCTACGTGCAGGCGGCCGAGCGCGTCGCGTTCGGCGGGAATCTGCGCGGTCAGCGCGCTCGCTCGCACGCCTGCGGTCCAGATGACCGTGCTTGCATCGATACGCTCGCCATCGGACGTCGTGAGGCCGCCCGCATCGACGGACGTGACCGCCGCGCCCAGACGCCATTGCACGCCGAGTGATTCGAGCGCCTCGACGATAACCGGGCGCGGACCCGCACCGAGGTCCGGTCCGATCTCCGTGTTTCGCTCGACGACGATCACGTTCACCTTTGCGTTTTCGCCGAGCGCCGCGCGCAGTCGCGCCGGCATTTCCGCTGCCGTTTCGATGCCGGTGAAGCCGCCGCCCGCGACCACCACCGTGTTGCGCGCGGGCGTATCCGCCTGCGTGGCCAGGCCCTTGATATGCGCTTCGAGCGCGGCGGCTTCATCGACCTGATCGACGCTGAAGCTATGTTCCGCGAGCCCCGGAATCTGCGGACGGAACAGGCGGCTGCCGGTTGCCAGAACGAGACGGTCGTAGTTCAGCGTCGAGCGCGATCCGTTCGCGCCGAGCACGTCGACGCGATTGCGCGCGACGTCGATCCGTTCCACCGTTCCCTGAATGAATCCGACGCCTGTGGACGCGAAGATGTCCAGCAGCGGCGCCTTCATACCGGCCGCGTTTTCTTCGTAAAGACGCGGACGCACGTGCAGATGCGGCTCCGGCGCGATCAGCACGACCTCGATATCGGTCCTGCCGTGCTGATCGATGAGACGCGCCGCGGACAGTGCGCTCCACATACCGGCGAAACCGGCTCCGATTACCAGAATGCGCTTGGACATCTCGATGCTCCTTGATTCGATATTGGGTTCGTCGGACGGACCCGATATTCAGGTCGCGTCGTCCTCGTTGCTTAACTGCGATTCTATGAGTCGTAGATATCGAGCGCAAGAAATTTGATCGGAGGCGAAAATATTGTCTCGAACGCACGAAATCTTGCGAAATTCGTCGTGTATCGGACAGGGAAGGGCGAAATGGAACGATCGTCCATATATTTGACGATAAAACTACGAATCCGTGAGTCGTAGAATTCGAGGAGGGGAGAAAGCAACGCAGCCGTCGCGTTAAGCTACTCGACACGCGCAACGAAACGTCAGAGGATGCGAATGACGCAACAAAACCATCAGGAAGAAGCCGGCGAACTCGCTCAAATGCGCGACATGCTGCGCGAGTTCGTGCGTGAGCGTGACTGGAGCCGGTTTCACTCGCCGAAGAATCTCGCTGCGGCGCTGTCCGTCGAGGCGAGCGAGTTGCTCGAACCGTTCACGTGGCTCGCAACCGGCGACAAGACCGAGCTCGACGACGCGAAGCTGCGAGCGATCCGCCACGAAATGGCCGATGTGCTCGCGTATCTCGTCATGCTGGCGGATGCGCTCGATGTCGATCTTCATCGCGCGCTGATCGAAAAGATGGCGCTGAATCGCTCGAAATATCCGGCGCACAAGGTGAAGGGCGACGCGCGCAAGTACACCGAGTACGATGAATGAGCCCGCGCGGCTGGCGCGCAAGGTGCCTGCGCGGTTAAGCTTGCCGGCCGACGCCCGTTCCCTGGAGAATTGCCGATGGACTTCTCGCTGTCCCCGGAGTTGACCGAACTGCAGGCGCGTGTGCGCGCCTTCATCGCTGATGAGATCGTGCCTTTCGAGCGCGATCCGCGTTGCACAGCGCATGGTCCCGACGAATCGCTACGCGCCGAACTGATCGCGAAGGGCCGCCGGGCCGGGCTACTGTCGAGCCATGTGTCGCCGGAGTTCGGCGGCCTCGGTCTCACTCACGTCGCCAAGGCGGTTCTGTTCGAGGAGGCTGGCTACTCGCCGCTCGGCCCCGTGGCGCTGAACATCGCCGCGCCTGACGAGGGCAACATGCATCTGCTCGAAGCCGTCGCGACGCCGCAGCAGAAGGAGCGCTGGCTGCGTCCGCTGGCGGCGGCCGAGATCCGCTCGTGCTTCTGCATGACCGAGCCGCCGCCGGGCGCGGGCGCCGATCCTTCCATGCTTCAGACCACTGCCACGCCGGACGACGACGGTTACGTGATCGATGGCGGCAAGTGGTTCATCACGGGCGCGCACGGAGCGGCAGTCGGCATCATCATGGCGAAGTTCGCCGACGGTCCCGCCACCATGTTCCTGGCCGACATGACGAGTCCGGGCATCGTGATCGAACGGGCGATGGATTCGCTCGATACGTGTTTTCCCGGCGGACACGGCGTCGTGCGCTTCGAGGGCTTGCGCGTGCCGAAGGAAAACGTGCTGGGCGAACCGGGCGAGGGCTTCCGCTATGCGCAGGTGCGCCTGTCACCCGCCCGCCTCACGCATTGCATGCGCTGGCTAGGCGCCGCACGCCGCGCGCACGATGTCGCGACGGCTTACGCACGGCAGCGTCATGCGTTCGGCAAGACGCTGGGCGAGCACGAAGGCGTCGGCTTCATGCTCGCCGATAACGAAATGGATCTGCACGTCACGCGGCTCGCCATCTGGCATTGCGCGTGGGTGCTCGACCAGGGCGTGCTCGGCAAGCACGAGTCGAGCATCGCGAAAGTGGTGTCGTCGGAGGCGCTGTGGCGCGTCGTCGATCGTTCGGTGCAGGTGCTCGGCGGTCAAGGCGTCACGCACGAAACCGTCGTCGCGCGGATTTTCGCGGACATGCGCGCGTTCCGCATCTACGACGGTCCGTCGGAAGTCCATCGCTGGAGCATCGCGCGACGTATCCTGCGCGGCGAGAAGCCGCGCGAGAAAAACGCCTGAAGAATAGCGACGGCTCGCGCGGCTCACTGCACCGCGCTATTCCCCTGCGCCTGCCGTTGCGCGATGACGCGGCTCGCACGCATTGCGTTGTCGGGATAGTTCAGCCAGTCGTTGGGATCGTAGCCGACCGAGCGCCACAGCAGGAACTCCGCGCGGACCTGCGCGCGCGTTTTCGGCGCGTTCGGGTCGCTGGTTTGCGCCTGCGGCTGGGCGAGCGCGGAGGCGGCGCAGCACAACGCGAGCGCGCCGAGAAGGAAGCGGGAAACGGATGTCATGACAAGAACCTCGCACCGCGCGTAGCGGTCATCAGGCGGACATTTCATTCTAGGTGACAGAACGAAAACGCGCAGAAGACCTTTCGCCCGCCATTCGCGTTCCGCTCGTTACGTCATATTGTCGGCATGATGTGTACTGACGATCCGCCCTATACTCGGTTTTTCTTTCAGACGGGACATCCCGCGCGTTTTCATGAGCACGTCGAGCGTCGCCATAACCAGCAGCTTCCCGGAGATGGATGAACTGAAGGCGATCCGCGTCGCGGCCGGCGCGCGCTTCGAGTGGCGCACGGTTTGCGAAGTGAGCGCGCGCGGCCAGTCGTTTCCGCTTTTGAGCGCGTCGATCGGTGCGGCCGATCCGCACGCGCCGGCCATCGGGTTTTTCGGCGGCGTGCATGGCCTCGAATGCATCGGCACGCAACTCGTGCTCGAATACATGCGCGCGCTGCTGACGCGTCTCGACTGGGACGACACGCTGCATCAGCAACTGCGCGCGATCCGTCTCATCTTCATGCCGATCGTGAATCCGGGCGGCATGTTCGCCCGCACGCGCGCGAATCCGAATGGCGTCGATCTGATGCGCAACGCGCCGCAAAGCGCGGAAGGGCGTGTGCCGTTTCTCGCGGGCGGGCAGCGTATCGGGCCGTGGCTGCCGTGGTACCGCGGTCCCGTCGATGGTCATATGGAAGCCGAGAGCGCGGCGCTCCTGTCGGTGGTCGAAGCGGAACTCATGTCGCGGCCGTTGAGCTTCGCGCTCGATTGCCATTCGGGATTCGGCTGGGACGACAGCATCTGGTTTCCCTACGCGCGCACCGAGCGGCAAATGGCGCATCTGCCGGAAATGTTCATGCTCAAGACGATGTTCGAGGAATCGTATCCGCATCACGGTTACGCGTTCGAGCCGCAGAGCCATCAATACTTGTTGCACGGCGATCTGTGGGACTTCGCCTACGATCGGGCGCGCGCGCCCAACATCTTTTTGCCGATGACGCTCGAACTCGGCTCGTGGCGCTGGATTCGCAAGAATCCGATGCAACTGTTCTCGCGCCTCGGCATTTTCAATCCGATCAAGGCGCATCGCACGCGGCGCGTGTTGCGGCGTCATCCGAACTTTTTCGATTTCCTCACGCGCGCCGCGTATTCGTCGCGGCGCTGGCTGCCGAGCGGTGCGTTCCGCGAAGACATGCTGATGCGCGCGCAGCAGCACTGGCCTCCCGCGGGCGCGCGATGAGCGACTGGATTCTCTTGCGCGGCCTCACGCGCGAAACGCGTCACTGGGGCGAGTTCGAGGCGGCGCTGGCGGCACACGGACTCGTCGCGGCGGGCGAGCGTGTCGTGTTCATCGATCTGCCGGGCAACGGCGTCGAGCATGAGCGTGAAACGCCGCGCTCGGTCATCGCGATGATGGATTTCGTGCGCGCGCGCGCCGCGTCGCTCGACGTGCGCCTTCCTTGCCGCGTGCTGGCGATGTCGCTCGGCGCGATGATCGCGACCGCGTGGGCCGAGCGTCATCCGCATGAGATCGCGCGGCTTGTGCTGATCAATACGAGCATGCGGCCGTACGCGCGCATGCGCGAGCGCCTGCGTCCTGCTGCGTGGCCGCTGCTCGCGCGCATCGCGCTGAACTGGACGCAGCCCGAACGATGCGAAGCGCTGATTCATCGTCTGACATGCAATCGCCGCGATTCGCTCGATGCGGACATCGCGCAATGGGCGCAATGGCGGCGCACACAAGGCGCGAGTGCGGGCAATGCGTTGCGACAACTTCTCGCCGCAGCGCGTTTTTGCGCGCGGGGTGATGCGCCGCGTTGTCCTGTGCTGTTGCTTTCGTCGGCGGCGGATGAGTTGGTCGATCCGGTTTGCTCCGCGCGCGTCGCGGCGCAATGGCGCGCGGCGCACGCAGTGCATGCGTGGGCCGGCCACGACCTTCCGCACGACGACGCCCACTGGACCTGCGATGCAATCGTCGCCTGGCTCGCGGAGCACGACGTGACATCGCATGCGCGCGTGACAAGTGTGTGACGAATGCGTGACAAGAGCATTTCGCGACTCGTGCTGTCGGGCGATTTGAAAACGTCGTAACGGATCGTCAATACGGGCTCGCATGCATTGCGTTACCTTTCGAACGGCACGATGCTGTCGCCTGAATCGGTCGACTATTCCGATTCAGAGCGTCGATTCAATCGGCCATTGGAACGGGGAATGAAACCCCGCACAAACGCGTTAATACTTAATGTCCACCAGCATTTCGCGCGAGTTTTGCAGCGAATAGCGTCAAGATTGGTGTTATTTCGTCCGAGCGCGTCCCATTCCAGCCACGCCTAGGGGTATTCTCGTGTTGCAACGCAGCATCGCATTGCGTATGCTGTTTTAAGCGGGCGACTGGGTCGCCTGAGGATCACTTCAACAGCAACTCATAAGCAAACGCCGGTAATCAAGGGCGTTCGTCGGAGGAGGCAGCAGGCCTTACGGACGTAGCTTGAAGGAGCCGCAAAAATGGAACTGACCACATCGTCGAAGCCGACGCTGCACGTCTTCCATCAGGAAGGCGGGTGGCACTGGGGCATCACCGTCGAAAGGACGGCGGGAGGCGGAATGAAGGTCGTCGCTTATAGCGATGACGGCTTCGATTCCGAGGAGCAGGCGCGCGAGGACGGCGAGTACGTCCTGCGTTCGGAAGACTGGCGCTCGCGACAAAGCTTCGGCCGCGGCGAGCGGCGTCACGGTTATTCCTGAGCAGGGCGGCGCACGTCTGTCCTGCTTTATTCAACACGTTTCATCTCCCCGCTGTATTTCTTCGCTGTAATCCCTTCTCGCCGCACTTTTCCCCGCACCCGAAACGCGCGACACTGAACGCACCTTCATTCGACGAGGCGCGCCGCATGTCATCCGTTGCCGATTCCGCCCACGCGAGTCCCGGCGATTCGCGTTTCGCCGTGCGCCGCATGACGCAGCCCGATGTTGCCACGGCGCTCGAATGGGCCGCGTCGGAAGGATGGAATCCCGGCCTCGACGACGCGCGCGCGTTCTTCGCCGCCGACCCGCACGGCTTTTTCGTGGGCACTTGGGACGGCGCGCCAATCGGCTGCGTCTCGGCGATCGCCTATGGCGATGCGTTCGGCTTCATCGGTCTCTATATCGTGCGTCCGGAATGGCGCGGCAAGGGCTTCGGCATGCACTTGTGGAACGCGGGCATGGCGTATCTCGGCGCGCGCAATATCGGGCTCGACGGCGTGCTCGCCCAGCAGCCCAACTATCGCAAGTCCGGATTCGTGCTGGCGTATCGCAACGTGCGTTACGAGGGCGTCGCGTGCACGAGCGACGAAGCGGCCGATGGCATCGCAATCGCCGATGCGTCCGGCGTTCCCTTCGAACGCATGCTCGACTACGACACGCACATGTTCGCCTTCCCCCGCGCGGCGTTTCTGCGCGCGTGGCTCGCACCCAATCGCGAGCACGGGCGCGCGTGCGTCGCGCTCGACGACGACGGCCATAGCGTGCGCGGCCTAGCCGCAATCAGGCGATGCGGCACCGGCCATAAGATCGGACCGCTCTTCGCCGACGATCTGCCGACCGCACGCGCGCTGTATCGCGCGCTCGTCGCCGGCGTGCCGGGCGAACGCGTGTTCCTCGACGTTCCCGAAAGCAATCCCGCGGCGCTCGCGCTGGCTGTCGAACACGATATGCAGAGCGTGTTCGAAACGGCGCGCATGTACACGCACGCGGCGCCTGACGTGCCGCTCGCGCGCGTGTTCGGCGTGACGACCTTCGAACTCGGCTGACGCGCGCTCAGGCGGGCGGCGCGCCTTCGTGGAACATCGTCTTCAGTTGCGCGCGCAATTCGGGCGTGTCCGTGTGCTGATGGACGCTGATCGCGTGCTGCACGGCGGCTTCCATCAGTTCGTCGTCCGAGTCGGCGCTCAAGGCGACGGTGCAATTCATATCGCTTGGGCACTCGCGGCAATCGATGTACTTGCGTGTCATGGCATCCTCCTCGCATGAGACGCTGATTCAAGTATAGGCGGCGCGTGAGCGCGGCGGCTCGGTGTTTGCACGCTTTTGCGCACTCCGGTAACGTGTGACGTCTGTGTCACTCGCGGAACCGCTCATGAGCCACGATCACGATCACCACGACCACGACCACGCCGGCAGCGCGTTGCCGGAAATGGACCTGCGCGTGAAGGCGCTCGAATCGCTGCTGGTCGAGAAGGGTTACATCGATCCGCAGGCGCTCGACGTTTTCATCGAAACCTACGAGCATAAAGTCGGGCCGCGCAACGGCGCGCGCGTGGTTGCGAAGGCGTGGAGCGATCCGGGCTATCGTGCGTGGCTGCTCGACGACGCCTCGGCTGCCATCGCCTCGCTCGGCTTTACGGGACGACAAGGCGAGCACATGGTCGCGCTCGAAAACACGGAGGACGTACATAACATGGTCGTCTGCACATTGTGCTCGTGCTATCCGTGGTCGGTGCTCGGCCTGCCGCCCGTGTGGTACAAGTCGGCGCCGTATCGTTCGCGCGCGGTCATCGATCCGCGCGGCGTGCTCGGCGACTTCGGCGTGCAGTTGCCGGAACATGTGGAACTGCGCGTGTGGGACTCGACCGCCGAGGTCCGCTATCTCGTCATACCGATGCGTCCCGCCGGCACGGATCATCTCGACGAAGCCGCGCTCGCCGATCTCGTCACACGCGATTCGATGATCGGCACCGGACTCGCGCTGAGTCCGTCGCAGGCCATGGGAGCATCGGCATGAACGCGGCGCACGACATGGGCGGCATGCAGGCCTTCGGTCCAATCGAGGCCGATGCGTGCGACGCGCCGGGCGCATCGCCCTTTCACGCGGACTGGGAGCGGCGCGTGCTGGCCGTCACGCTGGCGATGGGCGCGACGCGGCAATGGAACATCGACACATCGCGCGCCGCGCGCGAAAGTCTGCCGCCCGCGCAATATCTCAACAGCAGCTACTACGAAATCTGGTTCGAGGGCTTGAAGAAGCTGCTGATCGCGAAGGGACTCGCAAGCGAAGCCGAGATCGCCACTGGCCGCTCGCAAGGCGCGCCGTTGCCTGACGTGATCGCGTTAAAGGCCGCCAACGTGAGCGCGGCGCTGCTGCGTGGCGCGCCGGTCGATCGTCCGGCCACGAAGCCCGCGCGCTTCTCCATTGGCGACGACGTTCGCACGAAGCTGATCAATCCGCCGACACATACGCGCTTGCCAGCCACGCTATTGCCGCGGCAAGCTTGGCCGCATCGTCGCTGTGCGCGGCACGCATGTTTTCCCCGACGAAAACGCGCTCGGTCACGGCGAGCATCCGCACTGGCTCTATACGGTGCGCTTCGATGCCGCCGAGCTTTGGGGGCCGGACACGACTGCATCGTCCGTATGTGTGGATTGCTGGGAGCCTTATCTCGATGCCGCGCGCGCATGACATGACCATCGACGAACCGAAGCTGCAGGAACTGCGCGCCGCACTGCCCGAATTGCCTTTCGACGACCAAGGCCCTGTATTCCGCGCTCCGTGGGAAGCGCAAGCTTTCGCGATGACGCTCGCCTTGCATGAACGCGGCGTGTTCACGTGGCCGGAATGGGCGCATGCGTTGAGCGAGGCGATCAACGAAGCGCAGGCGTCGGGCGACCCCGATCTCGGCGACACGTACTACGCGCACTGGCTGCGCGCGCTCGAGCGCCTGAGCACGGCGAAAGGCTGCGTGAGCGGGGAGATGCTGGCGCAACGGCGCATCGAGTGGGACGAAGCCGCGCGCGCGACGCCGCATGGCCAGCCGATCGCGTTGAAGCGCACGCTCACCGCCGCGACGCTCGCCGCGTACCGTGCGGCGATCTACCGGATCCACGCGCAGCCCGACATCGATATGAAGATCGGCATCGCCAATGCCGCGGTCGCGTCGTTGCTGGCGCGGCATGAATCGGAGAGCGCAGTGTTCGTGACGGCGTTCAATCCGTTCGGACACGTTCTTTCACCCGAAGACAACGCGGCCCGGCAACACAGGCTGATCGAGCGCGTGGAGCGCATGGGCCTGCAAGCGTTGCCCGGTGCGGGTATCGATCCGCTGAACATCTGGCTTGCCGAGACGAGTCTGCTCGTGCTCGGCGCGACGCCCCAGATCGCCGATGCGCTGATGACGGAGTTCGGCCAGAATGCCGTCGTTTTCGTCGATAGCGCGGGGCTGCCGCAACTGCGTCTGCATCCGGACTACCACTGATCAGTTTATTGGGAGCATCACATGCCGCTCGTTCGAATCGATTTGCAGAAGGGCAAGGACAGTGCTTATCGCAAGGCTATCGGCGAGGTTGTGTACGACGCAATGCGCACCACGCTCGACGTGCCCGAGAACGATCGCTTCCAGATTGTCGCGGAGCATGACGCGTCGGATCTGATCATCGACCGCACGTATCTCGGCATCCAACGTACCGACGATTGCATCGTGATCCAGGTCACGCTCAACGAAGGCCGCGACCTCGCGAAGAAAAGCGCGTTCTACAAGGCCGTCGCCGATGGCCTGCACGAGCGGCTCAAGTTGCGGCGCGAGGATGTGTTTATTGGTCTCGTCGAAGTGAAGAAGGAGAATTGGTCGTTTGGAAATGGCGAGGCGCAGTACGCAGCCAAATGAATGCAGCGCGTGATCGAGTCATCGAAGCCTTGCAACCGCTTCCGCTTCCCGCCGGCGCGCCCGTCGACGTGCGCGTCTGGCTCGTCGCAATCGACGTTGCGTTGCCACTCAACGATACCGGCCTCGCCGTGCTGCATGCGGATGAACGCGCACGGGCGGCGCGCTTTCTGCGTCATGAAGACGCAGCGCGTTTCTGCATCGTGCGCGCGGCGTTGCGACATGTGCTCGCGGCCCAAACCGGCGACGATCCCGCGCGCCTCACGTTCGACGCCGGTCCGAACGGACGGCCCACATTGGCGCACGCGGACGCGCCGGACTTCAACGTGTCGCATTCCGGCGAATATGGCCTGATCGCGGTGTCGCACGAAAGACGCGTCGGCGTCGATATCGAGGCGGCGCGCGCGGCGTTCGATTGGCGCGAACTGGCGTCGTCGGTGCTGGCGGAGCGGGACCGGCATGAAATCGACGCCATGCCGGAAGGCGCGCAAAGCGACGCGTTCTTCGATTGCTGGACGGCGAAGGAAGCGGTATTGAAGGCGCACGGCGTGGGCATCGGCGGCGGCGTTATCGCGATGGATGGCTTCTCCGTGCTGCCGCGCGAGCTTGGCCGCTATGCAGTCGATCGCCGGGCGGGCGCGTTCGAGGCCTCGGCGCTGGTCGCGCCAACGGGCTACGCGGCGGCGCTGGCATGGTCGGTTTGATGCGCGTCAGCTATCTAAGCCACTTTAGAACGCGCAATATCCCGATGCGTGAGATAAAGCCGCAGATCGAATTCGATCTGATGGTAGCCCGGCTGCATCAGCTCGCACAGGCGATAAAACGCCTTGTTGTGATCGCTTTCCTTCAGATGCGCGAGCTCGTGCACGACGATCATCCGCAAGAACTCGGGCGCCGTATCCCGAAACAGCGATGCGATGCGAATCTCCTTCTTCGCCTTGAGACGCGCGCCCTGCACGCGCGAAATGGCGGTGTGCAGACCGAGCGCGTGACGCAGCACGTCGAGCTTGCTGTCGTAAAAAACCTTGTCGATGGCGGGCGCCACCCGCAGAAACTCCTGTTTCAGGTCTGAGCAATAGTCATAGAGCGCGCGATCGGACTGCACCGCGTGCTTGCTCGGATAGCGTGCATCGAGATAAGCGCCCAATTGTTGTTGGGCGATCAATCGGCGCACCTTGTCCTGCAGCGTGTTTGGGTAGGCGCTCAGGTATTTCAGGTGTTGCATGACGGCCAGTTCGGATAATTGCGTTCAATGCCCCCGCATGCGCGTGACGGCACGAAACGCGTATTTCAGCGTTCCGCCGCGAAAATCGCGCAGCACTCTAGCAACCATTTTAGTCAACGCTGAGCCGCCTCGCCGTCGTTGTGATCACGGCGGTGTTTCGGCGGTCGAAATTGCGTAAGTTTCTGTATCCACCCGGCCCCATTTGACGGCGCTGTGCGAACATGCGCGCTTTCTTGGCAAGCGCGTATCAGGCGGGTTTCTTCATGGCATCGAGCAAGGCGCATCACGCGACCGGATGGGCAGCGGGTCTCATCGCGGCGGCAATCGTGACGGCGATGGAAAAGTCGGCGGGCGCGGGCGCTGGAGTGTTGTCGGGGATGCTCGCGCTGCTTGCGGGCGTTGCCGGCGCCACCGCGCCCGACTGGCTCGAAGTTGCGTGGTGGTCGCGCGCCCGCAGGCTCTGGATCACGCATCGCACGCTGACGCACTGGGGCGTCGGCTGGATCGCACTGCTCGCGTTTTCGTATCACTGGCTCGGGCGGCATCCGGCGGCGCCGGTCGGGTTCGGCTTCGCATGCGGCGGGCTCATGCATCTGCTCGCCGACTGGCCGAATCCGCTCGGCGTGCCGTGGATCGGCGCGCGCCATTCGCTCAATCTATGGACGAGCGGGCATTGCGATCTGATCGTCGTGGGTGCGGCGTGGGCTGCCGCGCTGTTTGTTGTCGACGATGTCTGGTTTCATCATGCCTATGGCCGCATGCTGCTGAATGTGCTGCGGATCTGAGCACGCCATCGCGAGGAGCACCATTCTCATGCAATCGAACCGGGCGCGCAGGCGCGTCATTTTCTCGTCCGTCGCGTTGTGCGCGATGTTCGCACTCGACGGCTGCGCGGGCTTCTTCAATCGCGACACGATGCGCGTGAGCGTCGCGGGCATCGAGCCGCTGGACGGGCAGGGCCTCGAAATGCGCTTTGCCGTGAAGCTGCGCGTGCAGAACCCGAACGAATCGCCGCTCGACTTCGACGGCGTCGCGCTCGATCTCGACCTGAACGGCCGCCCGTTCGCGAGCGGCGTGAGCGACCAGCGCGGCACGGTGCCGCGCTTCGGCGAGAGCATCGTGTCTGTGCCGGTGACGGTGTCGGCATTCTCGGTCGCGCGTCAGGCGTTCGGCTTCGCGACAGGCAACACCGTCAACAAGGTTTCGTACGCGGTGCGCGGCAAGCTCGCGGGCGGCGCGTTCGGCGGCGCGCGCTTCTCGGACACGGGCTACGTCGATCTTCCGGCGAGCGGCGCGTCCGGCTACTGAGGCGAGGCGGCATCCGGCGGAAGGTTGGGGTCGTAAGGCACGACGCGTTCGGCCTCGTTGGCGTCGTTGCGCGCGACCACCGCGCGGGCCGGCTCCGTCGCGCTCAAATTGAACGGCTGATGCGGCACGCCGGGCGGAATGAAGAGAAAGTCGCCCGGCTCGCTCACGACCGATTCGCTCAAGCCCAGCCCGTAACGCGTCTCGACGCGCCCTTCGAGCACGTAGATGCCGGTCTCGTAACCGCAATGCACATGCGGCTCGCCATGTCCGCCCGGCGGCACGACGACGAGATGCATCGACAAGCCCCGCGCGCCCGCCGTCGCCGCCGAAAGCCCGATGAAGTACGGCAGCCGCTGAACCGTTGCGATCTCCTGCTGCGGCCGCACGGCGACGACCGTTTGCGGCACTGCATCTTCCTTCGAATCCTGCATGGCGGCTCCTTGGCTCGGCGTGACGCGCTCTCATCGACAATAGCCGAAAGCCGATGTCGCGCAAAGGTCACGCGCGGCGGCTAACGTAACGACGGTGCGGCGCGCTTTCGTTGTGCACCTGCACATGCCCGATGCGCGGCTAAAGGCGCGCCCCGGCGCATAATCTCTGTGAACTAGAAGAGCGGGACTCAACGGCATCGCAACCGAAAGCCTCGGGAGGACACCATGCTGGTCAGGAACGAAGCGCGGGTCGAACAGCTCATCAACGATCTACTCGACTTCGCGCGAGGACGATTGCCGGAGCCAAGCTTCCAGATCATCGAGCCGCTCCTTCGCTATTACTACGAACAGGTCGATGTCGAGGACATCGCGAGCCGCGATGTCGCCGATCTCTACGGCGCCGCGATGGCGCACTGGCAGACCGCGCAGAAGTTCGTGCGCGGGCGCGAGGTGTTGCGGGTCTATAACCCGAATCTGGAGCAGCACGGCTGGCACTCGGATCACACGGTCGTGGAGATCGTCAACGACGACATGCCGTTTCTCGTCGATTCGGTGACGATGGAACTCAACCGCCTCGGCCTCGCGCTGCATTCGGCGATCCATCCGGTGTTTCGCGTGTGGCGCGCGGGCAAGGGCGCGCATGCGGGCGAGATCGAGCGCATCGGGCAAGGCCACGCCGACGCGGGCGATGGCAACTCAGAACTCGAATCGTTCATCCATTTCGAAGTGGACCGCTGCAGCGATGCCGAGCGGCTCGAAGAAGTGCGCGACAGCATTGCCCGTGTGCTGGGCGATGTGCGCGCATCGGTCGAGGACTGGCCGCAACTCGTCGATGCGGCGCGCGCCGCGATCAACGATCTGAAGACGCGCGACACGACGCCCGATGGCCTCGAAGCCCGCGCGTTCCTCGAATGGATGGTCGCGGACCACTTCACGTTCCTCGGCTGCCGCGATTACGAGCTGGTCGAGCATGAGGGCGGGCTGGCATTGCGCGGCGTGCCGGGTTCGGGTGCGGGTCTTTTGCGCGAAACGCTGCGCCCGCCATCCGGAGCGAGCGGCACGGGCGACCTGACGCCGCTTCCTGCGGGCGCGGCGGCGATCATCGAGGGCGCGACGCCCATCTTTCTGACCAAGGCTAATTCACGCGCGACCGTGCATCGGCCCGGCTATCTCGACTATGTCGGCGTGAAGCGCGTGTCGCCCGAAGGCAAGGTGATCGGCGAGCGGCGCTTTCTCGGCCTGTACACATCGACCGCGTATCTCGTGCCGACTTCCGAGATTCCGATCGTGCGGCGCAAGTGCGCGAACATCGTGCGGCGCGCGGGCTTCCTCGCAAAAGGGCATCTGGCGAAGTCGCTCAGGACGGTGCTGGAGCAGTATCCGCGCGATGAACTCTTTCAGGCCGACGAAGACGTGCTCTTCGATATTGCGCTCGGCGTGCTGCGGCTGCAGGAACATCAGCGCACGCGTTTGTTCGTGCGGCGCGACCGCTTCGACCGCTTCGTGTCGTGCCTCGTGTTCGTGCCGCGCGACAAGTTCAACACCGACCTGCGCCGCCGCATCAGCAAAGTGCTGATGGAAGCGTTCAACGGCAAGAGCATCGAGTTCACGCCGCTGCTCTCCGAGTCTCCGCTGGCGCGCATTCATATCGTCGTGCGTGCGGATCGCGGCGCAATGCCCGATGTCGATACTCGCGAACTCGAAGCGCGCGTCGTGCAAGTGGCGCGACGCTGGCAGGACGATCTCGCCGATGCGCTCATCGACAGTCACGGCGAGGAAGCGGGCAACCGTCTGCTGCAACGCTATGCGGATTCGTTTCCGGCGGGTTATCGCGAAGACTATCCGGCGCGCACGGCGGTGCGCGACATCGAACTGATCGAGGCGACGCATACGCGTCCGGGCGGTTTGTCGATGAGTCTTTACCGCCCGATCGAAGCCGGGCGGCGCGCGTTCCGCTTCAAGGTGTATCGCGCGGGCGATCCGATCGCGCTGTCGCTCAGTTTGCCGATGCTCGAACATCTCGGCGTGCGCGTCGATGAGGAACGTCCGTATCTGATCGAGCCGACCGGCGCGCCGAACGCGTGGATTCACGACTTCGGCCTGGAGTTGCAGGACGATGTCGACTTCGATATCGACAGCGTGAAGCCGCTCTTCGAGAACGCATTCGCGGCGGTATGGTCGGGCGAAATCGAGAATGACGATTTCAACCGGCTCGTGCTGCGCGCGCAGTTCGGCGCCCGCGACGTGACGATCATGCGCGCCTACGCGAAGTATCTGCGGCAGGTCGGCTCGACTTTCAGCGATGCGTATATCGAGCGCGCGCTGACCGGCAATCCGCTGATCGCGAAGAAGCTGCTGCAACTGTTCATGGTGCGCTTCGATCCGGCGCGCGGCGGCGCGACAGAAGAACGCGAGAAGGCCGCCGAACGCGTGCTCGCCGATATCGAAGCGGCGCTCGATCAGGTGCCCAATCTCGACGAAGACCGCATTCTGCGTCAGTTCCTCGGCGTGATCGGCGCGACGGTGCGCACGAACCACTTTCATCGCGATGCGAGCGGCCAGCCGCGCCCGTATGTGTCCTTCAAGCTCGATCCGTCGAAAGTGCCGGGCCTGCCCGAGCCCAAGCCGATGTTCGAAATCTGGGTGTATGCGCCGCGTGTCGAGGGCGTGCATCTGCGCGGCGGGCGCGTGGCGCGCGGCGGGCTGCGCTGGTCCGACAGGCGCGAAGACTTCCGCACCGAAGTGCTCGGCCTGATGAAGGCGCAGATGGTCAAGAACACGGTGATCGTGCCGGTTGGATCGAAGGGCGGCTTCGTCGTGAAGAACCCGCCGCCGGTGACGGATCGCGAGGCGTTTCTCGCCGAAGGCATCGCGTGCTATCAGATGTTCCTGCGCGGCCTGCTCGACGTGACCGACAACCGCAAGCCCGACGGCATCGTGCCGCCGCCGGATGTCGTGCGCCACGATCCGGACGATCCGTATCTCGTCGTCGCCGCCGACAAGGGCACCGCGACCTTCTCCGACTACGCCAACGCGATCGCGCACGAGTACGGCTTCTGGCTCGACGATGCCTTCGCGTCCGGCGGCTCGGTCGGCTACGACCACAAGAAGATGGGCATCACGGCGCGCGGCGCGTGGGAATCCGTGAAGCGTCATTTCCGCGAGATGAACTTCGACACGCAGACGACCGACTTCACCGTGGTCGGCATCGGCGACATGTCCGGCGACGTGTTCGGCAACGGCATGCTGTTGTCGCGTCATATCCGGCTGCTCGCGGCGTTCGATCATCGGCACATCTTTCTCGATCCGACGCCCGATGCCGCGACGAGCTTCCAGGAACGCGCGCGTCTTTTCGCGCTGCCGCGTTCGAGCTGGGCGGACTACGACCTGTCGCTGATCTCGGCGGGCGGCGGCGTGTATCCGCGCACGGCGAAGTCGGTGCCGGTGTCGCCGCAAGTGCAGGCGGCGCTCGGCATCAACGCGTCGACGTTGCCGCCGAACGAACTGATCCGCGCGATCCTGCTCGCCGAAGCCGACTTGCTCTATAACGGCGGCGTCGGCACGTATGTGAAATCGACTGCGGAAACGCATCTGCAAGTCGGCGACCGCACCAACGATGCCGTGCGCGTGAACGGCGCGGAACTGCGCGCGAAAGTCGTGGCGGAAGGCGGCAATCTGGGCTTCACGCAACTCGGGCGCATCGAGTTCGCGCAGCGTGGCGGACGCATGAACACCGATGCAATCGACAACTCCGCAGGCGTCGATTGCTCGGATCACGAGGTCAACATCAAGATTCTGCTCGGGCTTGTCGTCGCGGATGGCGAGGTGACCGAGAAGCAACGCAACGCGCTGCTCGCCGAAATGACCGATGAAGTCGGCCTGCTCGTGCTGAAGGACAACTACGCGCAGACGCAGGCACTGTCGATTGCAAAGCGCCACGAAGCCGAGACGCTCGATGCCGAGGCGCGCATGATGCGCTTCCTGGAGCGCGCCGGTCGTCTGAAGCGCAGGATCGAGTTCCTCCCGTCCGACGATGAAATCGGCGAGCGCGCGGCGGCGAAGTCGGGGCTGACGTCGCCGGAGCGCGCGGTGCTGCTGGCGTACGGCAAGATGTGGCTCTACGACGAACTGCTCGAATCCGACGTGCCCGAAGACGCGCTCGTCGCCGACATGCTGCCCGCGTATTTCCCGAAGCCCTTGCAGCAGCGTTATAGCGAGCCGATGCAGCGTCATCCGCTCAAGCGCGAGATTCTCGCGACGCATCTGACCAATGCGCTGGTCAATCGCGTGGGCTGCACGTTCGTGCATCGGCTGATGGAGGAAACCGATGCGCGTCCGAGCGATATCGTGCGCGCCGCGATGATGGTGCGCGACGTGTTCGATCTCGACGGTCTGTGGCGCAGCATCGACGGCCTCGACAATATCGTCGCGGATGAAGTGCAGGCGCGCATGTTCGTCGATGTCGTGCGCCTGCTCGACGATACGTCGCTCTGGTTCCTGCGTCATCTGAAGCACAGCGGGGCGGACGCGCACGAAGCGCGTGGCGTGCTCGCGCGTTGCCGCGAGGCGGCGCAACGGCTCGCGCCGCAGCTTCCGGCGCTGCTGCCCGCGGCCCAGCTCGACGCATGGTATGCGCGCCGGCGCGAGTTCGAGGATGCGGGCGTCGAGAGCAGTCTCGCGGCGCGCGTCGCGAGCGGCGAGATCGCCACGGCCGTGCTCGACAGCGCGGAAGTGGCGGCGTGTTCGGAGCGCAGTCTCGAACTCGTCGCGAGCGTGTACTTCGGTATCGGCACGATGCTCGATTATCGCGGCATCGCCGAACGCGCGATGGCCCTGCCGATCGGGACGCACTGGGACCTGCTCGCGCGCGCGGCGGCGCTCGAAGAGCTGGCGCGTCTGAAACGCGCGTTGACGGTGAGTGCGCTGGAGCAGTCGCGCGGTATCGATGACGCCGATGTGATCGTCGAAAGCTGGCGTGCGAAGCGGCAGGACGCGCTCGACCGCTATTCGCGGCTGCTGACCGAGTTGCGCGCGAGCGGCGCGGCGAGTTTGTCGATGCTGCTCGTCGTCGTGCGGGAGATGGCGGTGTTGGAGCGGGCGTAGAGGAAAGGCTGCTGTAAGTTTCGTGTTCCTTCTGCCGGACGGCGTGATGTCGATCGATTCGATTGACACGCGCCACCGGTCATCCATCTTTTTCAGAATTCTCCTTCTCCTTTAAAAAGCGAATTGCCAAATAATCGTCGCTTTTGTCGGGCATCCGTAGTCGTTCGCGGATTTTCGGCAGTTAGACGTTTGTGGAGGCAATTAATGAAATTAAGTACGGGATGCGTGGCGCTCGTAGCCATTTCTATGGGAGCGCTATTGAGTGGGTGCGCAACCGAAGCATCGCGCGTGGTAGAGGTGCCCGGGGTCGCTAGCGCGCGAACGCCGTTTGCCGGCACGCCGGTGCCGGTATCGATCGGCAAGTTCGACAACCGTTCGAGCTATATGCGCGGTGTCTTCTCGGATGGCGTCGATCACGTCGGCAGCCAGGCCAAAACCATTCTTGTCACGTCTCTGCAACAGAGCCGCCGCTTTGCGGTGCTGGATCGCGACAATCTCGGCGAAACCCGACAGGAAGCGAGCTTTTCCAAGACAGTGCAGTCGATTCGCGGCGCGCGTTATGTCGTGACGGGTGACGTGACCGAATTTGGCCGCAAGGAAGTTGGCGATCACGAACTGTTTGGCATTCTTGGCCGCGGGAAGACGCAGGTCGCCTATGCAAAGGTGAGCCTGAATATCGTCGATACGACGACTTCCGAAGTTGTGACATCGAGTCAAGGCGCCGGCGAATACAGCTTGTCGAACCGTGAGGTAATCGGCTTCGGCGGCACTTCGAGCTATGACTCCACGCTCAATGGCAAGGTGCTCGATCTCGCGATCGGCGAAGCGGTCAATCACCTCGTCGAACAAGTCGACGCAGGCGCATTGCAGGCCGCGAAGTAATCACTCGCTTCAACATAGAATCATGTTCAAGAAGAAAGAAACATTGACCGGCCTCGCGCTGCCGGTCGTTATTGCTTGCGCGATGCTCACGGGATGTGCGACCAAGCCTGTGTCGCTTTATCAGTGGGACGGCTATCAACCGCAAGTCTACGAATATCTGAAAGGGCAGAAGAGCGTTCCGGAGCAGATCGATGCGCTCGAGAAGGCTCGCGATACTGTCTCGACAAAGGACCAGGCATTGCCTCCCGGATTCCGCGCGCATTTGGGCATGCTGTACGCAACCGTCGGCAAGAGCGCGGAGGCTCGTCAGCAATTGACGGAGGAGAAGGAGCGGTTCCCCGAGTCCTCCGCGTATATGGACTTCCTTTTGAGCAAACTTCAGTAAGCGCCCGCCATGACTCTTACCTTTTCCCGCAAGCTTTTTGCGGTGCTGTCGATTCTCCTGACATTGTCCGCGTGCGTCTCGTCGCCGAGCAAGATGGACTACACCGCGTTTCGCAATAGCAAGCCGCGTTCGATTCTCGTATTGCCGCCGATTAACAACACGACGGACGTGAACGCGACCAACGGCATGTTGTCCCAGATGACGATGCCGCTCGCCGAGGGCGGCTATTACGTCGTGCCGGTGGCCGAGATGGAGGAAACGTTCAAGCATAACGGCCTGACCATGCCTGCCGACGTACAGGCCGTGGCGCCCGACAAGCTGCGCAGTATCTTTGGCGCAGATGCCGCGTTGTACACGAAGGTCACCGAATACGGATCGTCGTATCGAATCATCGGCAGCAAGACCGTGGTCACGGCAGACGCAAAGCTCGTGGATCTGCGTTCCGGCGATACGCTCTGGAGCGGGTCCGCGACGGCGAATGGAAGCGAGACCGGCGCCAACATCAGCGTCGGTGTCGGCCTGATTGGTGCGCTGGCACAAGTGGCCGTTCAGCACGTCGTCAACGTGGTGAGCGATAAATCGTGGACCGTCGCGGGACTGACGAGTCAGCGTTTGCTGGCCACGGGCGGACCGAAAGGACTGCTGTACGGTCCGCATTCGCCGAAATACGGCACGGATTGAGCGACCTCGATTCGTTCTGACTGAAAAAGCGCGCCGAGTAATCGGCGCGTTTTTTTTATATCAGTTTCTTAAGTGAGGAATACAAATCAAAACTCATGAAGCATTGAATTCGCAAAACCCCTCGCAATCCCCACTTTGTCCGATGCATGCTATATCGCATGCACGAATGCACTGACGCGGCGCTTTACATCGAGTAAGCCGCGGCATCTAATCAACGGGCGGGCCGAAGTGTCCGTCATCGCAATTCCTCCCCGTTCTCGCGATCTCCTCAGCGTGCATTCGATCGATGCGCCGCAGTCGGTCCGATGGCGGGTTTCTTGCGCTTTCGCCGTACCAGATGGCAGGGTCGGGCGCGTCGCGGCGCGTTATTTTGCAGCGAGGTCTCATATGATCAACATCTCAGGCGAAGTGATCGACACACTCAAGGCATCGATAAGAGGCCGGGTCATCGCACCGGCCGATTCCGACTACGACGAAGCCCGGACAGTCTGGAACGCCACCATCGACAGGCGGCCCGCGCTCATCGTGCGCTGCGCCGGCGCGGCCGACGTGATCGCCGCGCTCGCCTTCGCGCGCAGCAACGGCATACTGGTCTCGATTCGCGGCGGCTCGCACAATATCGCGGGCAGCGCAGTCAGCGACGACGCCCTGATGATCGATCTCTCCGCACTGAAGTCCGTACGCATCGATCCGCAAGCG
Organism: Caballeronia insecticola; assembly: GCF_000402035.1. Classification (GTDB taxonomy): domain Bacteria; phylum Pseudomonadota; class Gammaproteobacteria; order Burkholderiales; family Burkholderiaceae; genus Caballeronia; species Caballeronia insecticola. The sequence continues at coordinate 467,412 of NC_021294.1, forward strand.
AAGCGTGCCTATGTCGAACCCGGCGCGCTGCTCTCCGACTTCGATCACGAAGCGCAGGCGTTCGGCCTCGCGACGCCGCTCGGCATCAACTCGACGACGGGCGTCGCGGGCCTCACGCTCGGCGGCGGCTTCGGCTGGATCAGCCGCAAGTTCGGCGTGACGGTCGACAATCTCGTGGCGGCGGAAATCGTCACGGCGGACGGCAAGTGGCGTCGTGTCAGCAAGGATGCCGATCCCGAGCTTTTCTGGGCGCTGCGCGGCGGCGGAGGCAACTTCGGCGTGGTCACGCTGTTCGAGTATCAGTTGCACGAAGTCGGGCCGGAAGTGTATGGCGGTCTGGTCGTGTTTCCGCTCGAACAGGCGGATGCCGTGCTGCCGAAGTATCGCGAACTGGTCGCGCAAAGTCCGGACGAACTCACCGTGTGGGCCGTGCTGCGGCTCGCGCCGCCGTTGCCGTTCCTGCCCGAAGATGTGCACGGCAAGCCCGTGATCGTGCTGGCGAGCTGTTATATCGGCCCGGTGGAAAACGGCGAGAAGATGCTCGCGCCGTTGCGCACGTTCGGCACGCCCTGCGGCGAACATCTCGGACCGATGCCGTTCACGGCATGGCAGAAGGCCTTCGATCCGCTCCTCACGCCCGGCGCGCGCAATTACTGGAAGTCGCACAATTTCGCGGAACTGAGTGACGCAACGTTCGACATCCTGACCAACGCGGTGCGTTCGGTTCCGTCGCCGCATTGCGAGGTCTTCATCGGCGCGATGGCGGGTCAGACGAACCGCGTGCCTGTCGATGCAACCGCGTACGCCAATCGCGATTCGGTCTATACGATCAACATCCACGGCCGCTGGACCGAAGCCGCCGACGACGAGAAATGCACGAAGTGGGCGCGCGACATGTTCGCCGCGATGACACCGCACGCGCTGGGCAGCGTCTACGTGAACTTCATGACGGGCGAAGAGGGCGATCGCGTGAAATCGGCATACGGGCCGAACTACGATCGGCTGGCGGAAGTGAAGCGGCGCTACGATCCGGAGAATGTTTTCCGCAGCAATCAGAACATCATGCCGGCGGCGTAAGGCGCGTGGCGTGCCGTTGCTCGCGAGGGCGACGGCACGCCGCAATGAGTGGCAGATTCAGGGCCGGTCGAGATGACGGCGGATATCGCGCGTGTCCATGTTGGACACGTCGTTGTTGATTTCCTCATAGACGAGCTTGCGGGTTTCGCTCGACAGATGCTCGCGCAGCAACCCGAGAAACCTGGGCTCGACGGCCAGACGCAGGCGATCGAAACGCTGCTGCACACGGCTCTGTTCGAGATAGTCCGCCACGGTTCTGGCGAACTTCTCGCGGTCCTTGTCCACCGATTCCGCCGTGCGCGGCGCCGGGTTCCTGAGGTCCCCGACCTGCCGCAAATCCAGCTTCAATCCTTGCGTCTCGAAGATCCGGGCGCGGCTGCCGTCGGCGGCAAGGACCCAGGTGATGGCGGTCATGATGCTCCTCCTGTTCGCCCACCCCTGCGCGGGCTCCCGCCATTGTGCGCCAAATCTTCATCGTGTGGCTTCGTTCACGCGGCGCTTTGCTTTCGCGGCGCAACAAAATGAACGACGCCGTTCTCAGGGCAACATCGAACCGGTGAGCGCGTAGCGCGCGTGCAAGGAAAACGCCTGATCGAGCCGATGCGGCGTGTGTGCGCCGAGCGCTGCTGCATCGCGGAAATAGTCGCGCAACAGATCGTGATAAAGCGGATGCGCGCAGTTCTGAATCACATTCAGCGCGCGCTCGCGCGGTGCGAGTCCGGTGAGATCGGCGAGGCCGCGCTCCGTCACGATGATATCGACATCGTGTTCGTTGTGATCGCAATGCGGGACCATTGGCACGATACTCGAAACGCTGCCGTTCTTTGCAACGGATTTCGTTGCGAATACCGCGTAGGCCGTCACACGTTGCAGCGTACGAATCTCTAGGCGCTTTATCCATCGCGCAAGTTCGTCGATGCGAAAACGCGCACGTGGGTGGAGTTCCTGCGCGCGCATCTGCCGGAACTCATCGCGCGCGATGAAGCGTTGCTCGCCGAAGTCGGGCAGGAATACGCGCCGGGCGAGATCGCCCTGCCAGCGACACGGCGCAGGCGCTCCGCCTCACGTTTGAGTCATTGAGCGATCAATGAGCGATCAGGTCTCGCTCCACATGCGCAGCAGGTTGTGATAGCAACCGACGAGCGTGCGCTTCGCGGCTTCGTCGCCGTTGGTGGTGTTCAGGCGCTGGATCGAGTTGTCGAGATCGAAGAGCAGGGCGCGTTGTGAATCTTCGCGCACGAGGCTTTGCGCCCAGAAGAAGCTCGACACGCGCGCGCCGCGCGTGACGGGCCGCACCTGATGCAAGCTGGTTGCGGGATAGACGATTGCATGTCCTGCGGGCAGCTTCACTTCCTGCACGCCGTATGTGTCTTCGATGATCAGTTCGCCGCCGTCGTATTCCTCGGGCGGCGTGAGAAAGAGCGTGACCGAGACATCGGTGCGCACGCGTCCGCCATGCCCCGGCACGATGCGGATCGCGCCATCGACATGACTGCCGAAATGCATGCCGCCTTCGTAACGGTTGAAGAGCGGCGGATACACGCGATTGGGCAGCACCGCGCTGATGAACAGCGGATGACGTTCGAGCGCGCCGACGATCGCATCGCCCATTTCGAGCGCGATCGGCGATCCTTCCGCGATCTGCATGTTGCGCTTGACCGGAGCGCCCTGATAGCCCGCGGTCGCGCGGCCATCGACCCATGACTCGCTGGCGTCAAGCCGCGCGCGCATGGCGGCGGCGTCTTCAGGGCTCAGCACGTTAGGTATCGAGAGGATCATTGTTCTTGGCTTGGGCATTCGCGCGCCGCGTATGACACGGCGCGCGCGTATTACATCAACGGAAGCGGTAGTTCAACGTCGCGAGGAACGTGCGCCCGAGACCCGGCACCGCGCGTCCGCCATCGGACGGAATCAGGGCGTCGTAGTACTTCTTGTCCGTCAGATTCTGTATGTTGAACTGGATATCGTAGCGCTTCTGATGATACGCGGCCATCACGTCCCAGCGCACATAGCCGCCCACTTCGACCAGATTGTTGTTGGCCGCATAGCGCGACGACACATACGAAGGCCCGCCGCCGATCTGCCACACCGGCGTGAAGTCGTAGGTCGTCCACAGCGTGAGCATGTGATGCGGCGTGTTGGCGAGCTGATTGCCGGTGGTGCCGTCGAGCGCACTCAACACCGTGCCGTCCATGTAGGTGTAGCCGCCGAACATCTGCCATTGCTTCGTGATGTGACCCGCCACGCCAAGCTGATAGCCGCGCACGCGCACGTCGCCGTCGAGCGTGTATTCGCCGGTCGAGGTCTGCGTGCGCGCATTCGTCTTCTCGATGTTGAAGAGCGATTGCGTGACCGACAGCCCGCCGTTAAGCAGGTCCCACTTCGAGCCGATTTCATACGACTTGTTGTGCTCGGGCGGAATGTTCTGCTGCGTGTTGGTGAGCGTGAGCGCTTCGAGCGACGGATTGAACGACGTGCCATACGAAACGTAGTACGACTGCGTCTCGGTCGGCTGCCACACGAGGCCCGTGCGCACGCTCGTGAAGTAGTTCGTCTGCGTCGCGTAGCCCGGCACGTTGATCGAATTGTGAATCGACGCCTCGTAGCGGTCCCAGCGCACGCCGCCGATCCACTTCCAGTGCTCGCCGATCGAGATCGTATCGTTCAGGTACAGCCCGACGCCGTTCGCGCTCGATTCCGCGAGATTGGTCGCGACTTCGCGATAGTTCGCCGGACGCGGCGTGTAGGGCGGATCGACCAGCGGCACGATCGCGAGCGTGTTCGACGGCAGGCCCGGCGTGGTCGCGGTGAAACTCTGGTTGCTATAGGTTTCGTGACTCAGATCCACGCCGACCAGCATGTCGTGCTTGAGGAAGCCGGTCGCGAACTTGCCTTCGAAGTCGGTCGTGTTGTAGACCGAGTGATCGTTGATGTTGCGGTCCTTGCCTTGCAGACGCACGAACAGCGACGTGAGCGGCAGCGTCGTGTAGTTGCCGTTCGTGAGCGCCGTCGATGTGCCGAGCGGGCCTGTCAGCACGGCCGCCGCGTTGGTCGCGCGCGCCTCGGTGCTGTAGTGGCTGAACTGCGTCTGATTGCGCAGCGTGAACATGTCATTGAAACGATGCTCGATGCGCGCGTTCACCGTTTGCACGTCCTGGATCGTGCGGTCGTCGGTGAAGCCGTAGAAGGTCTTCGTATCGACCGGCGCCGGATGGCCGTTCAGCGGCGGAATGCCGTAGTCGGGCTGATCGCGGTTGTGCTGGATCAGCGCGGACAAGGTCACTTGCGTCGGCGTGCCGATGCCGAACTTCACTTCCGGCGCAATGCCGTAGTCCTTGTTGACCATCTCGTCGCGGGTCGAACCGAGCGACTGGCCGAACGCGTTGATACGGAACGCCGAGGTGTCCGTCAACGGCTGGTTGATGTCGACCGTCGAGCGGAAGCGGTCGTGCGTGCCCGCCTGCAGCGAGACGTCGGCGCGCGGCTTCAGGTTCGGCTGCTTGCTGACCTGATTGATGACGCCGCCTGTCGATCCGCGGCCGAAGTACAACGACGACGGGCCGTACAACACGTCGATCGAATCGAGGTTGAACGTATCGCGATAGTACTGGCCGCGATCGCGGAAGCCGTCGAGATAGATGTCCGTGCGCGCCGTGAAGCCGCGCAGATTGATGTTGTTGCCGATCTGACCGCCTTCCGCCGCGCCGAGCGTGACGCCCGGCACGTTACGCAGCGCATCCGCGAACGAGCTGACGCCTTGCGACTGGATCACCGCCTTCGGCACCACGACGACTGCCTGCGGAATGTCGCGCAGTGCGGTCGGCACCTTCGCGCCGACGCTCGACGTATCCGCCTGAAAATCCGGCGCGTCGGCCTGGCTCGTCACCTTGACGGCGGGCAGGGCGGCGGTTTCGGGTGCGGTGGCGGCGGAATCGCCCTGGGCAGGGGCCGCGGCTTGTTGCGCGACCTGTACGGCGGGTGTGTTTTGCGATGCAGCTTGCGCGGCTTGCGGAGCGGTTTGGGCGTATAGCGGCGCGGCCATGGGAACCGCGGCAATAGTCACCAATGCCGCTGCGAGCGGCGTTTTCCTCAACATGTCGTAACCCCGATGCTTGTTAGTGAAATCTGAATGGCAGCGAAGCGGGTTTCATCTGCCAGAAGCTGATCGAACCGAGATCGAAGCGGAGCGGGCGACGTCGTCGAAATGAACCGGCGGCGGCGCCCTGTAAGCGCCCGGCGCATGCGGCCATAGGCATCATTGACACCGCCTATCGCCGCAATTAAGTTAAATGCGAATCAGTATCATTACATGTCTCAGAAACATTTGGAAATAGTTGTTGTCGAAGGCGGGTCTTTTTGCCGCGTTCCGTGACGTCTGCGCAACGAAAGAAAATTGTAAAAATGCTTCGCTTGCGAATGGCGCGAAAGTGCGGAACGGCTTACTGGATGGGGGATTGCGGCTGGCGCGGCTGCGCGACGAAGCGCCGCGAAAGATTAGATCTCGACGGATTGCGGCCAAAAAGTAGCGGATGACTTCGTTACCGGCCGCTTGATCCGCAATGAAGGGTCAGAGCCCTGCGACGCCGGAAGTGACGAGCGCGTAAGGTCCGCTCGTCAGTTGCTGTTCGAGAAATTCGATGCACACGCGGATCTTCGCCGAATGGGAAGTGCGCGCCGAGGTGACGGCCCACACGTCGGCGCGTTGACGGTACGCGGGCAGCACGGGCACGAGCGTGCCGTTTTGCAGGCTGGACGCGATGTCCCACACCGAGCTCATCACAATGCCGAAACCCTGCTCGGCCCATTGCCGCACGATATCGCTGTGATTCGACGCGATCGGTCCTGTCACCTTTACGCTTTCCTCGCCGTTCGGGCCGGCGAGCCGCCAGACGCCGAAGCGCTGGTCGCGTCCGCGAAACAGCAGGCAATCGTGCTGGGCGAGTTCGGCGAGGGTTTTGGGTGCGCCGCGCCGTTCGAGATAAGCGGGCGCGGCGGCCAGCACGCGATAACTTTCGACGATCCTGTGCGCGATCAGATGCGGTTCCAGCACCTCGCCGACGCGAATATCGATATCGAAGTTCTCCCCGACGAGATCCACGCGCCGGTCGAGCAGTTCGAGCCAGACTTCCAGCCCCGGATGCCGGTGCCTCAACAACATGAGCGCGGGCGACACATGCTCGCGCCCGAGACGCAGACTCGTGCCGATGCGCAGCAGGCCGCGCGGATCGTCGCGGCCGGTGAAGGCATCGGCCATGCCTTGCACGTCGTCGAGAATTTTTTGCGCCCACTGGAAGGCCGCTTCGCCGTCGCTCGTGATGGATACGCGGCGCGTCGTGCGCATGAACAGCTTCACGCCGAGGCTCGTTTCCAGCATGGCGATGCGCTTGCTGACGTGCGCGGGCGAGATGCCCGTTTCCGTGGCCGCGGCGATGAAACTCGAACGCCGCGCGACGATGCAGAACAACTGCAGGTCGCGCAGGAATTGGTCGTTGTTCGCGACGAGCGCGCTTTGCGTTTTCATTCGCGGTTTTTGTTTGAGGTGTGCGCTAGCCTAGCTTCAGGCCACGCGCACCCGCAAGAACCTCAATTCGCCAACGACAAATACGGCGAGCTAAACGCCTGCGGCGGGAACGCCGGCTGCACGCCGCCCTGACGCGTGAACGTGTAGCGCACGTACACCGCCGCAAGCCACTCGCGATACTGATACGCATTGCCGAACGACGCCGTCGCGCCGACCGCCAGTTGCGGCGCGAGCTGGTATTCGCCGGTCGCGTTGAGCGAGTACGACACGCCCGTCTTGCTCTGGCCGGGATACACCGCGCCCGCGTCCGGCGCGGCTCCCGAGTTCGCCGCAATCGACTGGAAGGTCGAGTTCGTCGGGAAATAGTTCGACGAATCCTGACGATAATGCTGAACGCCGATCGAGCCCTTCAGGTCGTACGTGAACGGCCCCGTGCGTCCCGCGTATTCGACCGGGAAGTTGAGGATCACGTACTGCTGCGGGCTGAAGTAGCCGCCCTGACCGTAGGTGAAGTACGACAGGTTTTTGTCGTAGTGCATCAGCGTGGTGTTCGCGCCGATCGTGAGCGTCTGGTCCGCATCCTTGATGAGGCGCGTATAGATGCCGCCGCCGCCCTTCACCGCGTTGTTGGTCGCGACGTTCTTGCCGTCGAGGAACTGGTACGCCGCGTTCACGTACACGCCGCTCGTGCCGTCGTCCCAGGCGAGATCGGCGCGTCCGCCCGTCGATGTCACGCCGCCCCATTCGAGGCCCGCGCCCTGATCGCGCGCGCCGGCGTAGGAGAGCAGGCTGTCGGTGACGGCGCGCCGCGCGATGGCGAGCGAATACGACACCTTGTCGGTCACGGCGTTCTGATACTGCAATCCCCCGACGATGTTGGTCTCGCGGAAGCCGAGCGGCGTCGTGCCGACATCGCCCTTGAAGTTGCGATTTTCATAGCCGAGCGACAAGCCGACGCCCGTCGCCGTCTGCGAGCCGTAGTTGTTGGAGGGCGGCGTCGTGGTGGCGCCAAGTCCCGAACCGAAGCGCGCGAGCGTGTTCGGTTCGTTGCTGGCCGTGCCGGCGTCGAGCGTGACGGGCGTCGCGCGCACGATCACGTGACCATTGCCCGCCTTGATGCGGCCTTCGATCGGCGCTTCGATGTCGGTCAGGTTCGAGAGGCCGTCCTCGCCGTCGCGGCTGCGGAAGATGATGCCGCCCGAGATCGTGCTGGCCTGTTCGCGGTTGATCTGCGCGAGTTCTTCCGCGACGCCCGCCGTCTGCGAGTTCGCGACCGGCGCGGGAATGCCGCCGGCGCTCATCGTCGCGGCTGCAACCGCACGCGGCGACTGCGCTTGCGACGGGTAGTAAGGCTGCGCATAACCGGCCGGCGGCTGCGGAATGTACGGCTGCTGGGCGTACTGCTGCGGCGGGTAGTAAGGCTGGGGCGCGTACGGTTGCGGCTGCTGTCCGTAGGGCGCCTGCGCGTATTGGTTTTGCTGGGCGTATTGCTGCGGCGGCGCGCCGTAGTAGGCGTTCGCGGAAGCCGCCGCGCTCGTCTTGCGCGACGACGCCGCCGCACGCTTCGAAGCGGACGCACTCGTGCGATTGCCGGCTGCGGGCGGCGGAACATATCGGCCGGATTGCGCATCGCGCGCGCCGGGCGACATTGGCCACGGCGATGCATACGGGTCCTGCTGAGTCCCGTAGGGCGCTTGCTGCGGATACGGCTGCTGCTGATAGGCTTGCTGCTGCGGGTAAGCCTGCTGCGGATACGGTTGTTGCGGATACGGTTGCTGCGGATAACCCTGCTGCTGCGGATAAGCCTGATAAGGCTGCGCCGGATACGCCCCCGACGCACCCCCATCCTGTCCCGGATACGGCTGAAGCGGCGCACCCGATTGTCCCGAGCCGTACATGTCGGGACCATAGCCGCCGCTCGCGGGCGCGCGTGGCGCGGCGGGCGCGGGCATCATCGGCGGGGCGGAGGAAGGCGCCACGTAGGGCGTCGTGTAGGTCGCGGGCTGGGGAGGCGGCAGATAGTTCGGCACGGGCTGCGAGTAACTCTGTGGAATGGCCTGGCGATACGACGCGCCGGCGGCGAGCGCCGAATTCGACGCCGTATCGACGGCCGTCTTGCCTTCGAACGGATTGGTGCCGGGCAGCGGATTCGAGCCGATGCGGCTCATCGCGGTTTCCCAGCCCGGCGGAACATTGCCGCGCGCCTGAGCCGACGTCGCCACCGGCGTATTCGCCGCCAGGAGCGAGCGTTGCAGGAACTGCGCGGCGAGATCGAGCTTGCCCTGCGCGCGATACATCCGGCCGATCGCGGCGAGCACGCTCGGATCGTTCGGCGCGGTGTCGTAAGCCTGATTCGCGAGCGATTCCGCCAGCTTGAAATCACGCACGCCGCTCGCTGCGGACATCGCCGCCGTCTGCAAGGCGATATCGTCGGGGCGGCGCGCGAGCGCGTTCTGATAGCACGCGAGCGCGTTGCGGTCGTCACCCGCCGACGTGTACATGCGGCCGAGCGCGGCTTGCAGATCCGCGTTGTCGGGCATGGCGGCGAGCCACGGCGAAATCACGTCGTAGGCGGCGGCGAGATCGCCCTGCCGGCGCACGACATCCGCCCGCGCGACGACGATGCCCACGTTCAGATTGTTGAAGTCGGCGCGCTGTTGCGTGGTGAGCGGCATCGACTGGAGGCGGCGCATCACCGAGCCGAGTTCGGCGTCCTGTTGCGTTGCCGACAAAATGCCCGCGTATTGCAGCAGAAGACCGGTGTCGTTCGGCGCATTGGCGATCGCCCCGCGCACGAGCGACAGCGCTCGCGACGGATCGCCCGCCTTCACGTACGCCGACGCCACCGCGCCCGTCAGCTCGGCATTGCCGGCCGCGACCGGTTCCGCGCGACGCAGGATCGACAGCGCCTGCTGACGCTGGCCCGCAGCGGCGGCGCGCGTCGCGAGTTCGGCTTGCTGCTGCACCCACAAGCGATGCTGCAGGCCGATCATCGCGGGCGTGCGCTGCGCGGCGGGAATCCGGTCGAGTTGTGCGAGACCCGCCGCCCAGTCCTGCGTTTCGGCGGACAGCAACGCGCTTGCGTACAGCGCGTCGGTCATGTCGGGATGGGTCGCGAGCAGGCCGTCCATCATGCTGCGCGCATTGCCGACCGCGCCCTGACGCACGTAAATGCGCGCGAGATCGAGCCGTAGCCACGGGTCGTCGGGATTGTTGAGCAGCGCGTCTTCGAAGAGGCTGCGCGCCGCGCCGAGATCGCCACGCGCTTCGGCGGCGCGCGCCTGTGCCGCCTGCGCTTCGCCGCGCAGCTTGTTGATGCCGCCGGCTTTCGCCTGCTGCTCCGTGTTCAGCCGATTGGCGAATTCGAGCGCTTCCTCGCCGCGTCCCTGCGCGGCCAGCGCGCCGACGAGTCCGCGAATGGCATCGGGATTGTCGGCCTGACGGCGCAACGCCATGCGATACGCCTGCTCCGCGCCGCGCGGATCGCCGTTGGCGAGCAGCATTTCGCCGAGCAGCGTCTGCGCGGTGACATCGGACGGATTGATGGCGATAGCGCGCTCGAACAGCGCCTTCGCCTGCGCGATCTGACCGTTGCTGCGCGCGCCGATGGCGTCGCTCGTATAAGTCCAGTAGGTCGCGCTCGTGAGCGCGTCTTTCCAGCGCGCCGGATTGCCGGCACGCGACGCGCGTTCGAGATACGTGCGCGCCTCCGCGAAACGTTCCTGCTTGAGCGCCGCGACGCCCATGCCGCCGAGCGCGTCGGCGTCGTTCGGATTGCTCGCGAGCACGGATGAAAAGCGCGCCCGCGCCGTCGCGATATCGCCTCGGTCGAGCGCCGTGAAACCTTCCGCGACGGTGCGCCCGCGCGCATCGACGACGGCGTCGGCTTGCGCGCGTTCGCGGGCGGATTTGTCCTGCTGCACCATCGAATCGAAGCGTGCCTTGACGGCGGCATCGTCCGGCGCGACTTGCAAATACGCCTGAAAGAGCGGCGCATCCGATGCGCGCGCGCCGAGCCACAACAGCGCCTGCCGCCAGCTTTTCTTCGCGTCGGCGCCGACCGCGCTGTCGTTCGCGAGCTTCGCGAGCCGCGCGATGCCGTCGCGCCGCGTCGAATCGCGATAGGTCAGATGCTGCGCGTAGGCGAGCTGATAGCGCGGCTCGTCGGGGTTGTCGCGCGCCAGTTGTTCGAGACCGCGCCGGGCTTCGTCCCAGCCTTGCGGCGTTGCCGCGAGCGCCTGGTAGTACTCCAGTTGCAGTTGCGGCGTCGTGGGCTTGCCTTCGATCGCGCGCTTGTATTCCTGCACCGCCGACGCGCTCTGGCCGCTTTGCGCGAGACGCCGCGCGTCGTTGACGGTTTGGTCGCGCGAACTGGTTTCGCCGAGACGCCGGCCGAGTTCGTCGATATTCGGATAATTCGGCGCGACCTGACGAAGCTGCGCGAGATATTGCTGCGCGCCGCTGCCGTCCTTGCGATCGGCGAGCACCATGCCCATGCCGAAGAGCGCATCGGGCTGCTTCGGATTGATGCGCAGCACTTTCTGCCACGCCTGTTCCGCGAGATCGCCGCGACGGTGCGCTTGCCAGTACTTGCCCTGGTCGATGAGCACGTTCAGCGGATCGGCCGCGGCCTGCGCGACGGCGAGCAGCGGTGCGCTCGCCGCGAGCGCCGCCGCGACGTGAATCGCCAGCGCGCGTTTTCTTGCCCGGATCAGCATGCGCTTCTCCACTTCGGCAAGAGACGGCCGTTTTCATCGAAGCGATAACGCCCGTCGATGAAACCGCCGCCGAACAGGCCCAGCACGCGGTCGTAGTAGACCGGTTCGCGGCCGGCGCCCGGCGGCGCGACCAGCGCTTCGAGATGCGTGCGGGCGAGACCCAAACTGCGCTCGTCGTTCAGTGCCTTGAAATACGGCGCGAGCGCGCCCCAGTAAGACAGCGGACCTTCGCCGGTCGCTGCGCCGCTGATGGTCGAGACCTTCTCCGGCGGGAAGCCGTTCTGCGCGACGCTCTGGCGCATGCCGCCGAGCGCATCGAGCCACGGCCGCGCGAGCGGATCGCCGCTTGCCGTCATGCCGGCCCAGAGATAGACGCGGATCGCATCATAACTGCCGATGTCGCCGTTCTTCGGATCGACGACGAACTGGCCGTTCTGGCTGGTTTGATAAGCGGCCCAGTCCGGCGCATAGCCGCGCGGCGCGGTGACCTTGATCATCTTCGCGGCGCTCTGCGCGAGCGCATTCCACGGGCCGTCGGGCATTTCGTGCGCGAGGCCGCGCAGCAGCGGCAGCGGCAGATAGCTCGGATTCAGACGCGTGACGTCGCCGGTGCGAAAGCCTTGCGGGCCGGGCAGGAGCATCGGCCCCAAGCCCGGCAGATCGACGATCTCCTGCTTCACGATCTGCGTCGCGAGCGCGTAGGCGAGCTTCGTGTACATCGGTTCCTTCCACAGCCGGCCAGCCTGGAACAGGTCGTAGGCGATCCACAGGTCCGAGTCGCTGGCGGAATTCGGGTCCATCACGCCGAACGAGCCGTCTTGCTTTCTGCCCCATTGCCACGCGGGCAGGCGCACGTTGTTCGCATCGAACTGATTGGCCGAGAGATTCGCGCGCGTCCAGCCGAGCAGGCGCTCGAAGGTGGCGCGGTCGTTGGCGACGAGCGCGAAGAACATGCCGTAGGACTGACTTTCGGACGTGGTTTGCTGCGTGTCGGTCGAGCGGTCGACGACGCGGCCATCCGCCTGCACGACACGCTCGACGAAAAGGCGATACGCCGGCCAGTCGCAGGGCTGCGCGGCGGTGGCGCTCGCCGCCGAAGCGGCGATCAATGCACCGGCAAAAACATGGGCGGTGGATACCCGCATATCAATCCCTCAGGCGCCGCGCGGCGATCGCGCGCAGCGTACGGTAGAACAGGGCAGCGATGATGAGCGCGGCAAACAGTCCGCCGAGCACCAGCAGGAGCGGATGCGACGACAGCGCCCAGCGCATGTAATGCATCGGCGACAAATGGCCGACGAAGTAGGCCTCGCCGTTCGACGTCACCGTCACCGTGCGGCCGTGGATCACGGCCATCGCGCCCTGGATGGACGGCAGCAGGTCGTTGTCGAGCAGGGCGGCGGACAGATCGGCGTCGGACTGACCTGCCGCGCTGATGAGCGCCACCGCGCTGCGTCCGCTCTTGAGCGGCGATTCGAAGCCGGTCAAAAGCGCGTCGCCGTTCGAGCTGACGAGCGAGAGATCCGCACGCGCCGGCGCGCGTTCCGGGCCTTGCTCGCCGTGCCACCAGTCGACCAGCTTGAACGCGACGTCGGAGAGCTGGAAGGTGCGCGCGTCGCCGTCGCCGGAGAAAGGCATCTGCTTGGCCCAGCGTTGCAGCAACGGCTGGCGTCCCGGCGAGCCGAGAATCAGCAGATCCTTGTCGGCGAAGCGGTCGACGTCGTTCGCGCTCGTCACGGTGACGCCCGTCACCGGATAACCCGTCGATGCGCCCATGCGGCCCATTTCCAGCAGATACAGGCTGTAGTCGGCCGAGTTCGGCTCGTTCGGCATGACGACCGCCGTCTGCGAGAGATCGGCCAGACGCGTGAACGGGAAGCCGCCGTTGGCGAACGCGGCCAGATCGGGCAGCGCCATGTAGTGCGGAAAGCCGGAGAGATCGATGGTCGAATTCGGATCGATCGCGCCGACGACGTTATCCAGCACGCGTCCCTGACATTCGCCGGTCTTCGGGATGTCGTAATAGAAATGCAGGCGCAACTGCGCGCGCGGCGTGATGAGCAGCGGCGGAATGAAAATCTCGCGGCGCGCGGCGACGGTCTTGTCCGGCAGCACGCGGCTGAAATACTGGCCGAGATCGAAGGTCGACGTGGACACCGCCGGAATCCGCAGCGATTGCACGAAGCCGCTGTTCACGCTGATGTTGAGCGACGAGCGGTCCGGCGCGGGGCGCACGGTGTAGCGGTAGCCGAGGTCGATCGGCACGCCCTTGGTCTGCCACATGAAGAGGTCGGGCGGCACGCGCAGATTCACGCGCACGGCGTCGGCATCGTAGCCGTGGGCGCTCAGGTCGCGCGCTTCCGCGAGTTCGCCGAAGCGCACGGGGCGGTCGGTCGGCAGCCAGTTCGGCGCGTCGTAGGGGCGGCGCGGTTGCAGATCGGTGAACTGCGTGATGGTTGCGCTCGTGCCGCTCAACGTGTTCTGGCCGACGCCCAGCGCTTTCGCGGCGGTCTTCAGGTCGTTGTCGTCGCGGCCGAGCACGAGCAGAAGGCGGCCGCGCGCGTTGGCGTCGCGTTCGACGACTGCGATGGTCGGGCCGGACACCGGCGGAATGTCGACGCCCGCGATCTTCGCGTCGCCGGTGGCGAACACGATGGCGTTGCCCGAGAGCGGCACGTTGTCGCTCTGCGCCGGGAAGATGGCGCCGCGATAGCCCGCGAGCGAGCCGAAGTACGACGCCACGGTGCCCGCCGCTTCCAGTTCGGCCAGGCTCGGCTTGCCCGCGAAGACGAAGGGCAGTTCGAGGCGACGCACGTCGCGGCGGTCGAAGAACGGTTGCGGGAGCGCGGCGAGATCGGGCTTGTTCGCGATCGACGCATACGTGAGATCGAGCGAACTCGCGTTGCTGACGGTGGCCCAGAGCGTCGAGTTCGACGGATCTTCGCACTGCTGCGTGTAGTGGCCGATCAACTGCACGTTGAGGTGGTTGAACTCGGTGATGAAGCGCGGATCGATGGCCACGTCGCGCGCGACCAGCATGCCCGCCTGGTCGCGCGGCACGGGCAGCGTCGCGGCCACTTCGCCGTTGATGAGCACTTTGAGCTGCGAGATCGCAGGCAACAGAGACGGCGAGTAGCTATAGATCAGATGCAGGATCGCGCCGGTCACGACTTCGTCGCCGCGCACCGAAAACGCGATGCCGTTCTGGCCGTCGGTGCCGCGCAGTTGCAGCGGATCGAGCGCGCCGTAATCGGCGAAGGTCAGCGTCTGGCGGCGTCCGCCCGGAACCAGCGTGCCCGGATCGGCCGTGGTCGGCACGCGCGAGGCGAGCGGCTTCTCGGGCTTGCCGGAGAACGCGGGTACGGGCATCGCGAGCGCGGGCTGCGGAATCGTGAGCGGGTTGTAGACGGCGGCCGGACTCGGCGCGGGCACGGCGCCGACGCCGGTGGCCTGCTGCGCGCCGGCGGATGCGCTTCCCGAAGCAGCGGCAGGCGCGGTTGCAGCCGCAGTCGCCGCCGACGCGAGCGGCGCGGCGAGCGCCGTCTGCAACGCCATCCAGACGGCCAGCGCGCGGCCCAGCGGTCTTTCGCAAAAACGCGGCGTGCGCTCGCCCGTTTCGTTTTCAACGCGCAACTTCGACATACCCGTGCCCATTATTGGTCTTTGGTTTTCAGCTTCTTCACATCGACTGGGCGCTTGTTCATCCAGGTACGAAGGTCGCTGTACAAATGCTCGAATAAACCTGCAATGCCGCGCGTGCCCACCAGCAGCACGTGCGACAACCCCCGCAGCGGCGTATCCGGACGGCGGCCTTCGGACCAGCCGGTCCATGCATCGGCGCGCGCGAACGTCGTCTTGACGAAGTCGTATTCCTGCTCGCGCGTGAGTTGCGAAAAGCGCAGGCCGACGCGGCCCGGCTCGGTATAGCCGACGCTCGCCGGGAACGCGTATTCCTCGTCGCCGCGGAAGAGCGAGACGGTGACGCGCTCGTGCATCGGCACTTCGATCTTGTTCGGCAGGGCGACGCCCACGCCGCCTTCCGAGTAGTCGATGGTCTCGCACGCGAGCGTGCGGCCGGTCGAGAACTTGAGCATCACGGGCATCTTCATCGACACGCGATGCGTCGCGCGAACCTGGCGCCGCTCGCTCGCCGCCGCCACGGACGCGCCGAGAATCAGCATGTTGTAGACGGTCCAGCAGAGATTGAGGATGGTCGTATTCACTTCGCTGCGCACGTGCCAGTACATGACGATATGCACGATGCCCGCGATGAAGCCGAGCAGATTCAGCAGCAGAAGCAGCAGATAAGGACGCGAGATGTACCAGTCGAAATAGTCTTTCGAGATCTGGCCGCCTTTGGCCGTCACGTTGAACTTGCCGAGCTTCGGATTGATGACGGCGAGCAGCGTCGGCGCGGTGATGTACGACGCCAGCACCGATTCATACACTTCCGCCCAGAACGAATGGCGGAAGCTGCGCTGCATCCGCGAGTTCGTGATGCTCGCGTGCATCATGTGCGGCAGCGCGAAGATCGCGATGGTGCTCGCCGCCGCCTCGATCACGTGCGCGCCGAAGAACAGATACGACAGCGGCGCGGTGAGGAACACGAGGCGCGGCACGCCGTAGAAGAAGTGCAGCATGCCGTTCAGATAGCACAGCCGCTGGCCGATCTTGAGGCCCTTGCCCGTAAGCGGATTGTCGATGCGGAAAATCTGCGTCATGCCGCGCGCCCAGCGAATGCGCTGCCCGATATGCCCCGAGAGACTTTCGGTCGCAAGCCCCGCGGCCTGCGGAATCGCGAGATACGCAGTCGTATAGCCGAGCCGATGCAGCTTGAGCGCCGTGTGCGCATCTTCGGTGACGGTCTCGACCGCAATGCCGCCGATTTCCTCGACCATCGAGCGGCGCAACACCGCGCACGAGCCGCAGAAGAACGTGGCGTTCCACAGATCGTTGCCGTCCTGCACGAGGCCGTAGAACAGTTCGCCTTCGTTCGGCACCTTGCGGAACGTGCCGAGATTGCGCTCGAACGGGTCGGGCGAGAAGAAGTGGTGCGGCGTCTGCAACATCGACAGCAGCTTGTCGCGCAGGAACCAGCCGAGGCAGATTTGCAGGAAGGAACGCGTCGGGATGTGGTCGCAGTCGAAGATCGCGAGGAATTCGCCCTTGGTGATCTTCAGCGCCTCGTTGATGTTGCCCGCCTTCGCGTGACGGTTGTGCGTGCGGATCGTCCAGTTGACGCCCACTTCCTCGCAGAAGGTCTTGAACTCGGGGCGGCGGCCATCGTCGAGCACATGGATCGACAGCTTATCAGCCGGATAGTCGAGCGCGAGCGCCGCGTAGATGGTCGGCTTCACCACCGAAAGCGGCTCGTTGTAGGTCGGAATGAAGACGTCGATGGTCGGCCACAGGCTGCGATCGGCGGGCAGCGGCAGCGGCTTGCGCTTCAGCGGCCACGCGGTCTGAAAGTAGCCGAGCAGCAGCACGAGCGCCGCGTAGACTTCGGCCGCGACGAGCAGCAGACCCCAGGCGGCGTCGAGCGGACGCTCCCAGTAGGTCGTTTCGGTGAGACGCCAGAACATGTAGCGGCCCGATGCCACCACCGAGAGCATGATCATCACGAGCGTCGCGTACTGGCCTTGCAGACGCCGGAAGCCGAGTGCGCACACAAAGCAGATCGTCGCAAAGATGAGTTGCTGGCCGAACGCGAGCGGCACCGTCACGACGAAGTACAGCGCGCAAACGGCGATGGCCGTCAGCAGGACCACGACGATGCGGCTGCTCCAGATGCCCGAATCGACGAAACGTTCGAGACGCGAAGTCGCCACGCTGACTTCGGTTTCCGGCGACGGCTTGGCGGCGCTCATGCGAGTTTCCTCGGCGAGACGACCATCGCATCGACGGCGGAAAGCAGCCAGTCGCCGCACGCGCGCAGATCGGCGGCGGCTTGCGAGAGCGGATCGTAATGAATGAGCGTCGTGTCGCACGCAAGCGACTCGGAGACGCCTTCGTCCAGATGGATGACGCCCGGAAACATCTTCGCGCCGAGCATGTTGCGCAGCACCTTCAACACGTCTTTGCTCAGCTGACGCGACTGATCGACCTGATTGACGACATATCCCTGGCCCGCGAAATCCTGACGCGGCGCGGCGTAGGCTTCGATCATGCGTTCCATGCCGGGGATCGCGGCGTAAGAGGCGGCATCGGCCAGCACCACGTTCAGCGCGAAGTTCGCCGCCGTGAGCGCGGTGCGCGTGTAGACCGACGAGCCGGGCGGCGTATCGACGATCACGATGTCGTTGGCATCGAGCGCGAGCGATGCGAGCGCATGCGCGAGCCAGGCGGGATCGTTGTCGACGAGCGCTTCGAAGCGGCGGCGGTCGTCTTCGATCACGGCGCCGTAGGGCAGCACGGTCACGCCGTCGACGCCGTCGAACATCACGGTCTGCCACGGGTCGCCTGCGAGCGTCGCGCGCGAGATGCCGTCGATGCTGTCGAGCGGAATGCCGAAGTGCAGCCGCAGTGCGTTCTGCGGATCGAGATCGAGCACGATCACGCGACGGCTGCGCGCGGCGAGCACCGAAGCGAGATTGGCGGCGAGGGTCGTCTTGCCGACGCCGCCTTTCGCGGAAACTACCGTGATGACTTTCATGAGCGTGGGAGGCGGCTCGCGCGGTCGGCGCTTGCTTGTGTGTTCGAGGATTCGCCGGCGTGCGGGCTGGCGTGGCGCAGGCGGTCGAACATGGCGTCGAGCGAACCGGCGGGTGCGCTTGCGGCGGTCTGCGTCTGCGGTTTGAAGAGCTTGCCGAGAATCGATTGCGACGCGGCGGGCGCGGGTTCGGATACGGGCGGCACTGCCTGCGCGGGTGCGCGGCGCGCGAGAAAGCTCGATCCGAACGTGGAAGCTCCGCGTTCAGGCTGCGGCGCGGCTTGTCTAACGGCGTTGGCGTTGTTCGCGACCGGTTTGGACTCGACCGGCGCCTGAACGGGCGGGATGCCTGTCACGGGAGCGGCGGCGGAATCCGGCGTCGCGCCGGTTTCATTCGAGGCGGATTCGCCGAGCACCGAAAAGCGCAAGGCGCTGAGCGACTCCGCTGCCGGCGCCTTGACAGGCGGAATCGTCCGGCGATGCGGACGCGTGAAGAGCTGCTGCCTGCCGCGCAGGATCGGAGTCGGCGTCGCCGCTGCGCTCGCTTCGGTATCCGGCTCGGCCGCGTGCGAGCGAAGAGCGTTCGTCTGCACGTCGCGGCGCGGCGCGATTTCAGGGATGGTCGGCTGTGCGAAGTCCAGCGTGGCGAGCAGCGGCCAGCGGGTGCGCGCCGTCTTGGCCTCGTTCTCCCGGCCGATTTCCTGATAATCGCCTGCATTGCCGCCGAAATGATCGAACAGCTTCTCGATGTCGCGCGAAGTATTCATGGTGCCGCTTCCTCGTCGTGCCTGCCTTGCCTGATGCCTGGCCTGTGGCTGCTATCTGGAACCGCCCTGCGGGGCGATCGATGCCGCCGCTTCGAGGCGGCGGTCGGAATGGCTTGGTGCGCTTCTCAAGCGGCGCGTGCGAGCCTGAATTCGATGCCCGCGTCGTCGCCGAACTCACTCGCCTGCCGGATCGCGAGTCCTTGCGCGCCCAGGGCGGCGAGCCACTGCTGATAGGCGCCTTCGAGAAACGCCGGGGTCCACGCGAGCGCGCTCTCGCCGAAGGCGGGCAAGGGCGCGCAGTAATGCACGATGCTCAAATAGTCGCGCTCGTCCGCAAGCTCGACGAAGCCCCAGTCGCTGTCGCGCCACAGCGCGTTGAGCGCGTCGGCGAGTGACGCCGTGGAATCGCACGGCGGCAACGGACGGGCAGCGGCGAAACGGCTGCCGACCCGATGCATCAGCTGACGCAGTTCCGTGCGCCCGATCTGCGCTTCGAATTCGTCGGCGAGCGCGGCCAGCAACCCGCGCCATTGACGGGACGTGTGGCTGTCCAACAGGTAATCGAAAATAGCGGCCATGTTTTCGTTCGGCAGGCGCAGGCCACACCGTGTGATTGTTCGTCGTGTTTACGTCTTCGCGGGCTCCACCTTTAACCCGCAAGCATTGATCCGGACGTTTGTCCAGGCGCTATTACACGTCTGAACTTACTTCAATGCGGTTTTTTTCGCCAGTAGAAAGACTATCAGCGGATTGTTTTGTCGGATCGGGCGAAAAGGGCGGACTAGAGGGTCCAGTTTGAGGGTTCGGCGAAGGCATGCTTGAACGAAACATCGACAAGCGTCGCGCGGTGCTCGTTGCCCGGCGCGGCCCGCCCGCAGCGGAGCGGCAGTGTACCATCTCGTTAATCGAACAATAATCGGCCGGCGCTGTGAATCCTACTGATTGACATTTGTGGGAGGCGCTTGCCGTCGAGCAGTAACTGTCTGGCGGAAGGGGTTTGATTCGTCATACTGAGTGCTTACGTGCAACACATCAATAGTATGAGGTTTATAGCCTCGCGGTTTTATCGAATATCGGCGATAACCATAAAAAAAGCGCCCCGAGTGGGGCGCTTCGCATGAAATCCGGACGTTCAGAGATTGGCGCGAACGGCGTCTCTGACGGCGTCCATCACGATGCCGTAATCAAGCGGGATGTCCAGCGAATCGGAGTAACCGGAATCTTCAGCGGACTCCTTCGGCACTGCGCGAACCGGAATCGGCTCATAGGCGGTTTCGCCTGCCGGATTTTCGCGTCCTTCGATGGCACCCTGCAATTGCGGATTCTTCACAATTAACTCCTCCGGTAATGGAGCGGCGAGGAACTGCAATATAAACCAATCCAATGACAATTTGACGAACTTCGATATGAAAACTCGTTCCGAGACCGCTGCGGACGGCACGCCGGGGTTTGCCGCTGCGCCGCGTCCCGGCAAGAGCGCGGGGCTCTCTAGTTTAATGGCGTCGCGCGCGGATGAATGTGCTCGCCCATTATGACGGTAGTGTGTCGATATTCCGGCCGGCATCATAAAATCGGCCCGGAAATTGCATGACCATTATCTCATTACGTATGTTTTTAATAATCTTCGTGCGCGATTCGATTCTCCGATATCGTCTTATCGCGGAACAAATCATGACAAGAGCGTCGCTGCGCGATAGTTTGTTTCCCTTTATCATGAAACCGGTTGCACAGTAGAGGTGCGTGCAAGGTGCAAATGCCAGGAACAAAAAAGGAGGGAGTGGTAATGAGCAAAATCGCGATCATCGGAGCGACGGGCAATGTCGGAAGCCGGCTCGTCGAGGAAGCGTTGCGTCGCGGACACACGATCACGGCGCTCGCTCGGGATACGTCGGTCGTTCAGGCGCGGCCGGAGGTGGGCACTGTCAATGTCGACGCCCTCGACGCGGACGCGCTCGCAACGGCCCTCGCGGGACACGACGCGGTCTTCAGCGCAACACGCTTCGAGCCGATTCCCGCCAGCGCGATCGTCGAGCCGGTAAAGCGCGCGGGCGTGCCGCGCCTGCTGGTCGTGGGCGGAGCGGGCAGCCTGTACGCGGCACCGGGCCAGCGCGTGCTCGATCTCCCTGACTTTCCCGCCGCCTACAAGGCGGAGGCCACGGCGGGCGCGGCTTTTCTCGACGCGTTGCGCCGCGAGCGTGATCTGGACTGGACTTTCGTGTCGCCATCAGCCGAGTTCGTGCCCGGCCCGCGCACGCAGAAATTCCGTCTCGGCGTGGACGAACTGCTCGTCGACAACAGCGGCCGAAGCTGGATCTCGTACGACGACTACGCGATCGCCTTCCTCGACGAGTTCGAAAGCGACGCCCACGTCAGGCAACGCATCACGGTTGGATATTGAGGACGCAACGAAACGCGCGGCCGGCTCGCGCCGCCCGTTTCCACCTGCATTCCGCCCGCGTCACTCGTGCAGATCGACTTCCATTTCTTCGCTGTTCTTCGGCATGGCGGCGGCGAGGATCATCGCGGCTGCGTTCTGCGGCTTCGGATCGCGCTGCGACGGGCGATACACCTGATCGCCGCGATGAATCGGCATCCCTGAAAGCGAACACACGCCCTCGGCCGTCGCGGTCGTCGCGCGCCATCCCTGATAACCGTAGTGACAGAAACCGGGGTCGGACCAGTAAACGAGCGCCGTCGCGCTGCTCGGACGCTCGATCACCCGGACGATCGCCTGAGGAAACGGCAGGCCGTCATCGGCGTGATGCGCGTGCGTGCGGTTCCAGTCGAGCGTCAGGCGTTCGAGAAACGTGCTTTCAGCACGCGCGGACTTCTGGGATGGGGCAGTACGAACGACGTCCATAGGCGTCGCTTCGAGCTGGTGAACCGTCTGTGACCACGGGTCCGCTCTTTTCGAAAAAGCTGTCATGGCATTGTTCCAGGCTTTGACTCGACCTAGAACGTAAGGCATTAAGCATATTCCGATAAATACTGCATCGGTGAATACACTATCCCGTTGTTACGAATAATCGAACGACCTCCGGTGAAACCCTTATCCGGCAAGGCTCCGCGGCCGTGCAGCGGGCCGCTCGGCCACCCGGCGGACGGGCCCGGCAGCCATAAACCCTGCTCGCTTCGATACTAAGCAACCGCCCGCGCGGCAGCCCGACCGCGCAACCATTCGAGCGCCAGCAGCAAACTCGTCGAGAACACGATGAGAATCGTCGCGAGCGCGGCGATCGTCGGACTGATGTTTTCGCGGATTCCGGTAAACATCTGGCGCGGCAGCGTCGTCTGATCGGCGCCGGCCAGAAAGAGCGTGACGACGACTTCATCGAACGAAGTTGCGAAAGCGAACAGCGCGCCCGAGATCACGCCCGGCGCGATAACCGGCAGCGTCACCCGGAAGAACGTCTTCAGCGGGCTCGCGCCGAGCGACTGGCTCGCGCGCACGAGGTTCATGTTGAAGTTTTGCAGCGTGGCGGCCACGGTCGTCACGACGAACGGCACGCCGAGCGCCGCGTGCGCCAGAATCAGCCCGAAATACGTATTGGCAATGCCGAGCGGCGCGAAGAACAGATACATGCCGACGCCGACGACAATCACCGGCACGATCATCGGCGAGATCAGGATGGCCATCAGCACGCTCTTGCCGATGAAATTTGCCTTGGTCAGCCCGACCGCCGCGAGCGTGCCGAGAATCGTCGCGACGAGCGTCGCCGACGGCGCCACGATAAAGCTGTTCTTCGCCGCCATGCGCCATTCGTCCGACATGACGAGGTTGTGGTACCAGCGCATCGACCAGCCGGGAATCGGATACACCAGAAACGTGCTCGACGAGAACGACAACGGCACAATGGCCAGCACGGGCAGGATGAGATACAGCAGCGTCAGCACGCAGATGATGCGCAACGCGAAATACCAGATGCGCTCGACGGCGGACGTATGCGGCGCGAACAGCGGTTTGGCGAGTTTCATCGCGAGGTTTCCTGTCGTTATCCCAGGCTCACGTTCGAGCGCGTGAAGCGGCCGTAGATCACATAGAGCACCAGCGTCGCGGCGAGCAGCAGGGCGCCGAGCGCGCAGGCCATGCCCCAGTTGATCGTGACGTTGGTGAAATAGGCGATGTAGTAGCTCACCATCTGGTCGTTCGGGCCGCCGAGCAGCGCCGGCGTGATGTAGTAGCCGATCGCGAGGATGAACACGAGCAGCACGCCCGCGCCGATGCCCGGATACGTCTGCGGCACGTACACGCGCCAGAACGCCGCGAAGGGGTGACTGCCGAGCGAAACGGCCGCGCGCTGATAAGTCGGCGGGACGGACTTCATCACGCTGTAGAGCGGCAGGATCATGAACGGCAGCAGGATGTGCGTCATCGAGATATACACGCCCACGCGGTTGAACAGCAGCGCGAGCGGCGAGCCGATCAGGCCGGCGCTGAGCAGCGCGGTGTTTACGAGGCCTTCGCTTTGCAGCAGCACGATCCACGCGGCGACGCGCACCAGCACCGAGGTCCAGAACGGAATCAGCACGAGCACCATGACGAGGTTGGCACGGCGTGCGGGCAGCGTCGAAATCCAGTAGGCGAGCGGATAGCCCAGGAGCAGCGCGAACAGCGTCACGCCCACGCCGATGACGAACGTACGCACGAAGACGTTGATATAGATCGACTGATCGGGACCGGCGTGCACGATATTGCCGAAGCCGTCCTGCTTGTGATCCAGCGACGCGAGCACATAAAACGGCGAATAGCGGCCCGCGTTCTTCGCAATGGCCTGCCAGTAGGCGGGATCGTTCCAGCGCTCGTCCAGTTCGACAATTTTTGCGCGGATTTGCGGGGCGGCGAGGGGCTTGCCGTCGTCGCCGGTGAGCGGCATCGCGCGGGCGGTCTTCGCGACCAGCGAGCGATAGCCGGGGATTTCGGTATTGAGACGGCGCGCCAGCGCGCCCATCGATTCACCGTCCGAGATGGTCGTCAGGTCTTGCGCGAGCGCGGCGTAGGCTTCGTCCGTTGGCGGCGTCTTGCGGTCCCATTGAGCGAGCGCGGCGCCGGTGTGCGGCAACGCGTTGGCCACTTCCGGATTTTCGATCGCACGCGTGAGCAGCGCGCCGATCGGCACCACGAAAATCAGGAACAGGAAGATGGCGAGCGGCGCGATCAGCAACAGCGCCATTGCGCGCTTTTTCGCGTCGGCGACCTTCAGTTCGCGCTTCAGACGCGCGCTCGATTCGCCCGATTCATCCGCTGGAATCGTCATGGTGTTCACGCTTGAATCTCCTTTTCGGTCGCGCTTCGCCGAAGCGCGACCGTCATGCAGCCCGAAGGCGCTTACTTCGACGCCCAGGCGGTGAAGCGCTGCTCGAGTTCGTCGCCGTGGTCGGTCCAGAACGCCATGTCCTGCAGCACGGCGTTCTTCGCGTTGGCGGGCGAGTTCGGCATGTCCGCCTGCGTCTTCGCATCGAGCGCGGCGATCGCCGCCTTGTTCACCGGACCGTAGGCGATGTTCTTCGCATAGACTTCCTGCGGCTTCTGCGACACCGAGTAGGAGATGAACTGCGTGGCCGCGTCCTTGTTCGGCGAACCCTTCGGAATGGCCCAGTAGTCGAGGTCGTAGATGCTGCCGTTCCACACGACCTTCAGGTTCTTGCCTTCCTTGCGCGCCGCGTCGATGCGGCCGTTATAAGCCGTGGACATCACCACATCGCCCGCGACCAGGAATTGCGGCGGCTGTGCGCCCGCTTCCCACCACTGAATGCTCGGCTTCAGTTCGTCGAGCTTCTTGAACGCGCGGTCCGCGCCGGCCTTCGTGCCGAGCACCTTGTAGACGTCTTTCGGCGCGACGCCGTCAGCCATCAGCGCGAATTCGAGGTTGTAGCGCGCGCCCTTGCGCATGCCGCGCTTGCCGGGGAATTTCTTGGTGTCCCAGAAGTCCGCCCAGCCGGCCGGGCCGGACTTGAGCTTGTCGGCGTTGTAGGCGAGCGCCGTCGACCATACGAAGAAGCCGACGCCGCAGGTTTGCGGCGACTCGGACACGAGGTCCGATTTCTTGCCGATCTTCGACCAGTCGAGCTTTTCGTAGAGACCTTCGTCGCAACCGCGGCCGAGATCGCCCGATTCGACTTCGACCACGTCCCAGTTCACGTGCTTGGCTTCCACCATCGCCTTGACCTTGGCCTGTTCGCCGTTGTACTCGACGGCCGTGACCTTGTTCTTGGTCGACTGCTCGAACGGCTGATTGAACGCGACTTTCTGCGCGTCGCCGTTCGCGCCGCCGAAATTGACGACGGTGATATCCGCCGCGTTCGCGACGGACGCGGTCGATGCACACACGAGCGCGGCCGCCGCCGCCATGGAGCACAGTGCGAACTTCTTCATGATGGTTTCCTCTGTCTGCTTGGTTTTATCGATGGACTTGCGGGTGGAAGACGAAGCGCTTCATGGCGGAAGCGGCCGAACTCGGATCAGGCGAACACGCGCAGATGCTCGGGCGCGAATTCGAGCGCCACGGGCGCGCCGGGCGTGAAACCGTCGAGCGCCGGGGTGCCGAGCGGCACCTTAACGAAGCACTCGTCCTGCTCGCGCACGCCGCAGCGCATGCGCACGTGATCGCCGAAATAGATGAGACTTTTTGCTTCGCCGGGCAGCGCGTTGAGCGCGTTTCCGCTTGCATATCCATTCGCAAGTCCATTGCCTGAAGTCAGCTTCATGCGCTCGGGACGGATGCAGGCGATGGCGGACGCGCCGGGCTTGGCATTCGCGACATTGAGACCGGACACGCGCGTGCCGTCCGCGAGCCGGATGTCGCAGTAATCGCCTTGTGTTTGCTCGACAGTGCCGCGCAGCCGGTTGCTGTCGCCGATGAAGTTCGCGACGAACTCGTTGCACGGCGCTTCATATAGATGATCGACGGTGTCGAGCTGCTGGACGATGCCCTTGTCGAACACCGCGACACGGTCGGACATGGTGAGCGCCTCGCCCTGATCGTGCGTGACGTAGACGAAGGTGACGCCGAGCTTCTCGTGCAGCGCCTTGAGTTCGATCTGCATGTGCTCGCGCAGTTGCTTGTCGAGCGCGCCGAGGGGTTCATCCATCAGCACGAGCTTGGGCTCGAACACGAGCGCGCGGGCGAGCGCGATGCGCTGCTGCTGGCCGCCCGACAATTGCGCCGGATAGCGTTTCGCGAAGCTCTCCATGCGCACCATCTTGAGCGCGTGATCGACACGATGCGCACGCTCTTCGGACGACATCCTGCGCACCGTCAGCGGATATTCGACGTTCTGCTGCACCGAGAGATGCGGAAAGAGCGCGTAGTTCTGAAACACCATGCCGATGTCGCGCTTGTGCGGCGGCACCTTGTTGAGCAGCTTGCCGTCGAGCCAGATCTCGCCGCCCGTCGGGAACTCGAAGCCCGCGAGCATCATGAGGCAGGTTGTCTTGCCGGAGCCGGACGGCCCGAGCAGCGTGAGGAATTCGCCCTGATAGATATCGAGATCGAGCGATTTGACGACGAGCGTCTCGCCATCGTACGTCTTTCGAACGCCGCGAAAGCTGACGATCACCTGATCGGATTTCATCTTCCGTGTCTCCTTCGGGAAAACCCCATTGCTTCCGAGTGCCGCCATGCGCGTTCAGGGAATCGGAAAATTTTTCTAGTGCACGCATTAACTATAGCCGCACACGGTTCTAGAATGGGGAGCCATTTCAATAATCAAAATGGAACCACTTCGCTGCGGCCGGGCAAGCGGTTTCAGGTGCGGGAAGACACATCATGGATACCATCATCCTCGCCGACTGGCTGAGCGCGCGCATCGACCGCTCGGCCGCGGAACCGATGTATCGACAGGTGCTGGAAGGCATGCAGCAGGCCATCCTGACGGGACAACTCGCGCCCGGTACCAAACTGCCGAGCTCGCGCACACTGTCGATCGATCTGGGCATTGCGCGCAATACGGTGTTGCATGTCTATGAGCAGCTAACCGCCGAAGGTTACGTCACCTCGGCAACCGGCAGCGGCACCTATGTCGCGGATACGGCGCCGAGCGAGGGCGCCGTGACGAAGGCGCAGGCGGAAGAAGCGAAGAAGCCGTGCACGATCTCCCGCCGCGGCGAGCGGCTGATCGCGCAGGCAGGCGTGTCGCCGAAGCAGTGGGGCGCGTTCATGCCCGGCGTGCCGGACGTCGCCGAGTTTCCGGCGCGCACCTGGAGCCGTCTGCAAGCCCGGCTCTGGAAGCGTGCGAGCCCCGAGTTGCTCACCTACGCGCCGGGCGGAGGCTATCGGCCGCTGCGCCGCGCGCTGTCGGACTATCTGCGCGTCGCGCGTTCGGTCAAATGCCAGCCGGACCAGATCATCATCACGACGGGGATTCATCAGTCGATCGATCTCGCCGTGCGCCTGCTCACCGATTTCGGCGACCGCGCGTGGGTCGAGGAGCCGTGCTACTGGGGCGTGCGCAGCGTGTTGCAGTCGTCGGGGCTGACGCTGGTGCCGATTCCCGTCGACGAGGAAGGGCTCAATCCCACCGAACGCGACATGGCCACGCCACCGCGTCTCGCGCTCGTGACGCCCTCGCATCAGTATCCGCTCGGCATGGTGATGACGCTCGCGCGCCGCCGCGCGTTGCTGGAGTTCGCGCGGCAGCACAAGGTCTGGATCATCGAGGACGATTACGACAGCGAGTTCCGTTACGGCAGCCGTCCGCTGTCATCGCTGCAGGGGCTCGACGACGCGGGGCAGGTCATTTACGTCGGCAGTCTCGGCAAGATGCTGTACCCCGGCCTCAGGATGGGCTATATGGTGGTGCCGGACAATCTCGTCGATTCGTTTCGCACCGGCGTGGCGGAGCTTTACCGCGAGGGACAGCTGATGCAGCAGGCGGTGCTCACGGAGTTCATTCTGGACGGGCACCTCACGTCGCACGTGCGACGCATGCGGGGACTCTATGGCGAGCGGCGCGAATTGCTGATCGATGCGATCGGGGCGCGTTTCGGCGACTCGCTCGCCGTGCGCGGCGACGAAGCCGGTCTGCACTTCGTGCTGGAACTCCCGCAATCCGCCGACGACCGTGCGATTGCCGCCGCTGCCATGGCGGCGGGTGTCGTGACGAGGCCGCTCGTCAATTACTACATGAACCAGAACGAAGCGGTCCGAGGGCTGATGCTGGGCTACGCCTGTGTGCCGAACGAGCAGATCGCGCCCAATTTTGCCCGGCTGGCGGACGTCATCGAGCACGCGTCGGCGCCGCTTACCGTGGCTTGAATCATGCAGAGTGTGTCGTTGCCTGGTAGCTGGCCGATTCGACTGTCGGTAGCTACGCAAATCAAGTCAATATTAGGTATGCGTAAGAATGATTAGTTGTTCGAAATCATACTTTCAGGCGTTGACGCACTTGACCGTGCCCCGAAGCATGGTAATACGCTGAGACTGTTGGCCGATCCTGTGTGTGTTTTTTCCCACATCGGTGGACAATTCGAAGTAAAAATTTCAAAAGTAAGAAATTTCGCGTAAACAAGTTAGAAGGTTTGATGCAATATCTCATCGCGCCTTTCATGCTTGAATTGATTGTTTGGTATTCCTAATCAACGGCTGACAAGCAAGAAGTGACAAGCATCGGAATACGCGAGTCCGGCGTGGAGGTGCGGGTAGCCCGGTTTTCCATCTGGCGTTAAACGAGAGCAGCCCCACCGTAAACCCCAGCTATAGATAATCAATTGGAGTACTAAGAATGAAGAGCTTTGCTATTTCTGCGGTTGCTGCAGCCGCGCTGGGCCTGGTGTCGGCGGGCGCCCATGCCGACTCTGGCACGATCCAATTCAACGGCGAATTGATTGCCGGTACCTGCGACACCGACGTCGACGGCGGCGGTTCGGCTGACGGCACGGTCAAGCTGCCGGCAGTCCAGACTCGGGATCTGACGGGCGCATCCGGCAAGATCACGGGCGGCGATACCAGCTACAAGGTCATTCTGAAGAACTGTACCGCGATTACGGGCTTCAGCAAGGCGCTGGTGTTCTATCAGGCAGGGGCAACGGTTGACCCGGTTGACGGCCGACTGATCGTTCAGCCGGGTGGTGCCGAGAACGTCAAGATCGAACTGTTGAATCAAGACGGCACCCAGATCAAGGCGGGCTACGCAACCGATCTGCAGAACTCCAAGGCGGTCGATATCTCTTCGGGTGGCGCCACGTTGTGGTACATCGCGCGCTATTACGCCACGGGTCAAACGACCGCAGGCGCTGCAAATTCGTCGGTCGTCTACAGCGTCGCTTATCAGTAAATCGAGTTTTCTCGGGCGGCCTTCGCTTGAGCGAGGGCTGCGAAAAGGCGGGTGCATGCCCGCCTGTCTTTGTAATTAAGTCGGGTTAGGAGCTGCGTCGGCACTATGAAATTGGCAAAAACATTGGTAAAGATCGCGACCGCGTGTGTCGTGCTGTTGGGTTTATCTGCCCAGGCAAACGCATCGGTGGTGATCGCCGGAACGCGCGTCGTCTATAACCAGAGCGATTCCGAAGTCACGGTCAAGTTGACCAATACGGGCAAGCTCCCGGGGCTGATCAAGGTATGGCTGGACAAGGGCGATCCAGACGCGAAACCCGACACGATCGAGGTTCCGTTCACCATCACGCCTCCGCTGATGCGAATCGATCCGACGAAGTCGCAAACGCTGCGCATCATGTTTGCCGGTGATCCATTGCCAGCCGATAAAGAGTCGATCTTCTACCTGAACGTGCTTGAAGTGCCGCCGAAATCCACGGGCGACGGGGCCTCATCGAATCAACTGCAACTGGCGTTTCGTACGCGTATCAAATTCTTTTATCGCCCGACCGGCCTGAAGGAACAATCCGTCGACGCTCCCGGGCATATCGTCTGGCATCTGAAGAAGCAAGGTGCCACCAACATGATTGAGGCGTCGAATTCGACAGAATTCCACGTTTCATTCGACAACGTCCAATACACCGATGGAACCCGCAATGCCGCCTTTATGGAGGGGGGTATGGTGGGTCCCGGCGAAACAAAGGATTTCCCTCTCAAGGGCGATTTGCCAGGCGCCGGTGCCAAGGTCAAGTGGACGGTCATTAACGACTATGGCGGACCTCAGCATGGTGAATCCACCATGTCGCCCTAAACGTTCAATCGGCCTTAACCGAAGTATGTGGCGGAACGCGTAGCGCTAACGTAGTCGCCTCCGATCAATTCGAACCGAAGCATGAGCGTGCGTGATAACCGCATGCGGGACACGTTCATGCGTAAATTTCGAAGTACTAAGAGCTATTATGCATCTCCGTAGATCTCACGCGTCTGGATCGCGCTTAAGCCCGATCAGTATTGTCACGCTGCAGGCGATAGCCGCGATGGGCGTCAGTGCGCACGCGTGGGCCGACGCGCCACAACACTTCGCTCAGGTCGAGTTCAACGATCAGTTTCTTGACGCAGGAGGGTCCGACAAGGTCGACATCTCCCGTTTCAACAAGGGGCAGCAGGTTCTGCCGGGCACCTATCGGGTGGAAGCGTTCGTCAACGAACTGTGGCGGGGCAAGTTCGACGTCGAGATTCGCGAAGCATCGCCGGGATCCGGCGAGATGCAGCCTTGCTTCAACAGCGATCTGCTGGAACGCGTCGGGGTGGACCTGAGGAAGCTTTCGCCGGAAGCGACCGCGAAGCTCGAATCCGCGGGTAAGGCCTGTCTGGTTTTGTCGGACCTGATCCCGAGCGCATATGCCTCGTTCGACGGCGGCGAGCAGCGAGTCGATATCAGCTTGCCGCAGATCGTCATGTTCAGCCGCGCGCGCGGCTACGTCGACCCGAAGTACTGGGACGAAGGCGTTCCCGCCGCTACCCTCCAGTACAACGCGAACGTCTATCACAGTTCGGCCGGCGGCTATGCCAACGACACGCAGTATCTCGGCGTGATCGGCGGCCTGAACGCAGGTCCGTGGCGCTTCCGTTATCAGGGCAACCTGACGAACTCCAATATCGGCGGCCAGCACTATCAATCGGTGCAAACGTACGTTCAGCGCGGCTTTAGCGATATCAAAAGTCAGTTGACGGTCGGCGACACCTTCACCGATGGCGCGCTCTTCGATAGCTACGGGGTGCGCGGCGTTACGCTGCGCGAACTGGACGCGCGTCATACACGTGATGTTCAGGACGTCCGGACGCGCTTCGAACAGGAACGGCAGGACGTCACCATATCCGCCCCGAAGGGCGGCACTGTCACGTTCTCTGGACTTGTCGCGGGTCGCATGCTGGCGGCCAGCGATGTCGCGCTGGTAATCGCGACGAAGGAAAACGGCCCGTTGCGGGCGGCGTTGAGTATTCCGTCGCGTCGTCGAGGTTTCGTGCGGGAAGGTCAGACCATCAGACTCAAGTTCGATGCGTTCCCCTACGCCAAGTTCGGCACCTACGAGGCGCACATCGACTCGATCTCGGGTACGACGGTTCTCCCCGCGAGCCCGCCGAGCCCGCCCGGTACGCCGGGCGGTTCAGACCCGGTGGAAGAAACGCCCGGCGCGAAGGACTCCGACGGCGACTATCTGGCCTGGGCGACATTGCGCAGCAATACATTCGATTTCGACGGGCAACATTTCGCGATTCTCCCGGGGATGCGCGCGACGGCAAGTATTGTCGTCGAGCGCAGGTCGATCGTTGAGTGGGTGCTGGCGCCGCTGTTCCGAATGCTGAGAGGTTGAGTTTTGCGAGTTATTTATCAGAATGAAGTCGCCGAGTGCGGATACGCATGCCTCGCGATGGTGTTGTCGAATCTTGGACGCGCTACCGAAGTGCGGGAGTTGTCGGCGCACAAGCCGATTTCGGCGAACGGTCTTTCCTTGATGGACCTGTACGACGTGGCCATCGAATACGGACTGGCGGTGCAGGCCTTTCGTTTCGATCCTTCGCATTTGTCGCAGGTGAAGAAAGGCTCGATCATGCATTTCGGCGGCGCCCACTTCGTCGTGTTCGAGAAGATCAGCCGCGGCTACATCAGCATCATCGATCCCGCGACGGGACGGCGGCGCGTGTCGATGGACACGTTCCGCTCGGCCGTATCGGGCTTTCTGCTGGAGTTCGCGCCGACGCCGGAGATGCCGCGCATTCGCGCGAAATCCCGCGTTCCGGCGGCGCTCGCCCGTGTTCGCGCGCTCAATCCGCAGCTCAGAAAGCAGATTGGCAAGGTGCTGTTCGTCGCGTTGGGCAGCCAGTTCGCGATTCTCGCGATGCCGTATTTCGGCAATCTCGTGCTCGATTACGTCGTCGCCGCGGACAACCGCAATCTGTTGAATACGCTCGTCATAACGTTCGCCAGCATTTTCCTGCTGGGCGCGCTAAGTGAATACGTCCAGAAGTATCTGACCGAGCTGCTTTACAACCTGACGCAGATCAACTCGACCGCAGGTCTTGTTGGTCACTTGCTGCGCAATCCGATGTCCTGGTTCGAAAAGCGCCACGTCGGCGATGTGTTCGCGCGGGTGAAATCCCAGGATGAAATCAGCATCTTCGCGACGCGTACCGCGGTCTCGCTCTACATCGATCTGACCGTGGGCACGATCGCGCTGATGCTCATGTTGATTCAGAGTCCGCCGCTCACCGCCATCGCACTGGTCATCTTCGCCATGTACGTGATCGTCGCGTTTTGCATGTATCCCGCCATGCGCGATACGGCTGCGCTCGTGATGGAGACATCCGCGCGCTGCGACGATTCGATGATCGAGACCATTCGCGCGGCATCGTTGCTCAAGCTCGCACAGGGCGAGACGCGGCGCACGGCGATCTACATGACGCTTTTCAAGGCCTACGCATCGGCGGTCCTTCAGCGCAGCCGGCTCACCTGCACACGCGACGCGATCCTCAAGCTGGTCAATTACGCGGACACGATCATCATTACGTGGCTCGCGGCTCAACTGATGCTTGGCGGGAAGGTTTCGGTCGGTGTGTTCTATTCCTTCCTGATTTACAAGTCGCTCATGTCCGAGCGGCTGGCCAGCGGCATCAACGCAACGTTTCAGTACTTCATGCTGAGCGTTCCGACGGCGCGCGTCGACGATATCGTCGAATGCGAGAACGAGCGTTATACGCCGCTCACCGACACGCAACGCGCAACCGAAGTGCGGCAATTCGAGCAGATCCAGGTGCGTGATGTCACGTTCACCTACGGGATCTCCGATCAGCCGGTGCTGCGACACGCGAACATCGACATCCGCAAGGGCGACAAGATCGTCATTACCGGTCCGTCGGGTAGCGGTAAGTCCACGCTGTTCAAACTGCTGTCGGCGTCCGAGCCGCTGCAGGAAGGACAGATTACGCTGAACGGCATCGCGTGGCCGAATCTTGCCGTCGATGAAATTCGCCGTCATCAGGCGCACATGCGCCAGGGCGACATCATCCTGCACGGTTCGATCGCGGACAACGTGACGCTCTTCGCCGGACAGACTGACGACGACCGCATCCACGCGATCCTCGAACAAGTCGGATTGCTTCCGGACATCATGAAGCTGCCGATGCGTACGCGCACCATCATCAGCGACACCATCGCGAATATTTCCGCCGGGCAGCGGCAGCGCCTCCTTCTGGCGCGCGCGCTCTACCAGCAGCGCGAAGTCCTGCTGCTCGACGAGCCGACATCGAACCTGGACCCGGTCTCGGTTCAACATGTCGCAGCGCTGTTGCGCGGGCTCGATCGCACGGTGGTGATCATTACCCATGACATGTCGCTCGCGTCGTGGTTCGACATGCGCTATCGCTTTGAAAACGGAACGCTCGTGCGTGAAGGGGATTCGCAAGCGGTGGCCTCGCCGGAAATGCTTCATGCTTAAACGGACGCTCACAACCTGGGCTGTGGCGTCGGCCCTCGGATGCGCGCACGCCGCGCGGGCCGAGGACCTCGCTACTATCGTCCAGCAAGCACTCGATTACGATGCACAACTGGCCCAGGCGCGCGCCGATTACGAGGCGACGAAGCAATCGGTGCCCATCGCGCGCGCGGCCTTGCTGCCCCAGATCACGGGCGGCTGGGGGCGGGCGTACAACCGCATCGACATGGACGGCTTCCCCAGGCAGGCCTATTGGCAGAGCGGCTGGCTCGTCAACGTGTCGCAACCGCTCTTCGACTGGAGCCGGTGGGCAGCCTATCGTCAGGCCGATCTCGTGGTGGCGCAGGGCGCCGTCGATTTCGCGGGCGCGCAGCAGGACTCCATGCTTCGCGCGGTCCGTGCTTATTTCGACGAACTCGCCGCGGAAGACGAAGTGAAGCGCTCGGCGGAATACCTGAAGGCTATCGACATTCAGCGCGATCAGGTGAGCCGCAAACGCGCGGCCGGCGAGGCGACGCTGATCGACACGCAGGAGGCCGAGACCGCGCACCAGCAAGCTCAGCTGCAAGTGATGGATGCGCAACAGGATCTGGGCGTCAAGCAGCGCGTGGTGCAGCAAGTGACCGGGCGCGCGTTTCCCGGGCTGAGCGCACTGCCGCCTGGCATCGCTTTGCCCAGTCTCACCGAAAGCGAACAAGTCTGGGCGGATCAGGCGAAGGCTTCGGGTTATGGCGTGCAGTCGAAGCAACTCGGCTGGGAAATCGCCAAATACGATTCGACCAAAGCGCGCTCGGCAGGCTATCCCACGGTCAACCTGGTGGGCAGTTATTCGCCGGCGGGCGCGGCGGGGGGCTACTCGCGCCCGACCACGACGACTACCGCCATGTTGCAAGTGCAGATTCCGCTCTACGCGGGCGGTGAGATTCAGGCGAAGGTCAAGCAGTCGCTCGCATTAGAAGACAAGGCGGAGCAGGGCTACAAGGCTGCGTCGGTGCAAGCGGAAGCGTCGGCTCGGGATAACTTCGCGCGATACACGCGCGAGCGTATCCGTACCGACTCGCTTACGCGTCTCGTTGCATCGGCGAGCGACACGCTCAACGCGACGCAAATCGGCTACAAGGTTGGAAGCCGCGCGAGCACGGACGTTCTGCGCGCCATCGATACGCTCTACACCGCCAAGCGCGATCTGCTGCGCTCGCGTTACACCGCAATCGTCTCGTTCCTGCAACTCAAGGCCGACGTCGCGACCCTGAGCATGGCCGACATCGATTCGATGAGCGCGACCCTCTGCTGCGCGCCGGCAACCGCGAAGTAAGCCAAGTAAATCACTCGGCGCGCGCGTCGCGCCGGACCGCGCGCACTACGCGCGCGAGCGCCTTCAATGCGTCCGCGGGCGAATCCGCGAATTGCGCCGCGACGATCGCGCCATCCACCGCGAGCGCAAGCGCTTGCGCGTCGGCCTTCGCGGTGCGTGACGCCGGCATGAGCGCGCGAATCGCCGCGGTCATGTCGCGCTTATGGCGCCGCGAAATCTCCATCGCCTGCGGCAGCGTACCGCCGACTTCCACCACCGAATTGATGAACGCGCAGCCGCGATACGCGTC
Source organism: Caballeronia insecticola (assembly GCF_000402035.1). Taxonomy (GTDB): domain Bacteria; phylum Pseudomonadota; class Gammaproteobacteria; order Burkholderiales; family Burkholderiaceae; genus Caballeronia; species Caballeronia insecticola. The sequence continues at coordinate 502,551 of NC_021294.1, forward strand.
GGCGCCGAACCATTCCGCAAGCGCAGGCACGAGCGCGGGCAGTCTGCCGCCATGACGCTGCAATGCTTCGCGAAACCACGTGATCCAGACCTCGTGCCGATAATCCAGGAACGCGACAATTAACGCGTCCTTGCTCGGAAAATAGCGATAAAACGTCTTCTTCGCGACGCCCGATTCGGCGATCACGCGATCGATGCCTGTGGCGCGAATGCCATCGCGATAGAACAAATCGTGCGCAGTATGAAGAATGCGCGCGTCCGGCGCAAGGTCCACAATATTGGCTGAGACGGAAGCAGTATTCATGCATCCGATTGTAGACAGGTTTGTCTACCTGCGCTAGAGTGCGCCAGGTAGACAGAGCTGTCTACTTCTCGCTGTTCTTCTCGTTGTTCGTCACTCACTTCAAAGAGGACTCGCCATGGAAAGCAAACCGCCGTTCCCGCCGTTCGATGAAGAATCGGCCAAGTTGAAGGTTCGACTCGCGGAAGATGGATGGAATACGCGCGACCCCGAGCGCGTGTCGCTGGCGTATAGCGTCGACACGCGCTGGCGCAATCGCGCGGAGTTTGCGAACGGCCGTGAGGAAGTGGTCGCGTTTCTGCGGCGCAAATGGGCGCGCGAACTCGACTATCGGTTGATCAAGGAGCTTTGGGCGTACACCGGCAATCGCATTGCGGTGCGTTTCGCCTACGAATGGCACGACGACGCCAACAATTGGTATCGCAGCTACGGCAACGAGAACTGGGAGTTCAACGAAGCCGGGCTGATGACGCATCGTCATGCGTCCATCAACGATCTGCCGATCAAGGAAGCGGACCGCAAATATCACTGGCCGCTCGGTCGCCGGCCCGACGATCATCCGGGTTTGAGCGATCTGGGCTTCTGACCGCTCGAACGCTCGCGTGCACTAGAGATTGCGGCTGCGCCGGAACGCCCACCATCCGGCCAGCGCGGTGAAGCTCGCGACGATCACCACCAGCAGCCAGAAGCCGTGATGATTCTCCGCGAGCGGAATGCCGCCGACGTTCATGCCGAAGAAACCCGCGACAATATTGATCGGCAGCGCGAGCACGGTGACGAGCGTCAGCGTAAACAGCGTGCGGTTGCTTTGCTCGTCCATGCGCGTCGCGACTTCTTCTTGCAGAAGCTTGATGCGCTCGACGAGGCCCGCGAGATCGTTCAGCACGAGCGAAAATTCTTCGGTCGCGTCGCGCAAGTCCTGGATGTCCTGCGAGTGCAGCCAGCGCGGCGGCCGCGCGAGCAGCCGGAACACGGAACCGGGCTCCGGCGCGAGCAGCCGCTGCAATCTCACGAGCACGCGGCGCAGGCCGCCGAGATCGGTGCGCGTCTCGGTGACGCGCCGCGCGAGAAAGCGATCCTCGATGCCATCCACTTCGACGCTCGTCCGCCGCACGATATGCACAAGCAAGTCGGCCTGATCGCGCAGCAGATGCGCGAGCAATTCGGCGGGCGAGCGAAACAATTCGCCGCGCCTGACCGACTCGCGCAGCGAATCGACCGAGCGCAACGGCTTGAGGCGCGCCGTGACGAGCAGTTTCTGATGCGTATAGACCCAGAGCGTCGCGATTTCCGAGGGCGTCAACTCGAAGTTGAACATCACGTCGTTGATGACCGCGAAGAGCGCACCTTCCTGGTGCTCGATGCGCGTCGAGTGCGATCCTTCGTGCAGCGTGTCGAAGAACGCGTCGGGCAGGCCGAGACGTCCGCGCATCCAGCGTTCGCACGCGCTGTTCGCCAAATCGAAATGCAGCCAGACGAATTCCTTCGGCGTGTCGTCGCGGGTGAGCCATTCGCTCGCGGCTTCGGCGTCGATCGGCATGCCGGGCTCATCGGCGTGAAATCGGAAGCCACAGACGAGGCCGGAGAAGTCGGAACCGTAGGGCGGTCTTTGCGGGATAGCGGGATTCATGCGGAATTCGGTTGCGGTTCTGATGATTCGGCGGGCGTGCTGCCGGCGTCCGTACGTTGCATGCGCACTGTCCGCGCTAGTGTGCCACCGGTCGCGCCCCGAATTGCGATGACAGGGGTGACGTTAAGCGCGATCGTAACGCGCGAGCGCGGGCGAAACGATCGCGGCGTATGTATCGGCACGCGCAAATACGACTGTCATATTGACGGCGTATCATCGCGCCACGCAAGACGGGCGCACGTGCCGCGCCGCGAGCCAACCTGGGGAGAAGGCAGTGGAAGACAGTGACGATCTGGATGGCACGACGCAGACGACCGCCGGAGGACTGATTCGGCTGGCGTCGGTGATCGCCGTGCTCGCGCGCGAAGGCGTGGTGGACACGCGTTTCGGCGCGAAGCTTTTCAAGCGCCTCGACAAGGAAGCGCGGCGCGTGGCCGGGCACGGCCCGACGCCGCTCGACGAAGTCGACCAGGCGGCGCTTTTCGGCGCGCTCGGCGAACTCGATGTTGCGTTGCGCCAGCGCGACGCGGCGTCGCTCGTCGAAGCGAACGCGCGTCTTCGTGACAGCGAAAGCGAAAGTGAAGGCGCAAGCGAAAACGCGACGGGCAAGCGGCGCAAGAGCAAGAAGGAAGGCGACGTCTGACCAGCACTGACCACGCCTGAGCGCCGCCCGGCTTGTCCGGGCGCGAAACGTGCTGTCGCTTCGGCAAGTGCACTTGTCGAATAGCTATGTCCGTCCTTCTGCATTCCCCTCGATGTGCGCTGTGGACGAACCGCAGCGTAGACGCGGACCACGATGCGTGGCGCATCCTCATCGTCGACGATAACGCCTTCAGCGCCGAGGCCCTCGCGGCCGCGCTCACCTCCGACGGTTTCGATACGCGTTTCGCCCTCTCGGGCGTCGATGCGCTGCATGCCGTCGACGGTTGGGTGCCGGATGTCTTCATTCTCGATATCACCATGCCCGAGCACGATGGCTACGCGACCGCTCGCGTGCTGCGACGGATCGCCCGTACGCGCGACGCGGCGATCATCGCGTTTACGGCGCTCGGCGAGGAGAGCGTGCGGCCGGAAGGCATGCACGCCGGCTTCGACGGCTATTGCCAGAAGGGCAATCCGCCCGCGGCGCTCGTCCGCCTGATCGAACGTCTCGTTCACTGAGATAACGTCGAAAAATCGCGTGAAAACACGCTTTTCGTACGCCCGTTCGACAATTAATTGTTCTGTCCCCGCTGAACGAATTTGCGCAAGCGCGCGCGACGCACCACCCGTCGCGCCTTTACGGGCGGACTTCAGCACGATTTCAGCACGTCCGTGCGGCCAGCGATTGTTGGCGGAGAACGAAAACTGAATTGAAATTTATGGAGATAAAAAATCAATAGTAGGGGTATACACTGCATTCCATCGACGTAGCAGACAGTTTCTCGCAAGACCGCTGCGGCGCTTTCTGAATGAACGTCAACCGTCTTTGGAGCACACCATGACCCGCAATCTCCTCGCTACTCTCCTGATCGCCGCTTCCGCCACCGTCGCTGCACCCGCTTTTGCCAGCGGCTACGGTCCGGCTCCGTTCTACCGTCCGGCAGTCGGCGCGCCGGCATCGCAACAAGGCCCGAGCGCACAAACGATCGCCGCCGAAGAAAACGCTCACGGCACCGACACGCAGGCCTTCGGTGGTTCGCGCGACACGCTGGCGCAATCGGGCAACCGTGCGCAGCAAAGCAACAACCCGCAATCGGTCTTCTTCGGTCACTAATCGATTCAGCCGGCCCGGCCTACCCGCCGGGTTAATCGGCTGAAAGACTGTTTCGGCGCCCGGTCGCGCAGACTCACGAGGTCTGCGCAACCGGGCGCCGATCGTTTTTTGCGGTGGGTTTTCGTCGCCGCGACTCAGGCCGCCCGAACGAGCGCGCCGCGCATCACGTCCGCAAGTTCCGTCGGCTCGAACTTCGATACATACGCATTTGCACCGACCTTGCGCACGTGCTGTTCGTTCGCCGATCCCGACAGCGACGAGTGGATCACCACCGGAATGTGCATCAGATCCGTATCCGACTTGATGCGGCGCGTAAGCGTGAAGCCGTCCATTTCGGGCATTTCGAGATCGGTGAGCACGAGCGCGATCTGATCGGACACTTCCGTGCCGTCCTTCTGCGCTTTTCTCAGCGCCGCTTCGAGCACGTCCCACGCTTCCTGACCGGTTTTCGTCATCACGAAAGGAACGCCCATCGCGGTGAGGCTCTGTTCGATGAGCGCACGCGCCACGCCCGAGTCGTCCGCCGCCAGCACGCGCGCGCCCGGCTTGATGCGCAGACGGCCGGTGTTCGCCTCGGTGATATCCGATTCCTTCGCCGGCAGTACATCGCGCACAATGCGCTCGACGTCCAGCACCTGCGCGAGCCGCGAGCCGTCCACGTTCCCGTCGAGTCGCGCGAAACTCGTCACGGCGCTGCCGCCCGAGTGCGATTCCGCCGACAACACCTGATTCCACTCCAGCCGCACGATATCGTCCACTTCCTCGACCGCGAAGCCCTGTGTCGTGCGCGCGAATTCGGTGACGAGCAGAATCTTCGGCCCGTTCTTCGGACGGCAGCCCGTGATGCGTGCGAGATCGATCACGGGAATGATCTGCCCGCGAATGTCCGCGACGCCGAGAATGTCGCCGCTTGCGCCCGCGACGGCGGTGATCGTCGGCATCGCGAGAATTTCGCGCACCTTGAACACGTTGATGCCGTAAAGCTCGCGCTGTTCCGATCCCGGCGCCTCGCCGAGCCTGAACAGAAGCAATTCGAACATGTTGCTGCCTGCGAGCCGCACGCGCTGCTCGATATCCTGTTGTGAACTGCTCACCTTGTTCTCCGTGTACGGCGCCGCGCGCCGCGTTGCCTTCGTGTCATGCTTGACCTGGCGACGACTTTCCGTCGAATGTCTGCACCGAATGCCTGATTAGCGGCATGAATCGGCGAAACTGTAGGCAGGCGATACGCGCGGCATGCCGCACGTGCTTGCCTCGCCCGTGATCTATACTTTTTTTGAATGGTCGGGTTAATGCCGATGAAGGCGTCGAGCGCAAGGCTTTAGGCTCATCAGTGGCGCAGGACATCCCATCCCAGGCGCAACACCGTTTCCCGCACACAACAACACGCGATCGGCCGGCACGGAAGCGCCGGCAGGCCGCACAAGCCAGTCGGAGGCGCTCGATGGCAACAGTCGCACAGGTTCTGAATTCGAAACCCGAACAGACGGTCTATACGATTGCCGCAACGGCGTCGGTCTTCGATGCGATCAAGATGATGGCCGACAAGCATATCGGCGCGGTGATCGTCACTGAGGGCGACGCGATCGTGGGCATCATGACCGAGCGCGACTATGCGCGCAAAGTCGTCCTGATGGACCGCGCGTCGAAGCAGACGCCCGTGCGTGACATCATGACCTCGCACGTGCGCTACGTGCGCCCGGACCAGACCACCGACGACTGCATGGCCCTCATGACCGAGAAGCGCATGCGCCATCTGCCGGTGATCGACAACGGCAAGCTCGTCGGCATGATTTCGATTGGGGACCTGGTGAAAAACATCATCTCCGAGCAGCAGTTCACCATCCAGCAGCTCGAGTACTACATCCGCGGCGAACATACGTAAGCGGCGCGTCTTGCCGGACTCCGCCACTGCAGCGGCCGGCAATCAATTTGTAAGGCTTTCGTTATAATCGGCAGGCCTCGTGCAAGCGTGCGAGGCCGGTTCGCCGTGTCTTCCGTGCACGGGAAATCGCAACGAAACGGCGAAGGATCGCTGCCGATGACCCCTATCTCCGCCACCGACGCGGCGGGCCAGCCGCTCGCCGCCGACGCGCCGTTTTTCATCGTGATGAACGCAGGTTCCGGCCGCCAGCAGGCAGACGCAACGCGCGCCGTGCTGGAGCGCGAACTCGGCGCGGCCGGGCGGCACTTCGAGATGCGCGTCGTCGATGACCCGCGCCAGCTCGAAAGCGTCGCGCGCGAAGCGGCTTCGGCGGCGGCCGCGCAGGACGGCGTGCTCGTCGGCGCGGGCGGCGACGGCACGCTGTGCACCGTCGCCCACGCGGCGCTCGACGCCGGCTGCCCGTTCGCGGTGCTGCCGCGCGGCACCTTCAATTATTTCAGCCGCGATCACGGCATTCCCGCCGATCTCGACGAGTCGACCCGGCTGCTGCTCGATGCGCGCGCTTATCCCGTGCAGGTCGGCTTCGTGAACGAACGGATGTTCATCGTCAATGCGAGCCTCGGCCTTTATCCGCGGTTGCTGGAAGATCGCGAGACGTACAAGCGGCAGTTCGGCCGCAGCCGGCTCGTCGCGTTGTGGTCGGCGCTTTCGACGATGCTCAAACCGCACCGCCACTTGCGCCTGCATCTCGAACACGAGGGCAGCACGACGGAAGTCAGCTCATCGACGCTGTTCGTCGGCAATAACCGGCTGCAGATGGAGCAGATCGGCATGCCCGAGGAAGCGCGCGCGCTGGAACAGGGCTTGCTCGCCGCAATTGCACCGCGTCCGGTCGGGCGGCTCATGCATCTGTGGCTGTCGCTACATGGCGCGGCAGGGCGGCTGTCCGACTCGGATCATGTCGTGAGCTTCACGTTCGAGCGCATCGTCGTGACGCATCCGTCGAAGAAGCGCCGCCTCGTGAAAATAGCCACCGACGGCGAAATCACGCGCCTTCGGATGCCGCTAGAATTCCGCGTGTCCGACAAGCCGCTTCTGCTGCTCAAACCCGAGCCGGCGGTGGCGCAAGCAAATCGCTCATGACCTTGTTGTTGCAGATTTCCGATACGCATTTCGGCACCGAGCGGCCGCCGGTCGTCGCGGCCCTGTCGCGCCTGATCGACGCGTTGTCGCCGGATCTCGTCGTGTTGTCCGGCGATATCACGCAGCGTGCCCGCAAAAGTCAGTTTGCCGCGGCGCGCGCGTTCGTCGATACGCTCGGCGCGACGCCCGCGCTCGTGTTGCCCGGCAATCACGACATTCCGCTGTTCGATCCGTTCGCGCGGCTGTTTCGCCCGTATGCGAATCATCAGCGGGCGTTCGGCGCGGATCTGGAACCGTCGTTCGAATCGCCGGAGTTGCTCGTGCTCGGCGTCAACACGACGCGGCCGTATCGGCACAAGGACGGCGAAGTGTCGATGCAGCAGATCAGGCGCGTCGCGGCGCGTCTGGAGACGGCGCGCGATGCGCAACTGCGGGTCGTCGTGACGCATCAGCCAGTGGCCGTCACGCGCGCGCAGGACGAAAAGAACCTGCTCCACGGACGTGAGCGCGCCGTTCAGCGCTGGGCGCGCGCAGGCGTCGATCTGATTCTCGGCGGGCATATTCATCTGCCGTACGTGCTGCCGCTGCACGATACGTTCGCGGGATTGCCGCGCCGCGTGTGGGCGGTGCAGGCGGGCACGGCGCTGTCGTCGCGCACGCGCGGCACCATCGACAATTCGGTGAATGTGATTCGCCACGGTCCCGGCGCGGGCGGCGCGCGGCAGACGACCGTAGAGCGCTGGGATTACTCGGAGACAAGCGCGGAGACGAGCGGCGCGTTCGACATGATCGTGCGTCACGAACTTGCGCTCGACGGCGCGGCGCCGCCGGTCGCCGTCACGCTGGGCGGATGACGAGTTCCGCGAAGCCCGTCGCGGGGTCGTGCTCGCGCGTGTAGCGAACGTCCGGCAGACTCGCGGCGAGAATCTCCGCCGTCGTGCGCACGATGCAGCCCGGTGTGACGTGGCCGCCGAACACGCGGCCGTCGACGTCGGACACGCTGATGTGCAGGTGCGGACCTTGCGCTGACAATGAGCCCGCGAGCGTCAGGATTTCGAGGTCGCCATGTAGCTCGCCGTGCAGTTCGGCGGCATCGTCGCGGCCCGCGTAGCGAATCCGCGCCACGCTCAGACTGCCGATGCCCTGCAGCACGAACGCGGCCGAGAGGCCATGTGCATGAAAAGCGTGATCGAGCGCGGCGCGCACATCATCGCCGGGCGAGAGACGTAAGGTCATCGCATGCATGAGTGAAAGTCGGAGCCGGGTCGCATCAAGACTACACGCTCGCGGGTCGTGGTGGCATGATGGGCGCGACCATTCGCAGGCAATTTTTCAGGAGACGCCGTGAGTTTCGAACTGACGATGCTGGCGTGGACGCTCGTGCTCGCTCTGGCGCAGGTTTTACTGCCCGCCGTGGTGCGTAGTCGCGAATTCGGTCTCAAATATAATGCCGGTCCGCGCGACGGTCCGACGCCGCCGCCCGGCAAGCTGTCCGGACGGCTGATGCGCGCCCAGGCGAATCTATACGAAACGCTGCCGATCTTCGCGGTCGCCGTGCTGATCGTGCATGTCGCGGGGCGCGAGAACGCGCTCACGCATTACGGCGCGCTCACCTATTTCGTCGCGCGCGTGGTCTACGTGCCGCTGTATGCGGCGGGCGTGCCGTTCGTGCGCTCGCTCGTGTGGCTGGTGTCGGTCGTGGGCATCGTCCAGATTCTCGTTCCTATCATCTGAAGCAGGAGTGCCCAGCATGTCCGATCAACCGTCCGTCATCGAGATCGAAACCGCGCCGAATCCCGAGTTCGCCGTGATCCTCATGCACGGCCTCGGCGCCGACGCCAACGACTTCGTGCCGCTCGTGCCCGAGTTGCGTCTCGCCGATGCGCGCGCCATGCGCTTCGTCTTCCCGAATGCGCCGGAAATCGCCGTCACCGCCAACAACGGCTACGTGATGCGCGCGTGGTACGACATCCTCTCGTTCGAAGGCATCAACCGGCGGGTGGACGAAGCGGGCATCGAGCAATCGGTGGAACGCGTGCGCGCGCTCGTCGCCGAGCAGAACGCGCGCGGCATTCCGACAGAGCGCATTTTCATCGCGGGATTTTCGCAGGGCGGCGCGATGACGTATCACGCCGGCCTCACGCATCCCGAGCGGCTTGCCGGGCTGATCGTGCTGTCGGGATACATTCCGTCGGAAGGGCTGATCGGCGAATCGCTGAGCGAGGCCAATCGTTCGATTCCCATTTTCGCCGCGCACGGTTCGTTCGACGACGTGCTCAACGTCAGTCTCGGCGAGCAGGCCTGCGAATTCGCGCGCGAGAAGGGCTGCAACGTCGAATGGCACACCTATCCGATGCCGCATTCCGTCTGCATGGAGGAAGTCGAGGCACTGCGCCAGTGGCTCGGCGCGCGGTTAGCCGCGTAAAGTTCGCGTGAAGAGATCGAGCACCGCGGCCGCATCGACGCCGATGCACGCATCGCACGGCGGACGCGTGTCCCAGTCGGGCGCGGGCGCGCGCATCGAGGCGGGCTTCTGCACGGTGAGACCGGCGGCGATGCCATCGGTCAGCACGCGCACCGGGCCGCTGCGCGTCGTGTAAAGCTCGCGCGCCACGACAAACGCCGCCGCCGAATAGTCGTGCGCATAGATGCCGCGCGACATGCCGTCGTCCGCGTGAAAGCGCTCGTAGAAACGCGACACGTCCCAGACGAAGCGGCCGGCGTCACCCGCGCTGTCGCGTAACGCGGCGAGAAACGCGGTGGTCATCACAGTTTCGTGCGTGACATCCAGCCCGACAATCGACACTTTCCACGCCGCGCCGAAGACGATATCGGCGGCGTCCGGGTCGCCGTGCATGTTCGCTTCGGCGGCGGGTGTTGCGTTGCCGAGTTCGCCGCCCACGCCGAACGCGCCGCCCATCACGACGACCTCGCGCACGAGCCTTGCGATGTCCGGATCTTCCCGGAGCGCCAGCGCGAGATTGGTGAGCGGCCCGACCGCGAGCAACGTGATTTCGCCCGGATTCGCCCGCACCATCTCGACGATGAAGCGATGCGCCGCGCGCCCATCCTCCTGCTGGCTCACGTGCCCAGTGCGCGAAATTTCGCCGAGCCCGTCCTTGCCGTGGATATGCGGAATCGGCGCGGGCGGCGGGTGTCGCAATGGCGCCGCCGCGCCGCGCACGACCGGCACGCCCGGCGCAAAGCGTGAAGCGAGATAGAGCGCGTTGGCGGTCGTCGTGTCGATGTCGGCATTGCCGAACACGCTCGTGATGCCGACAAGTTCGATCTGCGGATGCCGCGCCTGAAACACGAGCGCGATGGCGTCGTCGATGCCGGGATCGGTGTCGTAGATGATCTTGTGCTTCGTCATGCGGTCGTGGCGCTATCGCCCGCGATCAGGCCGAGCATGCCGCTGCGCAGTTCGGCCGGGCTGACCGGCTTGGACAGCACGTCCTGCTCGCACGCGAGCGGCACGATGCTCGCGGAAGGCTCGCCCGTCACGACGAGGCAAGGGCAGGGGCGGCCGAGCTTCACGGCGCCGGTCATCGCCACTTCGCGCGCGGTTTTGGAATCGCGCAGGCGGAAATCGGTGATGATCAGATCGGGAAAACGCTCGATATCGCCCAGGATGGTCTCGAATTCCTCGAAGGTCGCGGCGGAGTCGTAGAGCACGCCCCATTGCGAGAGCAGCGCTTCGGTCGATGCACGCACGAGGCCGTCGTCTTCCACGAGCAGGACGTAGCGTCCCTTGAGCTGCGCCGCTTCGGCGGCTTCCGAGCGCGCCGGCGCCCGCGCCGACGGCTTGTCCGGCGACGGACCGCACAGCGGCATTTCCAGCGAGAAGCGCGAGCCGCGCCCTTCGGTCGACTTGAGTTCGATGCGGTGCTGATCGAGCATCGACATCACCGCATTGACGATCGACAGCCCGAGACCGAGCCCCTTGTCGCGATCCTGCTCGGGATTGTCGACCTGAAAGAACGGCTGGAAGATCGCGTCGAAATAATCGGCCGGAATGCCGATGCCGTTATCCAGCACGTCGATGCGCGCCCGCGTGGCCGAGCGCACCACGCCGACGATCACCGTCGGCTTCGACGATTTGTTCTGGTCCGCATACTTGATGCCGTTCGACACCAGATTCGCGACCGCGCGGCCGAGCCAGTGCGAATCGCTGCGCACGCAGACGACTTCCTCCTTCGGCAGACGCAGCCGCAATTCGACGCCGCGGCTCGTCGCGAACGGCCGCAGTTGCGCGGCGGCTTCCTCGACGATCTGCCGCACGTCGAACACGTGATAGCGCGGCACGACGCGCCCCGATTCCAGCCGCGACAGATCGAGCACCGCGTTCAGCAAACGCGCGAGGATCACGGAAGAACGCCCGCATTCGTCGATGAGCCGCTCCGCCTGCGCGAATTCGCCGTTGCGGATGGCTTCGGCGGCGGCTTGCAGAAACAGGTTGAGCGCGTGCATCGGTTGACGCAGATCGTGTGTCGCGGCGGCGAGGAAGTTGGATTTCTCGCGGCTCGCGGTCTGCGCGGCGATCATCTGCTGTTCGCGCAGCGCGAGCAGCGCATGCGTCTTGTTTTCCTGATCCTTCTTCGATACTTCCAGCTCGCGGTTCTTGCGGCCGAGCGACACGTTGGCGGTGCGCAGTTCGTCGTTGAGCGAGGCGAGCGCGCGCTCCGAACTGTACCGCTCGCGCGACACGCGCTCGGCGTGCGTGCAGACGCCGTGACCCACGATCACGACGTTGAACATATAGAACAACCCGGCGAAGAAATCCTCTGTGTTGAGCAGATGAATGGCGATCTGCGCGACGATGACCGACGCCATCGTGACGATGCCCACGCTCAGCGCGACCCGCGAGCGCAGGTAAAAGAAGCTGAACTGGAAGAACAGCGCGAGATACAGGCCGATGAAGTACTGCGTGTAGTTGTAGGGCGCGGGCGTGATCGCGACCATCGTGAGGATCAGGCACAGCAGCCCGAAGATGCCCGTGAGAATGACGCGATGCGCGGTGGCGTGCGAGCGGAACGACGGCCGCAGCACCAGCGCGCCCACGAAAATCAGCAGCGCGACGCCTGCGAAGCGCAGCGCGAGGATATCGGCCAGGCGCACGTTGAGCGCCTTGTTGCCGCGCACGAAGCTGAAGTCCCACCAGAGAAAACACGTCCAGATGACGAGCGCCAGCAGCGCCGAGGCGCGCCGGAACGCGCAGAAGCGCTGGCTGTGGTCTTCGAGGAACTGGGCCTCGACGACGGGATCGGAGAACGGCGCCGGAATCGAGAGATTGCGCACCAGGCTCGCGCCGGCTTCACGCGCGGCGGCGGACAGAATGCCTGGAGTACGCACGCCGGCGGCGCGTTGCGGTACGGCCATCTTCATGCTCCCTCACGGAATCGGGGAACTCTACTTTAGGCCAATGCGGTCATACCAATACGCCTTTTTTTAGCAATCAGCCGTTATAAACGGAAATTATTGCGGCTTTATCGTGGATCGATGGCGGATTTTGGCGGGCGATGGCGCGCGTTGGCGCGTACGGCGCTGCGGCAGGGAAAAGGAAGGAGGTCGAACGGCGAGCGCAGCGCGTGCGCACCGCCGTTTCGAAGGACAGCCACAACGAATGCCCCCCGCACGACGACGAGGGCGAAACTTTCGACGCTCGCTCAGGCCTTCGGCTTGGCCTTGGTGCTGCGCTTCGTGACCTGCATTTCCTTGGCGCCGGTTGCTTTCGCGGGCGATGCCTTGGTGCCGGCGGTTTTCTTGCGGCTCGACATTTCCGTTTCAGCGGGCTGGCTCGCTTGAGCCTTGCGTGGGGATGGCATGTTGACCTCCTTCAGTGTTGTGTCCATAGCGACACACTGATAACCATAGGATGCGCCCAGCCGGTATTCAAGACGCGGCGCGGCGTGCGCGCAACGTCGGGCCAAAAAAGCTTCTGAGGCCGAAGCATTTTCACGTGCGACGGCCTGCCACGAACCTTTAACCGATCAGCTTCAGCCCTGCCGGCAGCGTTTCACCGAACACGCGGCCCACGTCCGCGCGATCGAGTTCGACGGTCTCGCGGACCATTGCGATCCACGCGTGCGCGGCGCCCATCGCTTCGAGGCGCTGCACGACGGCGGCGCGGGCGTCGTCGGGGAGATCGCGTGAGCGGTCGCCGGTCATGCGGGCGATCTGCACGGCGGCGAACGCGGCCGGATCGACCTTTTTCCAGTCGAGCGCGAGGATCGCATCGAGCCACGTCACCGCGATTTCCGGCGGCACGACGCCATGCGCGCTGCCGTAGAACGGCTGGCGCGCGCCGATGCGGCCGACCGCCCACCAGCTTTGCATGTTCTCCGAAGGCTTCTTGAGGCGCGTGAGCAGCCATTCGCCCACTTCGATCTTGCGTTCGACCGGCACGCGTTCCAGCGATGCCGCGAGCCGCACCATGTCCTCGTAACCCGCGCGCGCCGCGCCCGCCGCCCGCCGATAGCGACTCGTGCCGGGCGGCTGGAGCACGAAGGCCATATCGTCGAGCAGGCGTAGTTGTGCCGGCTCGGCGAGGCCGCCTGCCGCGCGGCGCCAGAGCGTCCACCATTCGGACCAGATCTGACTCTCGTTACTGTACTGAATGCCCTGGTCGAACAACGTCCACAACTGCTCGACGCGCCATTCGTCGAGCGGATAGCCGAAGCCCGGCCGCATGCAAAAACCCGCGAGATTGAGCCACAGACGCTCGTGATCGGCGGAGCGGCGGCGCTTCTTCGCGCGTTCCCACAGCGCGCCGAACAGCTCGCGCAGCAGCGCGATGTCCCACGTATCGCGCGTGCCGAGCGCCTGTTCGAGCTGCGCGCGCAGACGTTTGATTTCCTTCGGGCCGATATCCTGCGCCCGCGAGCCGAACGTGCGGTCGATCAGCTCGATCGCCTTCGGCAGCGCGGGATGCGATTCGGCGGCGGCGTCGTCGGCGGGTGGGGCCTCGCGGCGCAACTGGAATTCGAGCAGCCAGCGTTGCGAGGGATCGTCGACGGCGATGCAGTGCATCTCCAGCGTGCCGACTTCGGTGAGCGATGTCGTCAGTTGCACGGCCGTCTCGCGCGGCTTGCCCTTGTCGCCGGCGCGCGGCTCGACGACGGTCGCGATCGGCGGCAGGCGCACGTAATCGCCGCTGGCCGCGCTCAGGTCGGCGAGTTCGCCCGCGCTGTACGCGGTCTCCGTCACCGATGACGCCAGGTGGAAGCGCACCGGCGCGCCCAGCGTGAGCGCAAACGTGCGGTCCGCGAGATGGATCGGCTGGCCTTCCTCGGTGCCGCGCGGCAGCACGCACACGGCGCGGGCGGCATCGTCGGCGGGTGCGGCGGCGTCGTCGAGCAGAAGGAAGAAGCTGCGCGCCGAGCCGCCGCCGATCTTCGGCGCATGGCCCGCACGCGCGAGCGCATAGGCGACCGCGCCGCGCGCGACCGCCACGTCGGGATCGCGGTTTTCGAGCACGTTGACGGCGTCGCCGCGCCAGCCCGACACAGTATCGGCGATGCGTTTCGCCAGCGGATCGGCACGGAACACGCCGCCGTTCAGCAGCAGGGTGTCGGGAATCGCGGCGGCGTCGTCGGAGATGTCGAGCGCCTTGCGTGCCTCGCCCGCGTGCTGGCCGAGGAAGGCGGCGATGTGCCGCGTGATGGCCGCATCGCTCGCATACGGCAGCCCGAATTCGACGATGCCGCCCCGTGCGCGGCCCGGCCGGTCGCTCGCGGACACCATCGGAAAAAAGCCATCGACGATGATCCGCTCGATTTCCTCGCGCGTCACATCCGCCGAACGCGCGCCGCCGATCAGTTTCGCGCCCGCGCCGAGCAAGGTGATCGACGTGGAATCGGGCGCATGCTTGCCCAGCAACTGCTCCTTCGCGGCGCGGCAGCGTTCGACCAGTTGCGACAGACGCCCGGCGGAGAGCCGCGCATCGCTGCCCGCGAGGCGCTTTTCGACCAGATGCGCGAGCGCGAGGTCCATGTTGTCGCCGCCGAGCATCAGGTGGTTGCCCACGCCGATGCGCGTGAGCACCGGCTCGCCGTCCTCGATCGCGACCTGGATCAGCGTGAGGTCGGTCGTGCCGCCGCCGACATCGACGATCAGCACGAGACGCGTGGCCGCGAGTGCATCGGCGAGTGTCGAGCGGTGATGAAACAGCCAGTCGTAGAACGCGGCCTGCGGCTCTTCCAGAAGCCGCAGTTTTTCGAGCCCCGCCATGCGCGCGGCTTCGAGCGTGAGGGCGCGCGCGCCTTCGTCGAAGGAGGCGGGCACGGTCAAGACCACCTCTTGCGCATCGAGCGGCGCATCCGGAAATCGCTCGTTCCAGGCCGCGTGCACGTGCGCCAGATAGCTTGCGCTGGCGATCACGGGCGAGATTTTTTCGACGTCGTCGCCCGCGCCCCACGGGAGAATGGGCGCGAGACGATCGACCGCCGCGTGCGACAGCCAGCTCTTCGCGCTCGATACGAGCCGTCCGGGCACCTGCGCGCCGAGCGTCCGCGCGATCGTGCCGATCACGGCGGGCGCTTCCATCTCGCCCCACGGCAATTGCAGATCGGCGCTTTTGAGTTCGCCGGGCGCGAAGTGATAGCGCAGCGACGGCAACAGCGGCCGCGCGGACACTTCGCCGGGACTGACGAGTTGGTCGATGTCGAACACGCGGATATCGTTCGAGCCGGTTTCCGCGTAGGCGACGACGGTATTGCTCGTCCCCAGATCGATGCCGACGCTGTACCGCGCGCCCGGCGCCTTTTTCTTGCGTGCGGCCACTTACCGGCCCATGCCCTGATCCGCGCTGACGCCGCCGCGCACGTCGAACTCCACTTTCCAGCGTTCCGACGAGCCGCGCGGAATTGCTTCGAGTTCGAGCGTGCCGGCTTCGGTCACGCGCGCGTGCAGCTTGACGGGCACGACTTCGCCCGGCGTGCGGCCTTCGGGCGGCAGCGAAGCTTCGATTTCCTCGAGTTCCTGCAACTCGTCCGGCTGCCAGTATTCGAGCAGCGTGCCGACCTGATCCTGCCGCCGCACCGACGAGCCGAAGAAGCGGAAATGCACCGGCTCGCCGACCACGAGACCGAATTCCTGCGCGGGCAGTTCGGCCTCGGTGCCTTCTTCCATGCCGAAGGGCGCGATGCACAGCGCCTGCACCGGCGGCTCCAGTCCTGGCACGGCGGGCATCGCCGATTCGACCGCGACGTAATACGCGCGCGCCGTGCCGCCGCGGATGCGCACGCCACGGCCGCGCCGCACGTAGCCGTAATAAGCCGCGCCGCGCGCGACCGCGAGATCGAGATCCGCGCCTTCGAGCAGACGCGCGGCGGGCGCGTTTTCGCTGGCGAGCCACGCGTTGAGCGTGCTCATCACGCGCTCGACGAGCAGCGGCGACTTGAACACGCCGCCGTTGAAGAGCACGGCGGTCGGATGCAGCAGCGTCGCGCCTTGCGGTGCCTGATGCTGGAGGCCTTCGACTTCCGCGAGCGCGTTCACCTGGCGGCCGAGGAACGCGGCGAGATGGCGCGTCACGGCGGCGTCCTGCGCGTAGGGCAGACCGAGTTGCGTCAGGCCGACGCGCGCGCGGGAAACGGGCCGCGCCGCTGCATCGACCGACGGGAAAAAGCCTTCGAGCAGGATCTGCGTGAGTTCGGCGCGCGTGAGTTCGGTGCGCAGCGTCCCGCCGATCAGCTTCGAGCCGCGGCTCGGCACGACGAGCGGCACGGCATCGACGGATGGATCGGAGAGCAGCGTTTCCTTCGCCGAGCGGCACGCATAGGTGAGCGCGCGCAACTGCCACGGATCGGGCTGCGTGCCCTGCGCCGCGAGCTTGCGTGCGACCGTGTGTGCAAGCGCGAGATCCATGTTGTCGCCGCCGAGCAGGATATGCTCGCCGACCGCCACGCGATGCAGTTCGAGATTCCCTTCGCGCTCGACGACCGCAATCAGCGACAAGTCCGTCGTGCCGCCGCCGACATCGACGACGAGAATCACGTCGCCCACGCGCACTTGCTTGCGCCAGCCGCCGGCCGACTTCTGGATCCAGCTATAGAGCGCCGCCTGCGGTTCTTCGAGCAGCGTCATGCGCGTGTAGCCGGCGGCCGCAGCCGCTTCGGCGGTGAGTTCGCGCGCGGCGGGATCGAAGGACGCGGGAATCGTCACGGTGACGTCCTGCCGATCGAACGGCGCGTCCGGATGCGCATGGTTCCACGCTTCGCGCAAATGCGTCAGATAGCGCACGGAGGTTTCCATCGGCGAGACGCGCTCGACTTCCTCGGGTGCATCCGCCGGCAGAATGGCCGCGCGCCGGTCGACACCCGGATGGCACAGCCAGCTTTTCGCGCTGGAGACAAGACGGATCGGCGTGCCCGCGCCCCGGCTGCGCGCCAGTTCGCCGACGATGAACCGGCGCTCCTGCGTCCACGGCAGCGTGAGATCGCCGGGCGCGAGTTCGCTTTCGTGCGGCAGATAGAGGAAGGACGGCAGCAGATCGCGTTCTTCGGCGGCGCCGGGCGCGGTCAGTTGCGAGATCGGCAGCACGCCTTGCGCGGTTTTTTCGCCGTCGCTTGCGCTCATGTCGACGTACGAGAGCGCGCAGTGCGTCGTGCCGAGATCGACGCCGATCGAATAGCGCGCCTGATTTTCGTTCGAATGGATATCGCTCACAGTTCCACCTCCGCCGGCGCGACGATGCTCGCATCATGGGACGGCGCGAGCTTCGGCAGGCGCGTGTCCTCGACCTTCCAGCCGCGATGGCTGAGATTGCCGCTGAAAGGCGCACGGCCGACGACATTGCCCGTCAGGCGTACCGCGGCTGCGTCGAAGCCTTCCTGCAGCGTGATGCGGCTGCCTTCGGCTTCGCTGCGCACGGGCGCGATCGTGAAGTGTTCGCGCAGCACGGCGCGGCAGCCGTCGTGCACGAGGCGGGCGGCCGCGCCGATGTCGGCGTCGCCGTAATTGGCGATGTCCTCTTCGACGAAATCGATAAAACGCGCATCGCGCTGCAAAAGCGCGAGCAGTTGCAGCGCGGCGATCGGGCTTGCTTCCTTGAGCGTCGAGGGCGCGGGCTGGACGGGCGCGGCGGCGGGCTTCGGTGTTACCGGCGCGGCGGGCGCGACAGGTGCGGCCTCAGGCGCATGCGGCACTTCGCGCAGGCGCTGCACGCGGCCTGCGAACGCTGCATTGCCCAGAATGCCGAAAAAGGCGCCGAAGGCAATGCCTAGCCTGCCGAAAAAGCCTGGATTCATGTCGGTCATGTGATGCTCCTGTAGGCCGCGCGAGGACGACCCCATCCTCGGGCGGCGCGGGTGGCCGGTGTTCGGTGCCGTATCGGCGGGTGTGATGCCGGGATTCTGCTGACGCGCGCCCGGACGGCGGCGTCGCGAGCCTTGTCGAAGGCCGCGCCGCCGCTTTCGCGCGCGGTATCCGGGACGCGGAAACGCCAACGGCGTTTATACCGCATCCCGATATTGTCCATGATGTCGCGCCCCGGCCGGAAAAACGCGCCGGCGGGCGGGCGCGGCGGCGCGCCACATTCTCGCGATTTGCGCCGCCAAGTCAAGGCGCGGCGCGGCTTTCTGCGCGCTCGGGGTCGCTCAGGCCGCTTATGCCGCTTATGCCGGCTTATGCCTTGTAGCCGATCTTGCGCAGCAGATCGTGGCGCCACTGCACGTCCTCGGCGGTCTCGACGCCCAGCGGCGGCAGCCCGTCGATCACGCCGACGATCCCGCGTCCCTGATCCGTCTGCGCGACGAGCACCTGAGTCGGATTCGCGGTCGCGCAAAAAATGCGGCAGACCTCGGGCACCATCTTGACGGTATTGAGCACGTTGACGGGAAAAAAGCCGTCGCCGAGCACGATGATGAAGCTATGCCCCGCGCCGATGTTCTGCGCATTGCGCGCGGCCAGATCGACGCAATGCGCGTCCGTGCCCGATGTGCGCACGAGCCGCTTGCCCGATGCCTCGCAGAACGCGAGCCCGAAGCGGATGCCCGGCACGGTGCCGACGAGCGCCTCGTGCAGATCCTCGACGGTCTTGATGAAATGCGATTGCCCGAGGATGAAATTGGTGTCCTCGGGCTTGTCGATGGCAATGGCGAGCAGTTCCATGGCGAATCTCCGGTGCGCGCTGGAGATTTCATGGTAGGCGCTTTTCTATGCGCCGATCGCGAAGCCCGCGAGATACGCCGCCGTGTCGCCGCCGTCCCAGACGCGGCCGTCGCAAAAGGTGGCGGCGCGTTGTTCGCCCGGAACGGCGATGCCCGCCGCCTTTGCCGCTTCACGATAGAGCGCGGTCTGATTGACGCTCGCGGCGATGGCGGCGTCGTCGATATCGGTGTTCAGCATGCCCCAGCGTCGATATTGCGTGATGAACCACAGCCCGTCCGATGCGCGCGGATAGTTGACCGCGCCGCCGTCGAAAAAACGCACGGGAAGGGCGCGCGCGGCGCCGCCATCGGTTGTCGCGAGCCGTGCTTCGATCAGTTCGCGCGACACGCCGAGCAGCTCCTTCGACGCCAGCGCCCCGGCGATCTCCGTGCGATGCGCGGGCGCATCGAGCCATGCGCAGGCGTCGAGCAGCGTGCGGATGAGCGCGCGCGCCGTGTTCGGATAGAGCGCGGCGAAATCGCGCCGGCACGCCAGCACCTTTTCCGGATGATCCGGCCAGATTTCGCTCGTGTACGCGACCGTGCGCCCCGCGCCGCGCGCCTGCGCCACCGCGTGCCACGGCTCGCCCGCGCAAAAGCCGTCGAGCGCGCCTTCGACGAGCGCGTCGGCCATGCGCGGCGGCGGAATCACGACGCTCTGCACATCGCGCAGCGGATGCACGCCTTGCGCCGCGAGCCAGTAGTAGAGCCACATCGCGTGCGTGCCGGTCGGGAACGTTTGAGCCAGGACCGGGGGACGGCCGAGCGCACGCAGCGCCTGCTTAACGCTCGCGCCTGCATCGATGGCATCGGCAAGCGGACGCGACAGCGTGATCGCCTGACCGTTGCGGTTGAGCACCATCAGCACGGCCATGTCCGCCTGCGGCCCGCCGATGCCCAGTTGCACGCCGTACACGAGCCCGTAGAGCGCGTGCGCCGCGTCGATTTCGCCGGAGAGCAGCTTGTCGCGCACGGCCGCCCACGACGGCTGGCGGCACAGTTCGATCGTGATGCCGTGCCGGGCGCCCAGATCGCGCAGTGCGGCGGCGGCGAGCGGCGCGGCATCGGAAAGCGCGACGAAGCCGAGCCGCAGATGCGTGCGTTCGGGCGCGGAGAATGTCGTGTCGGGCGAAGTCATATCGGATTCTTGAATGCGTGCGTTAGCGCAGGAGATCGGCCATGGAGAGAAGCTGGCGCGCGATTTCCGCGACCTTGACGCCCTGATCCATTGCGCGTTTGCGCAGCGCCGCGTAGGCGTCGTTTTCGGACATGCCGCGCTTGTCCATCAGGAGGCGTTTCGCGCGGTCGATGACCTTGCGCTGTTCCAGCTCGTCTTCCACTTTGGCGAGGCGCTGGCGCAACTGTTCCTCGTGCGCGAAACGCGCGAGCGCGACTTCGATGATCGGTGCGAGCCGCGCGGGCGCGAGCCCTTCGACGGAATACGCCGTCACGCCCGCGCCGACCGCCGCGCGGATGAATTGCTGATCGGCGTCGGTGCTGAACATCAGCACGGGACGCGGCGCGGCCTTGTTCATCACGGCGAGCTGTTCGAGCGTATCGCGCGAAGGCGACTCGGTATCGATGATGACGACATCGGGCTTCTGGCTCTCGACGGCCGCATGCAGCGCCGACGGCGCGGCCACCTCGGCGAGCATGTCGTAGCCCATGCGCGCGAGCTGCTCGCGCAGGTCGCCGATGGGCTTGGCGGTGTCGGTGACGAGCAGGACGCGCAGCATGCGGGAAGCGAAGGAAGCGGTCATGCGAAGAACGGCGAGAGAGACGCTGACGACTTTAACGCGCCGCTTGCCGTTTGAGAACCCGCTTCACGCCGCATGCGCGAGGCTCCGCGTATCGTCCGTGCGCGCGGCGAATTCGGCCGCTTCGCCGATCGCCCCGCCGATGAGAATCACCGCAGGACTTCCGAGACCGGCGGCGAGCGCTTCGTCCGCGAGACGATCGAGTGTCGTAACGAGACGGCGTTCCTCGTGCGATCCCGCGTTCTGCACGACGGCGGCGGGCGTGTTCGCGGGCAACGCGTCGAGCAACGCCGCCGTGAGGCTCGCGATGCGGCTCATGCCCATATAGATCGCGAGCGTGGTGCCGGTGGCGGCGAGCGCGGCCCAATCCGGCTGGCTGTGATCCTGCATGTGCGCGGTGACGAAGGTCACGCCCTGACAATGATCGCGATGCGTGAGCGAGATGCCGAGTCCCGCCGCCGCCGCGAATCCCGACGACACCCCGTTCACGATATCGACCGGAATATGTGCTTCACGCAAAGCCGCGATCTCTTCGCCCGCGCGGCCGAACAGCAAGGCGTCGCCGCCCTTGACGCGCACCACGTGCAGCCCCTTCTTCGCGTAACGCTGCATCAGGCGCTGGATGAACGCCTGCGGCGTGGATTTGCAGCCGCCGCGCTTGCCGACGCGGATCACGCGCGCATGCTTAGCCAGCGTGACGATGTCGGCGTTGGCGAGATCGTCGACGAGGAGGACGTCGGCGGCGGCGAGCGCCTTCGCGGCGCGCAGGGTCAGCAAGTCCAGATCGCCGGGACCTGCGGAGAGTAGGGTGACTTTGCCTTGTACGGTGCTCATCGTTGCTTCCTGATTCGGCGTGGCGAGTGTGCGGAGTGCAGCGGCGCGGCGCAGTAAACGCAAAAAGCGTCCGCTCGTGTCGATGCACGAAAGGGACGCCGTTGTCCTTGCATGGATAGTTCTCGTGCCACGAACGCCGTTGCCCGCAGCGCATTCAGCAATGCAATAAGCGGGCCATTCGCGTGCGCGCCGTCGTGTCTTGCTGCGTCGATGCTCACGGTGCTGCCAAAGGCACCGCGCTTGTGCGCGTCGCTTGACATCGCACCGCTTCGGCGCGGCTGTGCATCGCGCGAGTGAACGTAAGAAGCTCACGAAACGGTTAATCAGATTAACTGAATCGTACAAATAACTGCGTCACGAATATTCGATCCGCATCGCGCGAGGTCCGTGTGCGCACGTCATCAGTGCTGCGTCGCACCATCGCTGTGCCTGTCTGCATCGAAACACGACGCGAAGCGTGCGCGCGGAAGCGGTGCATGCGGCCCGCGAAGCCTTGTCCTGCGCCGCTCTCCGGCCGATGCGCCGCGCATGGCATAGGCCTTGCCTTAAGCGTTGCCATCGGATCAACGGCGATCCGTCCTGAATACAGCGCCCGGCAGGTCGACGACATGCGGGCATCGGACAACGGCGTCCCCCGCATCGGCTAACCGGCTGCATGCGCGGGACGCCTTTCTTTTTTGGCGATCACAGGAACGACACAGCGATGGACAAAGCCACCCGGATCGATCTTTTCAGCATGCGCACGGCGCCGATGCGCGCCTTCCATCTCACGTGGATGGCGTTCTTCGTGTGCTTCTTCGCGTGGTTCGCCTGCGCGCCGCTGATGCCGCTCATCAAGCGCGAATACGGACTTAGCGCGGATCAGGTCGCCAACATCAACATCGCGGCCGTGGCGGTGACGATTCTCGTGCGCCTCGTCGTCGGTCCGATGTGCGACCGCTTCGGCCCGCGCAAGGTGTATAGCGTGCTGCTGCTCGCGGGCGCGGTGCCCGTGCTCGGTGCGGCACTTTCCACGGGCTACGACAGCTTTCTGTGGTGCCGTCTCGCGATCGGTGCGATCGGCGCGAGCTTCGTCATCACGCAGTACCACACGTCGGTGATGTTCGCGCCGAACGTCGTCGGCACCGCGAACGCGACGACCGCTGGCTGGGGCAACGCGGGTGCGGGCGCGGCGCAGGCGATCGTGCCGCTGCTCGTCGCGGCGGCGATCGCACTCGGCGCGGGCGCTGCATCGGCATGGCGCATCGCGCTGATCGTGCCGGGCATCGCGATGCCGGTGATGGCGTACTTCTACTGGCGCTATACGCAGGACTGCCCGCAAGGCGATTTCTCGACGCTACGCCGCGCGGGCATCGCGATCGACGGCGGCAAGAAAGGCGGATGGCAGAGCTTCCTCGCCGCGTGCTCGAACTATCGCGTGTGGATGCTCTTCGTGACCTACGGCGCGTGCTTCGGCGTGGAAGTGTTCATCCACAATATGGCGGCGGTGTATTACGTCGATCGCTTTCAGTTCACGCTCGCTCAGGCAGGCATGGCGGCGGGCAGCTTCGGCCTGCTGGCGCTGTTCGCGCGCGCACTCGGCGGCTGGCTCTCGGACAAGGCGGCCGCCCGCCGCGGCCTCGACATTCGCGCGACCTTGTTGTTCGCGCTGATCGCGGGCGAAGGCATCGGTCTGTATGCGTTCGCGCATGCGCCGAGCGCCGCGCTCGCCGTCATCTCGATGCTCGCATTCGGCCTCTTCACGCACATGGCGTGCGGCGCGACCTACGCGCTGGTTCCGTTCATCGATCGAAAGGCGCTCGGCGGCGTGGCGGGCGTGATCGGCGCGGGCGGCAATGTCGGCGCCGTCGCGGCGGGCTTCCTGATGAAAGGCTTAGGCAGCGCGCAAGCAACGTTGTCGATGCTCGGCGTGATCGTCGCGGGCACCGCGCTCTGCGCGCTCGCCGTGCGCTTCTCGCCGGAACACAAAGCGCGCGAAGCCGCGTTGCGCGAAAGCGCACTGGCCGTCAACAGCGGCATCGCCAACTAAGCATCTGAGAATTGAAAAGGGTCCCCGTCATGAAAATCGTCGTCATCGGCCACGGCATGGTCGGCCACAAGTTCCTCGAATGTCTCGCCGAGAGCGGCCACGACGCACTCGACGTGACCGTGCTCTGCGAAGAACCGCGCGCGGCCTACGATCGCGTGCATCTGACCGAGTTCTTTTCGGGCAAGTCGGCGGACGATCTCTCGCTCGTCCAGGAAGGCTTCTTCGAGCAGTCGGGCTATGTGCTCAAGCTCAATGCACGCGCGGTTGCGATCGATCGTGCGGCGCGCACCGTCACGGCATCAAACGGCGACGTGCTCGCTTACGACAAACTCGTGCTCGCGACCGGTTCGTATCCGTTCGTGCCGCCGGTCGAAGGACGCGATCGCGATGGCTGCTTCGTGTATCGCACGATCGAGGATCTCGAAGCGATGCAGGCATGCGGCGCGCGCTCGAAGACGGGCACGGTGGTCGGCGGCGGCTTGCTCGGTCTCGAAGCGGCAAAGGCGTTGCGCGACATGGGGCTTGAGACGCACGTGGTCGAATTCGCGCCGCGCCTGATGGCGGTGCAAGTCGATGAAGGCGGCGGCCGCATGCTGCGCGGCAAGATCGAAGAACTCGGCGTGACTGTGCATACCGGCAAGAACACGCTTGCGATCGTGGACGGTGCGGATGCGGCGAACCGCATGAACTTCGCCGACGACACGCATCTCGACACCGACATGATCGTGTTTTCCGCAGGCATCCGTCCGCGCGACGACATCGCGCGTGCAGCGGGTCTCGAGATCGGCGCACGCGGCGGCATCATGATCGACGACGCTTGCCGCACGAGCGATGCCGATATCTATGCGATCGGCGAATGCGCGCTGTGGCAAGGCCAGTTGTTCGGTCTTGTTGCGCCGGGTTATGACATGGCGCGCATCGTCGCGAAACAGATCGCCGGTATCGAAGCCGCGTTCGCGGGCGCGGACATGAGCACCAAGCTCAAGCTGATGGGCGTGGACGTGGCGAGTATCGGCGATGCGCACGGCAAGACGCCGGGCAGCCGCACGTATCAATACAGCGACGAGCGCAAGCAGGTCTACAAGAAGCTTGTCGTATCCGATTGCGGCAAGTTTCTGCACGGCGCGGTGATGATCGGCGATGCGAGCGAATACGGCACGCTGTTGCAGATGATGCTCAACAAGATCGAGTTGCCCGACGCGCCCGAATTCCTGATCCTGCCTTCGAGCGATGGCCGGGCGAAGCCCGCACTCGGCGTCGAAGCGTTGCCCGATGCCGCGCAGATCTGCTCGTGCAACAACGTGAGCAAGGCCGAAATCTGCGCGGCGGTGTGCGCAGGCGCAACGAGCATCGGCGCGATCAAGTCATCGTGCAAGGCGGGCGCGACGTGCGGCGGCTGCGTGCCGCTCGTGACACAAGTCATGAAGTCGGAGATGAAGCGGCAGGGCATGGCCGTCAACAATCATCTCTGCGAGCACTTCGCTTATTCGCGTCAGGAGCTGTATCACATCGCGCGCGTAGAAGGGCACCGCACGTTTGCATCGATGCTCGCGAAGCACGGCAAGGGACGCGGCTGCGATATCTGCAAGCCTGTCGTCGCGAGCATTCTCGCTTCGTGCTGGAACGAGTTCGTGCTGAAGACGGAGCACGCGAGCCTGCAGGATTCGAACGACTACTACCTCGCCAACATTCAGCGCGACGGCACGTATTCCGTCGTGCCGCGCATGCCGGGCGGCGAAGTGACGCCCGATGGTCTGATCGCCGTTGGTCAGGTCGCGAAGAAGTACGGCCTCTATACGAAGATCACAGGCGGGCAACGCGTCGATATGTTCGGTGCGCGCGTCGAGCAGTTGCCGTTCATCTGGGAAGAGTTGATCGCCGCGGGCTTCGAGTCGGGCCATGCCTATGGCAAGGCGTTGCGCACGGTGAAGTCGTGCGTCGGTTCGACGTGGTGCCGCTATGGCGTCGGCGATTCGGTCGGCCTCGCGATCGAGCTTGAGAACCGCTACAAGGGTCTGCGCACACCGCACAAGATCAAGTTCGGCGTGTCGGGCTGCACGCGCGAATGCGCCGAAGCGCAAGGCAAGGACATCGGCGTGATCGCGACTGAAAAGGGCTGGAATCTCTATGTCTGCGGCAACGGCGGCATGAAGCCGCGTCATGCGGAATTGCTCGCGTCGGATCTCGATCACGCAACGCTCGTGCGTTATATCGATCGCTTCCTGATGTTCTACGTGCGGACGGCCGACCGTCTGCAACGCACGAGCGTCTGGCGCGACAACCTCGAAGGCGGTCTCGATTATCTGATCGATGTGGTGATCAACGACAAGCTCGACATTGCCGCCGAACTCGAATCGGAGATGCAGCTCGTGGTCGATACCTACGAAGACGAATGGAAGAAGGCCGTCACCGATCCGCAAACGCGCAAGCGCTTCCGCCACTTCGTGAACAGCGACGAGGGCGATGCGAACGTGACATTCGTCGAGGAGCGCGGCCAGATTCGTCCCGCGACGCCTGAAGAGCGCAAGTTGAAGCTCGCCGGGATTCCTGTTGTCATCGAAACCGTCTGATTCATCGGCACTCAAGGAGATCATCATGAACGACCGCATCGAACAGGACTGGACCGCCGTTTGCGAACTCGACGACATCGTGCCGGATACCGGCGTCTGCGCGCTCGTGAAGGGCACGCAGGTCGCGGTGTTCCATCTCGCCGGCGACGACGAAGCGAGCGTCTATGCAATCGACAACTACGATCCGCATTCGCAAGCAGCGGTGCTTTCGCGGGGCATCGTCGGCAGTCTCGGCGAGCGTGTCGTGGTTGCATCGCCTATCTACAAGCAGCACTTCGACTTGCGCACCGGCGAATGCCTCGAAGCGCCCGAGCTTTCCGTCAGCGCCTATCGCGTGAAAGTGGCGGGCGGCAAGGTGTGGATCGCCGCATGAAAACCGAATATGCGGTTGCGGGTCTCGCCTCGCTGAATGAAGCGAAAGCGCGTCAGCGTCTGGTCGTCATCGGCAACGGCATGGCGGGCATGCGCACGGTCGAGGAACTGCTGAAGATCGCGCCCGAGCTTTACGACATTACCGTGTTCGGCGCGGAGCCGTACGGCAACTACAACCGTATCCTGCTCTCGCCGGTGCTCGCGGGAGAGAAGAGCGTCGACGACATCATTCTCAACACGCGCGATTGGTACGACGCCAACGGCATCACGCTGCATGCGGGCGATGCCGTGACTGCGATCGATCGCGCGAAGCGTATCGTGCGCTCGCAAAAGGGCGTCGAGGTGCGCTATGACCGTCTGTTGATCGCGACCGGCTCGAAGCCGTTCATCATTCCGGTGCCGGGTTGCGATCTTCCCGGCGTGATCGCGTTTCGCGACATCCAGGACGTCGAGATCATGCTCGATGCCGCACGCGATCATCGTCATGCGGTGATCATCGGCGGCGGACTGCTTGGGCTGGAGGCGGCCAACGGCTTGCAGCGGCAGGGCATGTCGGTGACGGTGGTGCATGCGAGCGAAAGCCTGATGGATCGTCAACTCGATGCCAGCGCGTCGGCTTTGCTCAAGCGTTCGCTCGAAGCGATTGGTCTTCGTTTTGCGATGGCCGCGCAGACGAGCGCGATCATCGGCGACGACCGCGTGCGTGCGGTGCGCTTCGCCGATGGCACGCAGATCGACGCGGACCTCGTCGTGATGACGGCGGGCGTGCGGCCGAACATCGCGCTGGCTCAGGCGTCGGGTTTGCATTGCGAGCGCGCGATCGTCGTCGACGACACGCTGCAGACCTTCGATCCGCGCGTCTATGCGGTGGGCGAATGCGTGCAGCATCGTTCGGCGACATTCGGTCTTGTCGCGCCGATCTGGGATCAGGCGCGCGTGGCGGGCGCGCATCTCGCGGGCGCGGGGCATCGCCGCTACGTGCAGCGCGCGACCGCGACCAAGCTCAAGGTAACGGGCGTGGACCTCTATTCCGCAGGCGATTTCATCGGCGATGACGACAGCGAGGACCTCGTGCTGCGCGATCCTCGCCGCGGCGTCTACAAGCGTCTCGTGCTGCAAGCGGGCCGCGTGATCGGCGCGGTGCTTTACGGCGACGTGAAGGACGGCGGCTGGTACTTCGACCTTATCCAGAACCGCACCGACGTCGCGCATCTGCGCAACAGGCTTCTCTTCGGCCGCGCGCTGTGCGAAGCGAACGGATCAGCATGAAGCATCAGCAAGAGAGACTTCGAACGTGAGCATGCCCATCATCCCGATTCAATCTGCAACGGTTAAGACAACGTGCCCGTATTGCGGCGTCGGCTGCGGCGTGGACGCGACGCCTGCGAGCGCGACCGAAGTCACGATCGCGGGCGACGAGACGCATCCGTCGAATTTCGGGCGTCTGTGCGTGAAGGGCTCGGCGCTCGGTGAAACGGTGGGACTCGAAGGACGCCTGCTTGCGCCGAAACTGCGCGACAGAAATACGGGCTTGCTCACCGACGTTTCATGGGACGACGCCGTAGGCACGGTCGCGAGCGGCTTCGCGCGCATCATCGCGCAACATGGACCGGATGCGGTCGCGTTCTACGTGTCGGGGCAACTGCTCACCGAGGACTATTACGTCGCCAACAAGCTGATGAAGGGTTACATCGGCAGCGCGAACATCGATACGAACTCGCGGCTGTGCATGTCGTCGTCCGTGGCGGGGCACAAGCGTGCGTTCGGCGAAGACCTCGTGCCGATGAACTATGAAGACCTCGAACTCGCGGACCTGGTCGTGCTTGTTGGCTCGAACACCGCGTGGTGTCATCCGATTCTCTTTCAACGCATCGTCAAGATGAAGGAGAAGCGGCCGGAGATGAAGATCGTCGTGATCGATCCGCGCTATACCGCGACGTGCGAAATGGCCGATCTGCATTTGCCGCTCAAGCCGGGCACCGACGTGCGGCTGTTTAACGGCCTGCTCGCGTTCCTCGCCGAACACGGCGCAACCGATGCCGCTTTCGTCGATGCACACACACATGGCTTCGACGCCGCGCTCGCCGCCGCCGGTCCCGCGGACCTCGCGCAGACGGCGAAAGACTGCAAGATCGATCAACATGACCTCATGGCGTTTTATCGTCTGTTCGCGCGCACCGAGCGTGTCGTGACGGTGTACTCGCAAGGCGTGAATCAATCGAGCGCGGGCACGGACAAGGTCAACGCCATCATCAATTGCCATCTGCTGACAGGGCGCATCGGCAAGCCGGGCATGGGGCCGTTCTCGTTCACCGGACAGCCGAACGCAATGGGCGGCCGCGAAGTGGGCGGCCTCGCGAATACGTTGGCGGCGCATCTGGAGTTCGGCGATCCGCTGCACGGCGAGATCGTGCAGACGTTCTGGAACTCGCCGGCTATTGCGCAACGCGCCGGGCTGAAGGCGGTCGAATTGTTCGATGCCATCGAAAGTGGCCGCGTGAAAGCCGTGTGGATCATGGGCACGAATCCGGTCGTGAGCCTGCCCGACAGCGATCGCTTGAAGCGTGCGCTCGACATGTGCGAACTGGTCGTGAGTTCGGACATCATCGAGAAGACGGACACGAACGCATTCGCCGATGTGTTGCTGCCCGCGCTCGGCTGGGGCGAGAAAGACGGCACGGTGACGAACTCGGAGCGGCGCATCTCGCGTCAACGTGCTTTCATTCCGGCGCCGGGCAAGGCGCGCGCGGACTGGCGCATCATCTGCGATGTGGCGCGGCGCATGGGATTCGATGGCTTCTCATTCGCGGGACCACAAGAGATTTTCGATGAGCACGCGCGTCTGAGCGCGTATCGCAACGATGCCGCGACGGGCGTGCATCGCGCGTTCAATGTGAGCGGTTTGATCGGCATGGACCGCGCACGCTACGATGCGTTGCAGCCCGTGCAATGGCCGCTGTTTGCGCCGGACGGACAGGGCGTTGTGCGTCTCTTCGAAGATCGCCGCTTCAGTCACGCGGACGGCCGCGCGCGCTTCATCGCAACGGCGCCGCGCGCACCGAAGAACGCGCCCGACGAAGACTATCCGCTCGTGCTCAATACGGGCCGCGTGCGCGACCAATGGCACACGATGACACGCACGGGCCGCTCCGCGAAGCTCGCGGGGCATATCGGCGAATCGTTCATCGACATGCATCCGCAGGACGCGCTCGCATGCGGCGTGCGCGAAGGCGAACTCGCGCGCGTGGCGAGCCGCTGGGGCTCGATGGTGGCGCGCGTGCAGCACGGCGGCGGCATGCCGCGCGGCAGCGTATTCGTGCCGATCCACTGGAACGATCAGGTCGCCTCCGATGCACGCGTCGGCGCAGTGGTGAACCCGGTCGTCGATCCGGTTTCAGGCGAGCCCGAATTCAAGCACACGCCCGTTTCAATCGAAAAATTTCACGTGACGTGGCATGGCTTTTCGTTGTCCCGCAGCGCGCCCGATCTCGACATGGTCACGCACTGGACGCGCGTGCACGGCGCGCGCTTCGTGCGCTATGAGATGGCGGGCCGCAATCGTTTCGATGCCTCGAATGGCGATCATCGCGACTGGGCGCGCACGCTCTTTCGTATCGACGATCAACACGCCGACTGGATCGAATACGAGGACAAGAGCGCGGGCGTGTATCGCGCGGCGCATGTGATCGATGATCGCATCGAAAGCTGCGTGTTCATTTCCGAGCGTCCCGATCTGCCCGCGCGCGCGTGGCTCGCGAGTCTCTTCGAGAAGGACCGCCTCGACGAAGAGGATCGCATAAGCCTGCTGCTCGGCCAGCCGATGGGCAAGGGCGAGGACACGGGACCTACGGTGTGTTCGTGCTTCGGCGTCGGGCGCAATACCATCTGCAATGCGATCCGCGACAAGGGCCTCAAAAACGCGGCGGAAATCACGTCGTGTCTGAAGGCGGGCGGCAACTGCGGGTCGTGCGTGCCAGAGTTGAAGAAGCTCATCGTCGAAACGGAAATGGCGCGTCTGAGCACGGTTTGAATTACGTGGTCTGCCGCACGTAAAACGCGCGCACCCGCCGCGCACCATCACGGCGCATCCGTGGAAACCCGCGAAAACAGAGCGTTTGCGGGCTTCTGCGCCTATCATATGAGTGCTGTCCAACTCAATTTCTCACGATCTGGCGCGACGTGAGATCGAATGTTGGCTCTCCCACGCTTGACCCGGTTCATCTTCCGTACAGTCACCACAAAACACAGGCACTCAGCAAATACGAAAACGCCTGAGAACATCATCGAAAAGATGATACGGGGATTGCGATGAAGACGAACGCAAAGCACATCAAAAAAGCGGAAGGCCTGCGCGCCATGTTCCGTTCGACGGGAATCGACAACCCGTCTCACTCAAACATCGATCTGAAGGGTCACGAACGGCGGCTTCGTTGCATCGAAGCATGCGGCGTGATGGCTTCATACCGTATCTGAACGCTGGCCCACGCCGGCACGCATTCCGCTCACTCGCTCCCTGACATTCGTTCCGGTTCTCCGAGGCGAAAGAAAGGTAGTCGATTGAAATAGGACTGCGAATAAAAAACGAATTGCTGTGCCTGCTACATATCGGCGTCGATGTAGCCGGATATAACCGTGCGCCTACCAATGGAGACCTCATCATGCAACGCAAACTGATCGCAGCAGCCATCCTCTCGCTCGTTTCCGCAGCAGCCTTCGCAACGGGCACGAGCTCCAGCTCCAGCTCGACGTCGGGCGGCAACACCGCCGCAGCCGTCTACGGCTTCGGTTCCTTCACGGCGACCAACGCGGGCCTCTCGAACGGCAACGCGTCGGCGACGGCAGGCTCGGGCTTCGGCGTGACGGGCAACACGACCAACGCAACGACCGGTCACATCAACAACTCGTCGGTGGGCGGCAAGGGCTTCGGCGGTTCGTCGGCAACGGGCGTGTCGGGTGCGGATGCCGCTGCGAACGCCTGGAGCAAGCTCGGCGGCGGCTGGCGTTAAGCCACGCGGCGAAGGATGGCGAGCAGCGCCGCAACGCACGTTCGCTTTCCTCGGCCGTAGTCGTCATCGTTTGGCTGGTTAAAAAAGAGAATTCAAACTTACTTGATCGATAAGGAATGCAAATCATGAAACGCACTCTGATCGCTGCCGCACTGCTCTCGTTCGTCTCCGTCGCCGCCATGGCCACGACCACGAACTCTTCCTCGAGCTCGACCTCGGGCGGCTCGACCTCGGCTTCCGTCTCGGGCTTCGGCCACTTCACCGCGACCGACCGTGGTACCGCCAACGGCAACGCGCAATCGATCGCCGGCAGCGGCTTCGGCGTGACGGGCAACTACACGAACGCCACGACGAGCCACACCAACACGTCGACGGTCGGCGGCTTCGGCCACGGCACGTCGCAAGCAGGCGGTACGTCCGGCGCGGACGCTGCAGCGAATGCCTGGAGCAAGCTCGGCGGCGGCTGGCGTTAAGACGGCCTGTGAGCCACGGCAGGGGCGGCGTCGTGACGAGCCGCGTGTTTGCAGGACGCAGCCTTTGCCGCAACCCATATCGCAATCAATAAAAATTCTAAGTCGTGCTCCGGGATCGCCATGCACCAAGGCTTTCCCCTTTCCTTCCGGAGAACCAAAATGAACAAGACCACTTTGCAACTGGCATGTGCGGTTCTGTTTTGCGCCGCGCAACTTGCCCACGCCGATACCGCGGCCAATTCCTCATCGGGCTCGATCTCGGGGTCGACCTCCACCGGCATCGGTCAGGGCGGCGGCTCGAGCCTGAACAACATCGGCACGTCGGCTAACTCGACGGCCAACACGAGTTCCAATTCATCGTCGGTGGGCGGGCTCGGCGTCGCGACGGCCAACGGCGGCAATTCGTCGGCCACGGGCGGCCGCTCGTCGGCGACAGGCGGCCGTTCATCGGCCATGGGCGGCTCGTCGAACGTGAACATCTCGCTGACGATGCCATCGCTGACGAACTCGAACTCCAGCGCAGCCTCGACGATGGCATCGAGCACCGGCGCCAGCGGCACCACCGGAACCGCATCGACCGGCGCGGATGCGACCGGCAAGGCCTCGACGCCCGGCTCCAGCGCCTTCGACACGCGCACGACCGTCGACTACAACCAAAGCTCGTACTCGGTGCGCACGACGCCGTCGATCGCCGCGCCTGCGCTCACCACGACGCTCTCCGACACCTGCATGGGCTCGGCGAGCTTCGGCCTCTCGATCACCGGTTTCGGCGCGACGGGCGGCACGACCATGGTCGATCAGGCTTGCGTGCGCCGTCTCGATGCCCGCGAATTCCGCGCAATGGGCCTGACCGATGTCGCGCTCGCGCTGCTTTGCCAGAGCGATGCGAACCGCCGTGCAGTCGAAGCGACCGGCCATCTGTGCCCGGGCACGACCACGCCGCTCGCGAAGTCGGGCGAGGGCGCGGTGCTGTCGGACGACGAGAAGTACCGCGATCCGCTCGTGCGCGCGCGTCTCGGCCTGCCGGTCACCGCCGCGAACAATCCCGACGTCAAGCTCAAGTCGCAGGAAGCGCCGGAAGTGAAGCAGCCGGCGCCGGTGGCCGCGAAGCAGATCGCGCAGCCGGCTCCCGCCGCCGAGCCGGTCGCGGCTCCGGTCGCAGCACGCGTGTCCGAGCAAGCGGATGACGTCGATGTGGCGAGCGCGCCCATCGGCGAAAAGATCGAAGTCTCGATGATGAAGTGACACGCCGTGATCCGTGGCAGAGTGGCGCCACGGAGCAGAGGAGACGCGCCTCGTCGTTGGGGCCGTCTCTCCCTTTTAAGGGTTGACTCGGTTGTCTATGGTCCCGGAGAGTCAACCCTTGTTTTCCCGCTGAGGCATGCGATGAAGAGTCAGATGAAAGCGGCAGCCATCGCGCTTGCGACGAGTGCCCTGGTCGCGATGATGCCGACGAGCGCACGCGCCGACACGAGCGCAGGCGTAATCTGGGCCGCGAACCCGGCCGGCGTGCAGGCCATGCCCAACGCTCAGGCGCTCGCCCTGTTGCCTTCGAGCGGCTACGTGCCACTGCAGACGTCGGGCGGCAAGTGCTTGCTGGTCGCGCGGCGCGGCACGCAGATCGTCGCGGTGGAGTTGTCGCCGCTTGCTATCGGCACGAAAGTGATCGGATGGAAGCCGCAGGAAATCGACATGAGCGCGCTCACGTCGAAGTGGGGCTACAAGGCCCCGGAATCATCGGTGGATACGAAGCGTTTCGGCAATCCCGTGACGACGCAGATATCCGCGCAAAGCAAAACGGATACGTCGAAAGACGGCTCGTTCGCGCGTGCAAGCGCGTGGAGCAACGGCCAGGTCGAGGCGCATAGCAGCGCCATTGCATCGGGCTCGGGCGAGACCGAGGCGGCCGAGTCCGTGACGGTCAACGGCAAGACGTATCGCAAGTACAGTCATTTCAAACCGGCAACGGCCGACGCGCCGGTCGCTGCATCGGACGAATACTTCTGTCAGTGAGCGTGAGCGTTCGAACGCTCGCTCATGTTGCCGCCGATTTCGTCTCGACGACCGGCGGCACCGGCAAAGATACATCGTTCGGTGCCCGCGATTCATTCCCGAAGCGCGCGACCGAAAACGAGAACGTGTTGATGCCGTGCTCGCTCGTCGCGGACACAGTGCCTCGATGCATTTCCGCGACCGCCTTCACGATGGCCAGGCCCAGGCCGTGATTCTCGCGGCTGTTCGTGCGCGAACTCTCCGCGCGATAGAAACGGTCGAACAGATGCTGCATGACTTGCGGCTGAATCGGCGCGCCGGGATTGGCCACGGAGATGCGAATACGTCCATGCTCGCGCGAGATCGAGACCGAGATCGTCGCGCCGGGCGCGCAATGCTGAATCGCGTTCATGACGAGATTGGACAGCGCGCGGCCGAATAGCGATGTGTTGACGAAGGCGCGCGCATCGCCGCTCGCGACTGCATCGACGTGTGCTTCCTCCAGCGGAATCTCCAGAAACTCCAGCGTGCGGGCAATTTCCGCCGCGAGCGACACTTCAACCAGACCGGTTGCGCGCTCGCCCTGATCGGCGCGCGCGAGAAACAGCATGTCGTTGATGATCGCGCGCACGCGTTCGAACTCTTCGAGATTCGATTGCAGCGTATGACGCAATTCGTCGATGGAACGGTCGCGCGTCAATGCGACTTCCGTCTGACCGATCAGGATGGTGACGGGCGTGCGCAGTTCATGCGCGACATCGGCATTGAACGATTCGAGGCGTCCATAGGCGTGATCGAGCCGTTCAAGCGCGCCGTTGAAGGACTTCGCGAGGTCTTCGAGTTCCATCGGCAAAGAGCGCGTGTTGAGACGTTGCGAACGATTGTTCGGACTCAGCTTCTGCGCGTCGCGCGTGAGGCGTGTGAGCGGCGCGAGACCGAGCCGCGCCACCGAATAGCTCAGAAGCAGCACGGCGACCGTTGCGAGCGCCATCAACGCGGCGAGTGCGAGACCGAAAGCGCGCATCGTATGGACGTTGGGCGAACAATCGATCGCGACGAACAATTGCAGCGGCGGACGATCGGCGTTGGGCGGAATTGTCAGCGTGCTCATCAGCATGTCGTAGGCGCGGTCGTCAGGGCGCACGAGCGCATAGCCGCCCATCACGCGCTTGACGATGTGTCCGGAGGGCGGCGTGCCGTATTCGAAGCGCGGATCGCTGCTGGACACGGCAAACAGCGTGGAGCCGTCGCGCGGCGTGATGTCTGCGAGCTTCTCCTTCGCGATCTTCCATTTGTCCGGATTCGACACGTGCGTGACGATGAGCCGCGCCACTTCCGCGCGATTGTCGAGCGAGTCGCGCAGATGCTGTTCGAGTTGCACGCGCAACACGAGGAACAGCCCCGAGCCGACGAGCGCGAACACGAACAGCGCGACGAGCGCGAACATGACCGCGAGGCGCCGCGATATGGAACGCTGCGCACGCGGCCCTTGCGGCAACGAAGCCCACGGCGTGTTCATGATGGTCTCGCGTCTTCTCGTGTTTCGCGCATGTCGCGGGCTTCGCGCACTTCGAGCACATAGCCCATGCCACGCACGGTATGCAGCAGCTTCGTGCGGAACGGTCCGTCCAGTTTCGCGCGCAGACGTTTGATGGCCGTTTCGACGACGTTGGTATGGCTTTCGAAATCGACTTCCCAGACGAGTTCGGTGATCGCCGTCTTCGAGAGAATGTCGCCGTGGCGGCGCGCGAGCACGGAGAGCAGTTGAAACTCCTTCGCGGTGAGATCGAGCCGCACGCCGTCGCGGGTGGCGCGGCGGCCGATCAGATCGACGTACAGATCGCCCACGGAAATGAGCGTCGATTCCTGTGCGCGCGTGCGGCGGGCGAGCGCATGCAACCGCTCGACGAGTTCGAGAAAGGAGAACGGCTTGGTCAGATAGTCGTCCGCGCCTTCGCGCAGACCGCGCACGCGATCGTTGATGTGATCGCGCGCCGTGAGCATGATGACGGGCGTCGACTTCTGCAGACGCAGCGCCTTCAGCACGGCGAAGCCGTCGCGGCGCGGCAGCATTACGTCGAGCACGATCACGTCGTAGTCGTATTCGATGGCGAGATGCGTGCCTTCCTCGCCGTCCATGGCGACATCGACGACCCAGCCTTGCTCGGTCAACCCCGAGCGCAAGTAATCCACTACCTTGTGTTCGTCTTCGACAATCAGGACTTTCATGCCTGGCACCTGTGCGCGTTCAGTGTGTGTTTACCGTATTGTCTCACCGCTCACTATACGAGTCTCGCGGGCATCTTGCTTACGTTTTGCTCGACGTCAGTGCGCCGGATTCTTGTTGGTTGCATCTGCAACTTCTTGCGCTGCATCATTCGCATCCCAGCCGCCGCCCAGCGCCTTGACGAGCGCCACCGCGACCGTGCGTTGCTGACCGTGAATCTGCACGTCCTGACGCTCGCTCGTGAGCAGTTGCTGCTGTGCGGTGATCACGTCGAGATACGCAACGAGGCCGCCCGAATAGCGATCGTTCGCAAGCGACAAGAGGCGTTGCGCATCGTCGACGGCCGCGTGCGATTGTTTCGCTGCACCATCGAGCACCGACAATCCGACGATACCGTCCTGCACCTGCTGAAACGCGCCGAGCACGGTCTGCCGATAGTTCGCCACCGCCGCGACATAGCCTTCGCTCGCGAAGTCGACGGCGGCCGCGCGACGTCCACCGTCGAACACGACCTGACTCGCCATCGTGCCGATGGTCCACAACAGACTCGGCGCGGAAATCAGACTGGACAACGCAGTGCTTTCCCAACCGACGGTGCCGTTGAGCGTCAGGCTCGGAAAGAACGCCGCTTTCGCGACGCCGATCTGCGCATTGGCCGCGGCCATCGCGCGTTCGGCGGACGCGACGTCCGGCCTGCGCTGCAACACGTCGCTCGGCACGCCGAGTGGAATCGACGGCACGGGCCGCTCGCCGAGATCCGGCGCAATCGAAAATTGCGGCGCGGGCGTGCCGACCAGCGCGGCGATCGCGTGCTCGAATTGCGCGCGCTGATTCACGAGCAACTGCGCCTGCACGCGCGTGGAATCGAGCTGTGCTTGCTGCTGCAATACATCGAGGCCCGACACCGCGCCGAGATCGTGCTGCGTCTTCACGTAATCGAGCGCTTTCTTTTGCAGACCGACGGAGCGGTTCAGCACATCGATTTCGGCATCGAGCTCGCGCATCGAAAAGTAGGCGCTGGCGAGATCGGTCGTGAGCACGAGGCGCGCATTGGCGAGATCGTCGCGCGACTGTTCCGCCGATGCCTGCGCGCCTTGCACTTCGCGACGAATGCGGCCGAAGAGATCGACGTCATAACTGACGGTGGGCGCGAGCTTGAGATCGTTCTGGACGGTGGTTGCGTTCGGCGTGTTGTAGTTGTTGACCGGGCGATTCTTCGAGATGCGCGAGCGCGATGCGTTTGCGCCAAGATCGATTTCGGGCAGCGCGAACGACGACGTTTGCGCGAGTGTCGCGCGGGCCTGTTCGTAATGCGCGCTCGCGGCGGCGAGCGTCTGATTCTGCGCGAGCGCCTGCGTTTCGAGCGTGTTCAATGTGGCATCGTCGAAACTTTGCCACCAGTCGGGCGCAAGCGGCGCATGCGACGGTGCACCGACGCGCCAGTACGAATCCGTCTGCCATGTCGGCGGCGTTTCGGCGGCCGCGCGCTTGTAATCAGGCCCGACCGTGCACGCGGCAAGCAGAGAAAGCAACGCGAGCGATGCAACCCGCTTCATGATGCGGCCTTCTGATTCGACGGATGCTGCTGGTCTTGCGGCGCGATCACGACATGGTCGCCGTCCGCGATCGAATCGCTCGGATTGACGATGACCTTGTCGGTCGGCTCGATGCCGCTCTCGATCTCCAGCGACTGTCCGAGATCCTGCGCAATCACGATCTTGTTGAGATGCACGTGTCCGTCCGCATCGACGACAGCGACACGCGGACCTTCCGCGCGAAAGAGCAGCGCGTTGCCGGGCACCAGCAGGCGCGCGTGCGCGGCAGCGGGCAGCGCGACCTGCACATAGGCGCCGGGCCGCAGGAGGCCATCGGGATTGGGCAGCCTCACTTCGACTTGCAACGAACGCGTAGGCACGTCGATCGCGCCGGAGACGTGCGTGATCTTGCCGTGAAATTGCTGGCCCGGCAGTTCGGCCTGCATGATCGTCACCTCCTGTCCGACCGACACGTTTTGCGCATACGCTTGCGGAAGTTGCACGAACACGCGCAACGGGTCCGACTGCGCGAGCGCGAACAGCGCGCGGCTCGTGCCGCTGCCTGCGTCGATGAGATCGCCGACATCGACATTGCGCTGCGTGACCACGCCCGCGAACGGCGCGACGATGCGCTTGAAGGATTCGAGCTGACGCAGGCGCTTCACGTTGGCATCGGCGGCGGCGAGATTCGCGACATCCTGGTTGTACGTGCTCTGACGTTCATCGAGTTCCTGTTGCGAGACCGCATCGCGCTGACGCAGTTGCTGCCATCGTTCCAGCGAACTCTTCGCAAGACCGAGGCTCGATGCGGTCTGGTCCCGTTGCGCGACGGCTTGCGCAAGCTCCTGATCGATCTCGGGCGTATCGAGATCGGCGAGCAACTGGCCTTGCTTCACGCGCGTGCCGATATCCGCATACCAGTGAAGCAGATAGCCGGTGGCGCGCGCATAGATCGGCGACTCGACGAAGCCGCGCAGCGTGCCCGGCAAGGTGGTCTCGCCGCCGCCGTCGGTCTGCGTCGGCAGCACCACGTTCACGTATTGCTGCGCGTTCTGTTGCGTGCGCGTGGCGATAGAACGGTTGTGCATCATGTCGGTGACGACGGTGCGCGCGGCGCCGAGCGCGAGCAGCGCAAGCACGATGACGAGCGCGATCTTCGCGCGTTTCCATTCGACATGGCGCGGCGGCAGCGCGGGCCCTTCGTTCGGGTCGCGTGCGGGAATCGCAAGCGATGCGTGGTTCTTTTCGGTCATGTCCGTGATCTTGCTGTGATGTCAGTGTTGGCCGTTCGCGTCGTGTTGCGGCGACTGTCTCTTGCTCGCGGCGCGGCGTGCAAGGCGTGCATGAATGCCTGCAAAAACGAGCGGCACGAAAAAGAGTGTGGAAACCGTGGCGAACAGCAGCCCGCCGATCACCGCGCGGCCGAGCGGCGCGTTCTGCTCGGCGCCTTCGCCGAGGCCGAGCGCCATCGGAATCATGCCGATGATCATCGCGAACGCGGTCATCAACACAGGGCGAATACGGCTCGCGCCTGCTTCGAGCGCGGCCGTGAGCGGTGGCATGCCGGCGTTCAGACGTTGCCGCGCGAACGAGACCATCAGGATGCTGTTCGCGGTGGCGACGCCCATCGTCATGATCGCGCCGGTGAGCGCGGGCACGCTCAAATGCGTGCCGGTGAGAAAGAGCATCCAGATGATGCCGGCGAGCGCGGCAGGCAACGCGCTCACGATGATGAGCGGATCGATCCACGACTGGAAGTTCACGACGATCAGCAGATACACGAGCACAATTGCCATCGCCACGCCGACGCCGAGTCCGAAGAACGACGTGCGCATGGTTTCGACCTGACCGCGCACGACGATCTGACTGCCGCGCGGAAGCGTCTTGCGTGCTTCGTCGACGAGATGATTCACCTGTCGCGCGACGCTGCCGAGATCGCGCCCTTCGACGCTCACGAACAGATCGATCACCGGGCGGATGTTGTAGTGCGTGACCACGGCGAACTGACTCTGCGGCGAAATGCGCACGAGATTGCCGAGCAGTTGCGTGGGCCCGTTGATCGATGCGGACACTGGCGTGCGCAGCAGTTCGTCGATCGATGAAACTTGATATTGCGGCGTCTGCACCGCGAGGTTGTACTCGACGCCGTTACGCGGATTGAACCAGAAGCCGGGCGCCGTTTGCGAACTGCCCGAGAGCGAAACCAGCACGTTCTGCGCGACGTTGCTCGCGGAAAGATTCAACTGTTGCAGACGCGTGCGGTCCATCTGCAAGTCGATGGTCGGCTCGTCCAGCTTCTGCTGAATGTGCGTATCGACGTTGCCGGGAATCATGCGGATCTGCTTCATCAACTTGCTCGCGACTTCGAAGTTCGCCTGCGCGTTCTGCCCTTGAATCTGCACGTCGACGGCGGCGGGCAGACCGAAGTTCAGAATCTGCGTGACGATATCCGCGGGCTGAAAGAAGAATTCGACGCCGGGAAAGCGACGCGGCAGAAGTGCACGCAGTTCGTCGATATACGTTTGCGTGGGCGCGTGATCGGGCTTCAAGGCAACCTGAATCTCGCCGTCGAGCGTGCCGATCGTTCCCGCATTGCTGTACGACAGATTGATGCCGCTATAGGGCAGACCGAGGTTATCGAGGATCGTCGCGAGTTCGTCTTGCGGCACGATCTGGCGCACGACCTTTTCGACCTGATCGGCGAGACGCGCGGTTTCCTCGATGCGCGTGCCGGTCGGCGCACGCATGTGCATGCGGATATCGCCGGCATCGACGCTCGGGAAGAAGTCTTCACCGAGCACAAAAACAAGGCCCGCGGAGAGCAGACAGAAGCCGAGGAACAACGAGGCGAACATGCGCCTGCGTACGAGCAGCGTCGAGAGAATCACGATATACGCGGCGCGCATGCGCTCGAAACCGCGATCGAAACGACGATGCATGCGTACGAAGAGATTCGCTTTCGCCTTCGCATCGGGTGCGTGCGCGTGGCCCATCAGCAGCATGGCGAGCGTCGGCACGAGCGTGCGCGACAGAATGTACGACGCGATCATCGCGAACACGACAGCCTCGGCGAGCGGCACGAACAGGAAACGCGCGACCCCGGTCAGGAAGAACATCGGTACGAACACGATGCAGATGCACAGCGTCGAGACGAGCGCCGGCACCGCGATTTCGCCTGCGCCTTCGAGAATCGCGTCGTGCAGATTGGTGCCCATGTGCAGATGGCGCTCGATGTTCTCGATGGTGACGGTCGCATCGTCCACCAGAATGCCGACCGCGAGCGCGAGGCCGCCGAGCGTCATGATGTTGATGGTTTGCCCGAGCGCATGCAGCACGATCAGCGACGAGAGAATGGAGAGCGGAATCGAGATCGCGATGATGCAGGTGCTGCGCCAGTTGCCGAGAAAGAGCAGGATCATGGCGGCAGTGAGCGCAGCGGCGATAAGCGCCTCGCGCACCACGCCCTGCACGGCGGCTTTCACGAACACGGACTGATCGAACAGCGCGCTGATGTTGAGGTCCGGCGGCAGCGACGCGCGCGCCTGCGGCAGCAGATCCTTCAACGTATTGACGATGGAAAGCGTCGACGAATTGCCGTTCTTCAGGATCGAGATCAGCACACCGCGACGTCCGTCCTGTCGCACGATGTTGGTCTGCGGCGAGAAGCCGTCGCGCACGTGGGCGACTTCGCGCAGATACGTGGTCGCGCCGTTGATCGTGCGCACGGGAATGTCGTTCAGTCCCGCGACCGTCGTGGGCGAACCGTTCATGTTGATGGTGTATTCCTTCGGGCCGATCTTCGCGGTGCCCGTCGGCAGGATCAGGTTCTGTGCATTGACCGCTTGCACGACATCGGTGGGCGTGAGGCCTTTGGCGAGCAGCGCGCGCGTGTCGAGATCGACGGAGACGAGGCGCGTCTTGCCGCCATAGGGATAAGGCACGGCGGCGCCGGGAATCGTCACCAGTTGCGGGCGCAGGAAATTGAGCGCGGTGTCGTTGAGGTCCTGCTCGGATTGCTTCGGGCTCGAAAGACCAAGCTGTATCACCGGGATGCTGGACGCGGAATAACTGATGACGAGCGGCGGCGTCGCGCCCGGCGGCATCTGCTTCAATTGCGCCTGCTCGACGGCGACCGTCTGCGCGATCGCGGTCTGGATGTTCGCCGTCGGCTGCAGAAACAGCTTGATGATCGCGATGCCCGGCAGCGATTGCGACTCGATGTGCTCGATGTTGTTGACCGTGGTCGTGAGACTGCGCTCGTTGACCGACGTGATGCGATTGGCCATGTCCTGAGCGGAGAGACCGGTGTAATTCCAGATGATGCTGACGACGGGAATATCGATTTCGGGAAGCACGTCCACGGGCGTCGTCAAGAGGACGAAGGGCGTCGCCAGCAGAATCATGATGGCCATCACGATAAACGTGTAGGGCCGCTTAAGCGCAACGTTGACTATCCACATTGAGTCGTTCGGAAAATGCTTTTGAGGGGCGCGGCAACGCAAAGACATGCAGCGCGCGAGACGCAATGACGGAGCGAGGCAGGCGGTTCGCCATCTGTGCCGCTATGGTAGTGGCCGGGTGCCAACGACAATATGGCTTGAAAATGGCGTTTCTGTCAGATTAGGCGATTTGAAAGCAAGCATACGAAAGCGCGCGGTCAGGACCGCGCGCTTTCATCGATGAGAAGTGGAATAGTCAGGCGTCAGCGCAGGTAACTGTCTGCATTGGGCGCGAGGTTCGGAAAGCCGGGCTGAGTGCGATAGACGCTCGCGCCGGTAAAGATGCCTTCCTTGATGTCGAGGAACGTGCCGGGATACCGGTTGTCCTGTTCGCCTGGACGGTAGCCGGCGCGTTCGGATTTGACCAGATCTTCTCGAACCTGCTGTCGTGTGAGTCCATTCGATTGAGCGAGCGCGGTGAGCGGCGCTGCACAGAGAACGACGAGCGTCATGCGGATGGCAAGCTTCATGGCGAACTCCTCATGCGGATTGATGGGACGAACGCGGCTGTTGACGCAAGCGCGGTGTTCGAACAGCCGCGTTGCGATTGTAGGTTTCCGAAAATGAAGCGCTTAGCCCGTATGAGGCGATTCTCGAACGATTGCGCTAAAGAGGCAGGGCGGAGGGCGAGCGAGACGGCGCGGGAACGTTCGTGGCGGACGGCAGCCGCGCGGGTCTCGTGATGCGATGGATGGCTTATTGCGAATTCTGCGGGGCCGATTGTCCCGAGGCGGACGATCCTTCCGCCGACGAACCATAGGCGGTCGACGATTGCAGTTTATCTTCCGCGGCCTGGATGTTGTTGGGATAGAAGGCGTCGCGTTCGGACGGGTTATAGCCGGCTTGCTCGACGCGTTGCAGATCCGCCTTGACCTGAGCGCGCGTGAGACCTTCGGATTGCGCGAACGCGGCCAGCGGTGCGGCGGCCAGTGCAATGACTGCGATGCGTGTGACTAGTTTCATGGCGTACTCCTCAAGCGTGTGAAGGATGAACGCGGCGTGCGGTTGCGCGATTTGCAGCGTCGGCACGGTTACCACAGCCACAGGTGCATTCTATTTGTCGTACCGTGACGACATGCTGGCGTTCAGATGGCGCAATGGTCAGATTGGAGCGGGCGCTGAATGAATGTTGAAGGCGGGGTGAGGGCGTCTGTAAAGATGCGCAGCCGGTGATAGACTCGCCCGCGATACGCGTTTTGCCTGTGCATCGTGCGCACTGTGTCTTGCTTTGAATATCGCATCGGGAACCGATAAATTGCCGTTCAATCTACCGACCACGGCCACCGCGCCGTTTTGTCCATCCGAAGTCAAAGGCTCCGTCGCTGTCGCGCCGTCCGCGCCGTTATGGAAGAAGCTCTTGCAGTTCGCGGGTCCGGGCTTGCTGATTTCGATCGGCTATATGGACCCTGGCAATTGGGCGACGGATATCGAAGCGGGTTCGCGTTACGGATATAACCTGCTTTTCGTCGTCGTGCTGTCGAGCCTCGCGGCGATGGTGCTGCAATGTCTTTCGATGCGGCTTGGCATTGTCACCGGAAAGGATCTCGCGCAATTGTCGCGGGAGCGTTATTCGAAGCCGGTCGCGAATGTGCAATGGATGCTCGCCGAGTTGTCGATCATCGCGTGCGATCTCGCGGAAGTGCTGGGCGGCGCGCTTGCGTTTCACTTGTTGTTCGGTGTTTCGTTGATATGGGGTGTGGTGCTAACGGCATTCGACACGCTGATCGTGCTTGGCCTCAAGGGCAAGAATTTTCGCGATCTCGAAGCGATCATGCTGGGACTCATCGCGACGATCGGCGTGGGCTATGTCGTCGAACTCGTGCTCGTGAAGCCCTATTGGCCATCGGTTGCGGCGGGCCTTGTGCCGTCGATTCATGCGTTGAGCGGTCGCGAGCCGCTTTATCTCGCGATAGGGATTCTCGGCGCGACGGTAATGCCGCATAACCTGTATTTGCATTCGTCGATTGTGCAGACGCGGGTGGTCAATCGGGATGCCAAGAGCCTCGCATCCGCGATTACGCTTTCGCGGATCGATACCATTGTGTCGCTGGTGCTTGCGTTGCTGATCAATGCGGCGATTTTGATTCTGGCGGCGTCGGCTTTTCATGCGACGGGGCACACGCAGGTTACCGAAATCGAGGATGCGTATAAGTTGCTTGCGCCGATTGTGGGGACGGGGCTTGCCGCGGTTTTGTTTGCGGTGACGTTGTTTGCTTCAGGACAGAGCTCGACCTTTACGGGGACGATTGCGGGGCAGGTCATTATGGAAGGGTTCCTGCAACTGAAGATTCCTTGTTATCAGCGGAGGTTTATTACGCGGGCGTTGGCGCTTGTGCCGGCGTTGATTGGTGTGTACTGGCTCGGGAATGGGGCGGTGGGGAAGTTGCTGGTTGCGAGTCAGGTTGTGTTGAGTCTGCAATTGCCGTTCGCGCTTTATCCGTTGATTCGGATGACGAACGATCGGGGGGTGATGGGGGCGTTTGCTAATGCGGGGTTTATGAAGGTTGTGGCTTGGGGGTTGTTTTGTTTGATTAGTTTGGCTAATTTGTGGTTGGTGGTGCAGACGGTGGTGGGGTGGGTGGGGTGAGGGGGTGGTTTCTGATGAGTGTGGAAACCTGCGATGATGTGTCGCGGACTTTACGGCGGTGCTGCTTTCGGTTGCGGCGGCTCGTCGGCTCGTCGGCCTTTGCGGACGCTCGCCGTTCCGGCGATTTGCGGCTGCAGCACCTTGCATTGCAGTCGTTGACGACGCGGTACGGTTGAGTTAGCTTCGAAGAGAATTTAAACGAGTCTTCACGACCCTTAGCGGACTTCCAGCCCGTCG
The DNA here is from genome assembly GCF_000402035.1 of Caballeronia insecticola. Classification (GTDB taxonomy): domain Bacteria; phylum Pseudomonadota; class Gammaproteobacteria; order Burkholderiales; family Burkholderiaceae; genus Caballeronia; species Caballeronia insecticola. Next base: position 547,532 of record NC_021294.1, read on the forward strand.
AAGGTCAATCGCTCTTCGCAAGGTGAAGCAGACGCTCATCAGAGAGTCCGCCGACGACTCATCGGTTTCTACTGTCGCTCGCGCCGTCCTGGAACTCGCACTCGAACGACTGCATCACGTCACATTGCCTTGCTCAACCGAGGCTACCATCTACGAGCGGCACAAGCACAAACGCTTCAACCCCCGGGAGATTCCCACGTATACCGAGCGGTCCACATCGATGAACACGTAGCAGCCGGGGAAGTCGGTGGAGGGCCCGAGCTTGGTGAGCAACTCACGTCGAGCGCTCTTGAACCCCACAAACGTGGTGGCCGACAGCGGCGATTGGAGAGCGGTCTTCAAGCGTTCCAGGTGCGCCGGGAGGACTGACGCCACCAGTTCGTCGAAGGTGTGGGTACAGTTGTCGATGGGCACGGGCCGTGCTCGCAAGAAACAGAAAGAGGCTGATCATACCCGAGCACGCAGGGCATACATGGCCATAGTCCCACGAGGAGCAAAAAAGCGCGCCTAAGAGGCATGCTCGCCGGAACCAGCATCCGTCCGGCGCAAAGCCAACGCGGCAGGGCAACCCGTGATGCCGCCAATACTTCGCGTATGTGGTCTGCCCGGCAGCAGGTGGCACTAGGCCGATCCGGCGTGCTATGTTCTCAGTCGGAACAAGCTGAAACCAAAGGACCATGGGCCAACAACAAGACTTGTACGAGCGCTGGAAACGGGCGAAAACCCAACTCAACGACCTGTTTAAGAAGCCCGAAAATACCCTCATTGTTCACTATTCTTGCGAGAGCTTTTACGACCAGACCAAAGCTGACTCACCGCGGGTTACGTCGATCGCGGTGCGGAATCTTCAATCGGGGCAGACCCACTCCTACTCGATCCACTTTGCTGCCGAGCGCGCCCACGCGCTCGACCAGATCGAAAATCGGTACGACGAGTTCGAAAAGGCGATGCTGCACGATTTTTTTGCGTTCGCGCGCGATCACCAGTTCCACACATGGCTGCACTGGAACATGCGCGATATGAACTACGGCTTTCCCGCCCTAGAACACCGGGCCGCCGTGCTGGAATCGCAAAGTTTCCACATCGACGAGAAGCAACTGGTGGACTTATCGCGCGTGCTCATTGCGATCTACGGCAACAAGTACACGGGCCATCCGCGCATTCAGTCGCTGATGGAGAAGAACCACATCACACCTCGTGACTTCCTTGTGGGTCAGGATGAAGCTAACGCGTTCGAGCAGAAACGCTTTTTGGACATGCATCGCTCAACTTTATCCAAGGTCGACGTGTTCGCCAACTTCGCCGAACGCGCGCACAGTGGGACATTGAAAACCAACGCAACCTGGTTCGAGCGCAACGGGCGTTCGTTCAAGGCGGGGATCGAAAAAGTCCGGGAGCACTGGCTCCTGGGCGCGGTGATTGCCGGCGGTGTCGGTGCGTGGAACTATCACGAGCAAATCCTCGGCGTTTGGCACTGGGGCGCGAAGTTGTTGGCGCATGGTTGAGAAAAGTATGGCGTCAACGCGATTTTTGGCGTTCGGGTAGTATCGAGCGTTACGAGGCTTCGCGAACCTTGCGATTCGAGTGGTGCGCCGTCGGCATTCCACCACCATGACGTGAACAGCCCACGCGTGTAAGTCGACCTGCTCGCACAGAAACGGGCCTAATTGCAATGAGTCTGTCTATGTCGCGAGCAAAGATCGGTCGGCAGACTACCACTAATCGACCTTACCGTTTATTTGAAAACAACAGATTTTGCTGAGTCGACAAATTCGAACCCTCGCACGTCACGCCTGCAGGTAATCCCTATTCATCTCAAACTGCTCAAGAAGCTGAGCCGCTTCAAAAGGGTCTTTGACCGGTACGAGAGCGATCTTCTTCTGCTCGCTCATAAAAGTTAGCCTATCGAACAACTCACCTGCGATTCGGCGAGCTTCGGAAGTCTCCGCTGTGTTCAGCGGGGCTATATTCACAAGCAGTGATGGCGACGAAGGAGCTGAATGAGATTGCAGCAGTCCCGCCGTGATATCCAGCTCAAGGATCTTACTCTCCGCCTCCTTTTGAAGCACGACCAGGTGCGGCACGGTTTGGGGAAGGCTTGTGACCTGCACAAGACACTGCTCATACGCGTAGTCAATCGTCATCTGCGCCGACTTGTAGAGGTCGATAGTTTTATTGAAGCGCGCTTTGCGAGCCTCGTCATCTCGCGCAAAAGCAGAACGTAGCGACCGCAGGAACTGTCTGGTCGGAATCGAATTCCGCTGTTGCTGGTCCGCTTCGTCGTCGAAGCTCCCACGAGCTGCAAATGCGGACAGGGTTCGCGTTGCAGTATCAACGACTTGTCTCTCGGAGTATCCGCGAATTCGAGTCGCCTTTCCGACATGGAATTCATCAAAAGGTGCGATAACGTCAGCGAAGGCGGTGCCACCGGCGAGCTGTTGATGCATAAACTCGGCTACATGGCCCATGATTCCGAGTGCAGACTGCGCTCGCTTCGCGCCAATCATCGCGCGGAGTTGCTTCGGCCCCAGCGCTAATCGCGCCAACGCTTTGCCGTGTTCGGGACTTTCATACTGAATCAGAACAATCGCGACGAAGCACTCGCCTGTCGACGCACTTGGCGTCCAGAGGACAGGCGCAGCGTGGGCCGTATAAGGGGGGGAATCCCAGAGGTTCATGGCGATGACCAAAGACTATCTTGAGACGGAATCTCGAGCCGCTTCGCAAGGTAAAGCGCAAGAGGCTGGAGACGAAGTGCGATCAGATCGACAATGAGCGCAGCCATTGTGATTGTTGGCGCAATCTTGACATCTACTTCCCATCGACGCATCGCATGTGCGAGCAGCGCCAGCCTCTTCGAGTGACGTGTCATCTGCTCCGCCTCTGTGAGTGTCTCCCGGCTATTGCGATTCCGGCGGCAAAGCTCAGCGAGCAATTGGTTCACACGCGCGACATGCTCGACAATCGCTTGTTGCGCACTTTGCTGCTCCACTTTGGTATAGAGCTTCGCGAGTGGTTGGAGCGCGAGATTATGGTCGAAAAGCCACCACTTGCCTCCGTCGAAGAGGAGGTTTTGCGCATGCCGATCCGGGTTCGCGACAAGTTCATCCCAAGCAGCCCCTTTCGGTGCAACTTCGTCGTCACAAACCTTCTGCCAAATGTAGTCGACGGCTAGGGGATTGTCCTCGATTCGTTGCGCGAAGAACGGATCAGGCGGCTGGAATACGCTTCCGAAGAGCATGACCGGACCGTGCTTCAAATTCGCGGGATGTGAGGGAAGGTCTTCCAGATCGGCGATAACGAGCGCCGGCCTCGGAACCGGAAGTCGGAGGACCTGAGAAGCCAGGCCACATGCCAGCTCGATGTCTAACTGAGACGTCTGTGGGAGATATTTGGCAAACACTGGAAGACCAGGCTCGTCCAGCCACGGCATGCCGGCCAACCCCTTCCACACGTGGTTCAAATGCTTGCCGTACACCTTGTCCGCAACGCCTAGCAAACGGTACACGGGCGACCGAGACGCGATTTCGACCATGTCGGAAGGAACGTCCACATTCATAAGCTGCCCGCGCATTGAAGAACACCCCGGCGAAGAATCGCCCACTGATGGCGTCGCTTCTCGGTCGGGGCCGTGAGAAGTTTAGCAGGTGAGTCGCGAGCGGTAGCCAGCTCCGTTAGCTACAAAGCGGCTAGATGAGGTGAGACCAAGGGAAAATACCTATGCCAACTCTAATACTATAGGCATATTCCGGCATAAACACATGATATAGTGTTTATGCCGACACTGAACACAAGATCTTGTGTTTTTGCCGGGGTGCCCGTTGAGTCTTGCACACTCAACGGGCAATTTCAGGGGCACAGGGCCTGAAACGACATTGGATTCTAACCGCGACGAATGAGGATCCGAAGCGTAGTTACAATTCCGGCGCCTTGCCTCCGCACTTCCTATCAGGCAATCATCATGAGCAAACCACGACCGGACACTCACCCGGTGAATCGCAGCGCCGTTACGGGTCGCTTCGTCACTGAGCAATACGCCAAGTCGCATCCGCGAACAACCGAGCGCGAGCACGTACGCAATCCGTCTCCATCAATCCCTAAACGGTCGAAGTAACTTCACCGGATCGAGGCCGCTCACGGCGGCCTCACAACGTCGATGGAGACGCCATGCGATTGAAATTCTCAACGCTCCTTCCGATTCACGGACAGGGTGTACGCGGACTTGAAAGCACTCCCCTTTCGGTCACCGGCGGCGTCAACGGAATGCGTATGCAGTTCGTACCGCCGAGCCTTAGAAACCGGGGTCCCAGCCAAACGGAGGAATCCCGTGGAAAAACTAAGTCGAAAGACGAAAAGGCCCATGTCGAGAAAAGCGCACGTGCACAGGAAGCGAAGCGGAAGCCATGAGTGACGAGGAGGAACCGAAGGAACGTCAGCGGCTGTATGACGCCTATCGCACGGAACTGGATAAGCGGCATGTGTCGAACGCTGAGAATCTAGACAAGTCTGTTCTCACCTACTCGAGCGGCGGACTGGCTTTCTCACTGGGATTTCTCAAGGACTTCGCTCCGCACGGTCACGCTGTCTTCCGGTGGTCGCTGCTCACATCGTGGGGCTTGTTCACTTTTGCGATCGCGCTGGTTGTCGCATCATATCCGGTAAGTCAAAAAGTAATCAGGATTCAGCTGGATCGTTGTGAGCGTTACTTCAAGGAGTCTGAGGAGGGCGCGTTCGACGAAAGTAGTCGATGGGAAACGTTGTCCGAGGTAATCACAATCCTTTCAGGTATTTCCTTCTGTGGGGCGTTAGCACTGTCGGCCATTTTCGTTGGTTTGAACATTTTGGAGCAACCATGACGAGCAAGACTAACTGGGCATATGCGCAGGACGGCGCGATCGGGATGAAGATGCAGAAAGCAGGTACTACGAAGCCGCAGCTAGTCGAGCGTGGAGCGACGGGACTTCCTTTGCAGCGAGTCGTACCACAGACCAAACCAGCACCACCCACCAGCCAAACGCCGAACAAGTCGTCGGGCTCGAAATAAAGCGCGAGAAAACGTGAATCGTCCGTGCTGATGAAATCTGAAACAGGCTCGACCCGCTGGCTGCGAGAGCGCTGACCGGAGAGATGCCGACCGCAAGCCACCAGATCAAGCAGGCCATGTCACACCTCAGTGAGAAAGCTGACCAGCAATACCTCGAGCGCAAGGGCGAATTCAACCGGTCGATGCAATAGATTGCTGAAATCGCTCGGCTGGGATTTCGTAACCCAAGGTCTTTTTTGGGCGCTCGTTCAGCCGCCGCGCCACGGCGTTGATTCACATTGAGGGTGGCTGGCGTTCAACGCGGCGGCGATATGAATGACCGGTGTCCTTCGTTCAACAGCCGTCCGAGGGCGGATCGATGAACGTCAGCAATGGCCGACGAACAGACCTCCAACAGAAACGCGCCTCGCTCTCCCAAGCAAGGCGCCCATCCAATCTAGACCTCAACCACGCTTACCTAACCACCCCCACCGCCCCATTCGCCTTCCCCACCACAGCCGCCGCCGTAACCGCCCCTTCAATCGGCTGCGTCTGATCCACCGTCGTCCGCCCCCCATCCCGAAAGAAAGCCTGCTCAGCCGCCTTATTCAGCACGAGAATACTAATCCGCCGATTAGTAGGCTCATCCACAACATCCTTATTAAGCGGCAACGCATCCGCGAGCCCTCGCACCTGCAAAACCTTGCCTTCCTTCATCCCACCCGCGACCAGCGCGCGCCGTGCCGCATTGGCACGCTCACCCGAAAGCTCCCAGTTCGAATACCCCGCCTGACTACCGGAGTAGGGCACCGCATCCGTATGCCCCGCAATCGACACGCGGTTATCGACATCATTCAGCGATGACCCGATGTTAGTCAGAATTGTCGTCACATAACCTTCGAGCTTCGAACTTCCCGAAGCGAACATCGGCCGCTTAAGCGAATCGACGATCTCGATACGCAATCCTTCGCTCGTAATCGCAATCCGTATCTGATCTTTATACGCACGCAATGCAGGCATCTGCTCGATAAGCGCCATAAGCTTCTGCTTGAGCTGCTGCAGCTTCTGCATGTCTTCCACCGCGACCGCCGCGCGCGCAATCGATGGCGGCACCGGCTGCGTCTGACTCTTGTTGCCTTCGCCAGGCCGCGAACTCGACAGATCCTTGCCGCCGCCCGTAATGACGCTCGTATGCGCCGACGCACCGCCATCGTTGCCGAACAGCGCGGAGAGCGGCGTATTGAAGTATTGCTCGATGCCTTCCTTGTCGTACTTCGATGTAGACCCGAGCAGCCACATCAACAGAAAGAACGCCATCATCGCGGTAACGAAGTCGGCGTAGGCAATCTTCCAGGCGCCGCCATGATGACCATGTCCGTGCGCCTTCTTTTTGCGCTTCACAACCACGGTCGGCGCAAGCACGGATTGCAGCGGATCGCGTGACGGTTTCTCAGCCATGATTTATGCGCCTCGTCATCATCGTCATCGTCGTCATCAGGAAGCCGACTTCGGCATCTTGGTCGCGCGCACCGCGTCGTCCAGTTCCTTGAAGCTCGGACGATCCGCGGTGAACAGCACCTTGCGGCCGAACTCGACGGCCACCGTCGGCGCATAGCCGTTCATCGACGCAAGCAGCACCGACTTCACGCACTGAAACGGTTTGGCTTCCGCCACGCCTTTAGCGTTGAGCAAATCCGCAAGCGGCCCGATAAAGCCATACGCCAGCAAAATGCCCAGGAACGTGCCGACCAGCGCGCCCGCGATCATCTCGCCGAGCACCGCGGGCGCGGCGCCGACGGAGCCCATCGTGTGCACAACGCCCATCACCGCCGCCACAATACCGAACGCCGGCAAACCATCCGCCATCTTCTGAATGGCGTTGGCCGCGACCGAGCTTTCCGCATGATGCGTCTCGAGTTCTTCGTCCATCAGGTCCTGCATCTCGAGTGCATTGACGTTGCCCGCCGACATCATGCGCAGATAGTCGACGATGAAATCAAGCAGATGATGATCGGCCATCACGTGCTCGTATTTCTGAAAGAGCGGACTGGACTCGGGCGCATCGACATCGGCTTCGAGCGCCATCATTCCTTCCTTGCGCGCCTTCTGCAGCAATTCGTAGAGCAGGGCGATCAGCGCGACGTATTTCTCTTTCGTATAGCCGCCGCCCTTGAAGATTTTCGGCACGGCCTGCAAGGTTTTCTTGAGCGTCGATGTTGGATTCGACACGACGAATGCGCCGATCGCCGCACCGAAAATACACAGCAGTTCGAAGGGCTGCACGAGCGCGGCAAGGTGGCCGCCGACTCCCAGAAAGCTCCCGATCACCGAGCCGATGACCAACACCCATCCGATGATGACAAACATGTTTTCTCCGCAGATGTCCGCGCGCCGCGGGCCGTGCGCGCTTTCGGATGAGACGCGCACGGCTCGCGACGCATTGTTCGCTATTGTTGGCTTTTAACGGCCTGGAACACCCGGAGATTTAGGGTCGCGCGCGCAAGAATTTCTCCGCAAATGTTTGCGCAGTAAATCTTACGTTCGTTCTATAGCGCCATAGCGCATTGCGGCGATGACCTTGGAGGTAATGGAACGCAGGAGCGTGCTTCGTCTAAGATCGGCGACATGAACTCGACCCTCACGCATTCACCCGTTCTTTCGACGACCGTCGGCACGCTGCTGCGCGAATGGCGTCAGCGACGACGCATGAGCCAGCTCGATCTCGCGGGCGAAGCGGACGTGTCCACGCGTCATCTGAGCTTTGTCGAATCGGGGCGTTCTCTGCCGAGCCGCGAGATGCTGATGCGTCTGGCCGAGCAACTCGACGTGCCGCTGCGCGAACGCAATACGCTCCTGATCGCCGCGGGCTATGCGCCGCTTTATCGCGAACGGGCGCTCGCCGATCCGCAACTCGCCGCCGCCCGCCGTGCAGTCGATCTGGTGCTGAAGGGCCACGAGCCTTATCCGGCGCTCGCGGTCGATCGTCACTGGACGATGGTCGCGGCCAATGCAGCGCTGGCGCCGCTGGTCGCGTCGGCGGATGCGGAACTGCTCGCGCCGCCGGTGAACGTGCTGCGCCTGTCGATGCATCCGCGCGGCCTGGCGAATGCCATCGACAACTGGGGCGAGTGGCGCGCGCATTTGCTTGCTCGCCTGCGCCGGCAGATCGAAGTCTCGGGCGACGCCACGCTCGTCGCGCTGCTCGCCGAACTCGACGCGTATCCCGCGCCCGCGCATGCCGGGCACGCGCCGCGCGGGGAAACCGATCCGGTTGTCGTGCCGTTGCGCATGCGCACATCGCACGGCGTCCTTTCGTTCTTCAGCACGACGACGGTATTCGGCACGCCCGTCGATATCACGCTGTCGGAACTGGCGATCGAAGCCTTCTTTCCCGCCGACGACGCCACCGCCAACATCCTCCGCCAGCTCGCCGACGCGCGACGTTGAGCTTGCGTCGACGCGCGCGAGCTTACAGAATTGAACCTAGTCCGAGCACGCGGATCAATCAGACGTCAGGGGCGCTGATCGCGGCGCAACCTGGTCAGCTTTTGTCCAACTAACGCGGAAGGCAACGATGATTCAAACATTCGAGCAAGTGATCGGCGGGCAAAACATGGCGTTCTGCGCGAGTCTCGCGGAGGGCGGCGGGCCGGCGCGCGTCATTATCAGCCGTGCGGATACGGCGGAGTCGCTCGTGATCGTCGAGGCCGACGGCATCATCGGCACGATCAAGGCGGAAGTGGAAGCACCGAGCACGCTCGTCGCCGATGCCGTGCGCAAGGCGCAAAACGAAGCGTTGATCGAACGCGCGCTGGAAACCGGCACCGTGCAGACAACGAGCCTGTAGTTATCCATCGCAGACTCGCGAAGCAAAAATGCCCGCGCGGCTCGAGTAGCCGCGCGGGCATTGCTTTGTGCATTCGCGAAACCTGAACCTACATGCGCGGCTCGCCGTTCTTCGGGTCGGCGGGCACCATCGGCGTGGCGGAATCCGGGCCGTCGGGCATGTCCGGATCGTCGGGATTCGGCGGGGCGTCCGGGTCGAGCAACTTGTCCGGGTCCGGTTCGAGCGGCTCGTCGGGCGAGCGGGGCATCGTCGACATGGTGTTCTCCTTGATGGATCGATGGCGTTCGTTCCAGCTCGATGCTGCAACGCGCGTTCCCGCTGCGTCGCCTTCGTCGTTCGTTGTTCGTCGTTCGTCGTTCGTCATTCGGCTTCGTCCGCAAGCGGGCCGCCCGCGCGCGTCGCGTCATGGCTCTGGCGCGCGTTCGGCGAATTGCGCATGTACCGCGCGGTCAGCGCCGCGCATAGGAGCAGCGCGACGGAAATGCCCGCCGACCAGCGCACTGCATCGACGATCGTTTCCGCGCCTTCGCCGTGACTCGCGAGCGCGCCGAACGCCGCGACGCCGATCGCGCCCGCCGCCTGCCGCGCCGTATTCAGCACCGCCGACGCCGTGCCCGCGCGCTGCTGTCCGACGGTGCCGAGCAGCGCCGTGGTCATCGCGGGGACCGCGAGGCCCATGCCGGACGGAATCAGCAGGAACGGCACGAGCAGCAGGGCGGTGGGCGTCGTTGCATCGACGAAACCAAGGGCGGCGAAACCGGCGGCGTCGAGCAGCGCGCCGAATATCATCGGGCCGCGGGAGCCGAAGCGCGCCACCACGGGTCCGCTCGCAAGATTCGAGATGAGAAAGCCGCCCGTTAGCGGCAGGAACGCGAGTCCGGTCTGCAAGGGCGAATGGCCGAGTACGCGCTGCAAATACAGGCTCAGCACGAACACCATCCCATAATAGGTGAGATTCACGCCGATGCCGAAGACGACCGCTGCGCTGAACGTGCGCTCGCCGAACAGCGAGAGCGGCAGCATCGGCGAGGCGCTGCGCCGCTCGATGGCGATGAACGCTCCGCCCGCCGCCAGCGCGAGCGCGAGGCCGCCCCATACGACCGGATGCGCGAGTCCGAGCGGACGCAGTTCGATCACCGCGCCAACGAACGCAGCCAGCGCAACGATGGCGAGCGCCTGTCCCGGCAAGTCGATGCCACGCGCTCGCTGTGCATGCTTCGGCCGAACGTTTTCGATCCACATAAACGTTGCCGCGATGCCCGCCGCGCAGATCGGCAGATTGACCCAGAAGATGCTGCGCCAGCCGAACGCCGCGATCAGCACGCCGCCGACAATCGGCCCCGCCGCGATCGACACCGCGCCCGCCGCCGTCCACAAGCCCACAGCGCGCGCCCGCAGACGCCGGTCGTGGCCGCACGCCGCGTTCAGGAGCGCGAGCGAGTTCGGCAGCATTCCGGCGGCGCCGATGCCCTGCAACGCGCGCGCGGCGATCAGTTGCGGCGCATCGCGCGAAAAGGCGCACGCAAGCGACGCCAGCGCGAACAGCGCGAGTCCGCCGAGAAACATGCGCCGAGCGCCGAAGCGATCGCCGAGCGAGCCCGCCGAAAGCATGAGCGCCGAGAAGGCGAGCGCGTAACTGTCCACGGTCCATTGCAGGTTCGCGACGCCCGCGTGCAGATCGTGGCCGATGCTCGCCAGCGCCACGTTGACGATCGAGACATCGAGCTGGGAGACGACAAAGCCGACGCTGGTCGCGGTCACGACGAGCATCTGTCGCGCGGACAGGCGCGCGTCGGAGGAGGAAAGGTTCGAGTTCATGCCGTTCATCGTAGACGCGTCGCGCGTTCGACGTTTCGGCGTGAGGTGAAACGTGGAAGTCGGCGGCTAGCGTGCCTGTTTGAAGAACGGCGTCGCGCATAGGGGGCGACGCGGACGCCATCGGGCTGAATTTCATCATCGGCGAGACGACGATCGGCGTAAGTCCGCCGAACACCGCATACGTGATGTTGTGCGAGAACGAGATGCCCGAGAAGCGCACAGCGGCGGGAAGGCCTTCGCCATCACGAACGGAATTCGTGATCCGCCGCCCGTTATCCGTGCTGCGCGACGCGACGGACTGTCGCGGGGCAGCTTGCAACGCGACGTCACGGCAAAACGACAGAAGCGGCACTCGCGAGCCAGACGCGCCGTTTTACATCATAAAAGACGACATAAAAGCGCAAAATCGCCCGATTTTTCAAATGGTTGCGCGCGCGAAACGGGGTCTAAGCAAAAAGCGCGCCGTCACATGCCTTGACAATTCGGACCAATCCGATGGGAAAGGGAGTCGCTGCTCTCCAGAATGCGCATCGAATTCCCCGTCTCATCGCGCGACGAGACGCCCTGCGGGCGCCCACGATCGGCGTCCGCCCATTGTCTGTATGTAGTTGGACTCATCAGGTTAGACACCATGCGCGTCGCCGTTTTGCAAACCGACCCCAGTTACCGAAATCTCATCAGCGACGTCGTTAAACGACTCGGCCATACCTGCGTCACGTTCGGGGACGGCCTCGTGCTGTCCAAAGCGTTGTCGCGTTCCACGGTCGATCTGCTGATCCTCGACTGGAACTCCACCGGCCTGTGCGGCCTCGACCTGCTCAAGTCCGTGCGTTCGAGCTTCGGCGAGCGCGTGCCCGTCATGTTCGCAACGCCGGACGGCGCCGAGCACAACGTAGTGTGCGCGCTGACCGCGGGCGCCGACGACTACGTCGTGTATCCGGTGCGTCCGGGCGAATTCGGCGCACGCGTCGAAGCGCTGCTGCGCCGCGCCTATCCCGGCACGTCCACGGCGTGTCTGGAAGTCGGCCCGTATCGCTTCGACGCCCGCCAGCAAACCGTCACGGTGCGCGGCAAGCCGGTCCAGTTGAGCGGCACGCAGTTCCGTCTCGCCCAACTGTTCTTCTCGAATATTGGCCGCGTGTTGTCGCGCGACCACATCTTCGCGATGGTCTGGGGCCGCGAATTCCGCGAAACCACACGCACCATCGACAGCCACGTTTCGCGTCTGCGTCTCGCGCTCGAAATCGAACCGGTCAACAACTTCCGCTTGCAGCCGGTGTACAAGAGCGGTTATCGCTTGCTCCATCTGTACGATGAAGGCAAGGACACCGGCGAAGGCCACGTCGAGCCTGCGCCTGCACAGATCGCCGCTTAAAGTGGTCAATTCGGCGTCGGTCGAATGAAAAAATGCCGTCTTCGGACGGCATTTTTCGTTGGCGCGCGGTTTTTGCGGCGGATGCTTCAGATGGCCGGCAAGGCCGGGCGCGTCTCGATGCTGCGCCGGATCAGCGCTTCGACATCGCGCCGCTCCTCGCCCGCGAGCGGCAGTCGCGGCGGCCGCACAGGCTCCGTGCCCAGCCCGACGATCGTCTCCGCGAGCTTGATGTTCTGCACGAGCTTGTGCGACACGTCGAGTGCGAGCAGCGGCGCGAACCATCGGTAGATCGCGCGTGCTTCTTCCAGACGCCCCGCGCGAATGAGCTTGTAGATCGCGACCGTCTCGCGCGGAAATGCGCACACGAGCCCGGCAACCCAGCCGTGCGCGCCCATCAGAATCGCTTCCATCGCGAGGTTGTCGACGCCACAGAAGAGCGCGTAGCGATCGCCCGTTTCGTTGATGAGATCGGTGATGCGCCGCACGTCGCCGCTCGATTCCTTGATCGCCGCGAACTTCCGGTCTTCGGCCAGTTCGGCGAACATCTTCGGCGTGACATCGACGCCATAGGCCAGCGGATTGTTGTACACCATCAGCGGCAGCGGGCTTGCGTCGGCGACCATGCGAAAGTGGTTGAGCGTCTCGCGCCGGTCCGACATGTACCGCAGCCCCGGCAGCACCATGTAGCCCGCAGCGCCATGGCTGGCGGCGCGTTCGGCCTGGCGGCAGCCGTCCAGCGTGCTGTTTTCCGCGATCGTCAGCAGCACCGGCACGCGGCCGCGCGCGGCGTCCACGGCGATATCGAGTACGTCGAGCTTCTCGTCGAGCGACAGCGTGGACGCCTCGCCGAGCGATCCGCACACGATAATGCCGTCCACGCCCGCTTCGATCTGCGCGTCGACGTTCTTGCCGGTCCATGCGCGGTCTATGCTGAAATCGGCGTTGAACTTGGTGGTCACGGCGGGCATCACGCCTTCCCAGATTTGCGTCACGGCTGCTCTCCGAATGTGTTTGAACGTCAGGCAGTGTAAGCACCGGAAAATCGCGCGTCTTGCGCGTTTCGCGCGCGCCGCGTGCCGATTTCGGCATAGCTGATTTTGCCGCCAGAGGCCGCGCCGAAAGCCGTTCGATGCGATCCGGTCCTATGCCGATATCGTCATCAAAACCGTCCAGCCGCTTCAAGACGTCCGGCGCGCGCATTTCTAGGATAGGCGGCATGAAAACCATCGACATCATCGACTCGCACACGGGCGGCGAGCCCACGCGCCTCGTGCTCGCGGGCGGCCCGGATCTGGGCGGCGGCACGCTCGCGCAACGGCTCGACGCATTCCGCACGCGCCACGATTACTGGCGTCGCGCCATCGTCACGGAGCCGCGCGGCTCGGACGTGATGGTCGGCGCGCTGCTCTGCGAACCCGACGATCCGGCTGCGGCGGCGGGCGTCATCTTCTTCAACAACGTCGGCTATCTCGGCATGTGCGGACACGGCACGATCGGGCTCGTCGCGTCGCTCGCCTACGCGGGCAAAATTGCGCCGGGGCGGCATCGGATCGACACGCCGGTCGGTCCCGTCGATGCGACGCTCAACGCGAACGGCAGCGTCAGCGTGCGCAATGTGCCGGCGTATCGGCACCGGCGCGCGGTGACGGTCGATGTGCCCGGCCACGGTCCGCTCGCGGGCGATGTCGCGTGGGGCGGCAACTGGTTCTTTCTCGTGGCCGATCACGGGCGGGAACTGACGCCCGCGCATCTCGGCGCGCTGACCGCGTTCACCGAGGCGATCCGCGACGCGCTGCACGCGCAGGGCATCACGGGCGCCGGTGGCGCGTACATCGACCATATCGAGCTGTTCGCGGATTCGCCGGTCGCGGGCATCGACAGCCGCAACTTCGTGCTGTGCCCGGGCAGCGCCTACGACCGCTCGCCGTGCGGCACGGGAACCAGCGCGAAACTCGCGTGCCTCGCGGCTGACGGCGTGCTCGAACCGGGCGCGGTGTGGCGTCAGGAAAGCATCATCGGCAGCGTGTTCGAGGGCAGCTACGCCATCGACGGCGACACGCTCGTGCCGACCATCACCGGCTACGCGCACATCATGGGCGAAGGGCGTCTCGTTTTCGACGAACGCGATCCGTTCGTGCACGGCATCGGGGACGCGGCGAAGGCATGACGGCGGATGTGATCGTGGTCGGCGCGGGCATCGTCGGGGCCGCCTGCGCGGCGGAACTGGCGCAGCGCGGGCTCGCGGTGGACGTGCTGGACGCGCGCGGCATCGGTGGCGGCGCGACGGCGGCGGGCATGGGCCATATCGTCGTGATGAACGACACGCCCGCCGAGTTCGCGCTGGCGCTTGCGTCGCGCGAACTGTGGCTCGCGCTTTCGCCGGATTTGCGCGCGCGCGATGCGTTCTCTCGCTGCGGCACGCTCTGGGTCGCCGAAGACGAAGCCGAACTCGACGCCGCCCGCGCCATGCACGCCGCGTTCGCGGCGGCGGGCGTGCGTGCGCGCATGCTCGACGCGGCCGCGCTGCGCGACGCGGAACCGTCGCTCAGTCACGCGATGCAAGGCGGCCTCGTCATCGACGACGACGCCATCGTCTACGCGCCCGCCGCGGCGCAATGGCTCCTGACGTGCTCGCCAGCCGCGAGCCGCATTCGCATGTTGGCCGGCTGCGCGGTTCACGCGGTCGATGCGAACGAAGCGCACGCAAGCGTTACGCTGAAAGGCGGCGAGCGTCGCACGGCGGCGCATGTTGTCGTCGCCAATGGGCTTGACGCGGCGACGCTGATCGCGGGCGTGCCGCTCGAAGCGAAGAAGGGGCACTTGCTGATAACCGACCGCTATCCCGGCGCGCTCGCGCATCAGGTGCTGGAACTCGGCTACATCAAGAGCGCGCATCACGCGCGTGGCACGTCGGTCGCGTTCAACGCGCAGCCGCGTCCGACCGGACAAGTGTTGCTCGGCTCGTCGCGCCAGTTCGGCACGCGCGATCCGGCCGTCGAATTCGACGTGCTCGCCGCCATGCTCGCGCGCGCGACGCGCTATCTGCCCGGCATCGGCGCGCTGAACGCGATCCGCGCGTGGACCGGCTTTCGCGCGGCCTCGCCCGACGGCTTGCCGCTGATCGGCCCGGCGCGCTTTCCGGGCGATCGTCTGTGGCTGGCCGCGGGTCACGAAGGGCTCGGCGTGACGACGTCGCTCGGCACCGCGAAGCTGATTGCGGCGCAACTTCTCGGCGATGCGTCCCTTCCGTTTGCGCTGCCCGACGCGAACGCCTTCGCGCCGCAACGCTTCGCCACGGAGCCCGCCGATGGCTGATCTCGTCAGCGTGACGATCGACGGCGAACGGCTCACGGTGTCCGCGTTCACGACGGTCACGGCAGCTCTCGCGCTGGCCGGCGTGCGCGCGACGCGCCGCTCGGTCACCGGCGCGCCGCGCGCCGCGTTGTGCGGCATGGGCGTGTGTCACGAATGCCGCGTGACGGTCGATGGCCGCGCGCACGTGCTCGGCTGTCAGACGCTGTGCCGCGAGGGCCAGACAATCGAGACCGGCCGATGACGATCGAACATGCCGATATCGCGATCGTCGGCGCGGGTCCGGCGGGCCTGAGCGCGGCGCGGATCGCGGCACAGTCGGGCGCGCGCGTCGTGCTCATCGACGACAATCCGCGTCCCGGCGGACAGATCTGGCGTCAGGGGCCGACGCTCGCGCCCGCAGCGCAACTGCGCCGATGGCTCGACGAGACACGCGCGCAGCCGAACCTCGTCGTCATGAACGCGACGAAAGTCGGCGCCGCGCCGGGCGACAAAGCGCTGTTGCTGGAGCGCGAAGGCGCGCCGCTCACGCTGCGGTATTCGAAGCTGATTCTCGCGACGGGTGCACGCGAGCGCCTCTTGCCGTTCGAAGGCTGGACCTTGCCCGGCGTGACCGGCGCGGGCGGCTTGCAGGCGCTCGTCAAGGGCGGTTTGCCGGTGCGCGGCGAGCGCATTGTCGTGGCGGGGAGCGGGCCGCTGCTGCTCGCCGTCGCGGATACGGCGCGCCGTCACGGCGCCGATGTGCGCGCGGTGATCGAACAGGCGCCGCTCGGGCGCGTCGCGAAGTTCGTCGCGTCGCTCGCGTGGACGCCGGGCAAGCTCGCGCAGGCCGTGGCGCTCGGGGTCGCGTGTTATCGCACGGAAAGCGTTGTCGTGAAGGCGCACGGCGCGACGCGCGTCGAAGCGGTCACGATCCGCACGCGCGGGCTCGATACGACGATCGCGGCAGACCGCATTGCGTGCGGTTACGGGCTCGTGCCGAATGCGCTGCTGGCGCTGGCACTCGGATGCGCGATCGATGCCGCTGACGGCGCTGACGGAGCGATTCGCGTCGACGCCACGCAACGCACTTCGCTCGACGATATTTTCGCGGCGGGCGAATGCACGGGCATCGGCGGAATGGAGTTGGCGAGCGTGGAGGGCGCGCTCGCGGCGCATGCGGCGCTCGCCCTTCCTGCCGATGCAAGATTGATACGCGAGCGCGAGCGCGATCGCTGGCGCGCGTTTGCCGGGCGCGTCGCGCGGGCGTTCGAACTCGGCGCCGCCGCACGCGCGATGCCGCCCGCCGACACCGTGCTGTGCCGCTGCGAAGACGTGACGCTCGGCGAAGTTGCCCGGCACGCGGACTGGCGCGACGCGAAATTGCACACGCGCTGCGGCATGGGACCGTGTCAGGGACGCGTGTGTGGCGAGGCGGCGTCCGTCTGGTTCGGCTGGCCGCGTGCGAGCGTGCGCCCGCCGTTTGCGCCGGTGCGCATCGACACGCTGATCGCCGCGCGCGCTGCGGCCGGGCCGCCGGATGCGTAGTCTAGTGGGGCCAGCGCCAATTTTGTCGGCGTCGGCGCGCTCCTATAATCGGTCGCCTGCAACTCACATTGAACCTGCATGACGAGCTCGACGGCCACGCCACAGATCGCGCCACCGCCGGCATCGACGCTCGCCGACATGCTGGCGCATTTCGCGCTGCTCGCACCGGTGTTCGACGCGATGCCCGATATCGTGTTCTTCGTGAAAGATCGCGAGGCGCGCTATGCGATGGTCAACCGCACGCTCGCGCGCCGCTGCGGCCACAAGGACGACAAGTCGGCGCTGCTCGGCAAGACCGCGGAGGACGTGTTTCCGCGCCGGTTCGGGCGCATCTATACGGCGCAGGATCAGGCGATCATCGCGCAGGGACATCAGCTGATCGACCAGCTCGAACTGCATCTTTATCCGGGACGCGAGCCCGGCTGGTGCATGACCTGCAAGCAGCCGCTGCACGACAGCCACGGGAATATCGTCGGACTGGCGGGGATATCGCGCGATCTGCAGGCGGCCGAGGGCACACATCCGGCTTACAGCCGGCTGGCGGCCGTGGTCCAGCACATCCAGGAAAACTTCGTGCAGCCGCTCAATATGCGGCAACTTGCGCGGATGGCGAACATGTCGATTGCGCAGCTCGAACGCTATTTCCACAAGGTCTTTCATCTGACGCCGCGCCAGGTGCTGCTGAAAACGCGGCTCGACGCCGCAACCGCGCTGCTGGTTACGCACGAGCGCGTCACCGATGTCGCGGCGCTGTGCGGCTACACCGATCACAGTGCGTTCACGCGTCAGTTCAAGGCGACTGTGGGCATTACGCCGAGCGAATATCGCGCGTTGCTGCAACCGGCCACAACGCGCCCCGATTCCGCGCGGGAGGCAAAAGTCTGACGGGAAATCGGGACAGGGTTGCTGCCGGAATTACACGGTCGTGCTTGCGACTGTGGTCGGCGTGCACCGGAAAGCGGCGCGCAGGCCTGTCCGGTAAGGCTTTTCGGCCGATGAGCGCAGATCGGTCCGGTTTTTGCTCAATCTGGCTCGCGACGACCGGGCAGAATTTCTGCCGGAGCCGTCAAAACCGCGAGGCGTTCCGCACCGGCGTACGCGCGGCAAAAATAGCGGTGCGTTCGGAATTCCCGCCGCGTTTTCGTGTCAACAAGAGCGCGCAGTGGCGCTCGATGCGGCGAGCCGTGGAGACCGTCGCGAGAATTCCGTTTTTGGCAGTGTGAAAAGAACATCATGAGCGAAGTAGCAAGACTGGGGCATATGCGGATCGTGCTGATCGAAGACGATCCCGAGAGCAGGGCATCGTTGCAAATGTTGCTGGAAGAAGAAGGTGCCGACGTAATCGCCGTACCCGACGCCGAAGACGGCGCGCAAGCGGCGATCGAGCATCTTCCCGATGCCGTCATCTGCGATCTCGACCTACCCGAAATGGACGGTTTCTATCTCATCCAACGTTTGCGCGACCACGAAATACGCGGCAACCTGCCGCCTTCCGTGGCGATCGCGTTGACGGGACACGGCGGCGAAGAGTACCGCCTGCGAAGTATCGGCGAGGGCTTTCAGCACTTCATGACCAAGCCGGTTCACCCCGACGAACTCGTCACGCTGATTCAGGATGCCGTGGGCGCGCGCGTGGTGACTTGATGTGACGTGAAGTCACCGGCGGCGCGCCGCGTGTGTATGAAGACGTTATGAACGGTCGCGATTGCGTGCGCGCGTTGCGCCCGTAATCACGGCGATGCCCAGCATGATGACGGCGACGATCATGATCGTATGCTGCGACACGTGCATCGCGACCAGTCCCCACGACACGCCGCCGATCAGGATCAGCCAGCCCACAAGATAAATGATCAACGTCATCGAGTTCTCCTTTTCTCGTCGTCTCATTGTTCAATGGTAGCCGCCCGTCAGCATCGTGCGGCTTTCATGAAAGGGTTCTATCCTTTCGACGCCCGGGCGTGCGTGAGTTCCGTTGATGCAAGGGGCGTACCGCTGGCGGCGTCGCCGGTTATAACTAAGAGAAAAGTATGCTGACAGTCCACCACCTCAACAACTCCCGCTCGCAGCGCGTGCTCTGGATGCTCGAAGAACTCGGCGTCGAATATGAGCTGAAGCGCTATCAGCGCGATCCGCAGACGATGCTCGCGCCGCCCGAACTGCGCGCGGTGCATCCGCTCGGCAAGTCGCCGGTCGTCACCGACGGCGATCTGACGCTCGCCGAATCCGGCGCGATCATCGAATATCTCGTCGATCGTTACGGCGAAGGGCGCTTCTCGCCGCCGCCGGGAACCTCGCCCGAACGCGTGCGCTACAACTACTGGATGCACTACGCCGAAGGTTCGGCAATGCCGCCGCTGCTGCTCAAGCTCGTCGCGCGGCGTCTTGAGAGCGCGAAGATGCCGTTCTTCGCGAAGCCGATTGCGCGGCGCATCGCGCAGACGATGCAGAGCAGTTTCATCGATCCGCAACTGAAGCTGCACTTCGGGTATATCGAGGCCGAACTCGCGAAGTCGCCGTGGTTCGTGGGCGACACGTTCAGCGCCGCCGACGTGCAAATGAGCTTCCCGCTCGAAACCGGCAGCCAGCGCGCGGGCGCGAAGTCGCTGCCGCACGTCCGTGAGTTTCTCGAACGGATCCACGCGAGGCCGGCTTACCGGCGCGCGCTGGAACGCGGCGGCCGCTACGACTTCGCGAGTTAGCCCGTTAGCGGGTTAGCCGGTTAGCCATTCGGCCGACCTGCCGGACCACGCGGCGCGTTGCGTACAATGGCCTGCACGACGCAACCCTCAAGCTCCAAGGCCACGCATGGCTCGAATCGTTCCCGACGACTGGAAAAACCTCGCCGCAACCGGCGCCGCGGCGCGCGAACTCGAAACGCTCGCGATGCTCGAAAAGCTGCCCGACGACTACACGGTCTATCACGGCGTTCACTGGACGCGCGTCAACGAAGGCTTCTCCGTGTTCGGCGAGGCAGACTTCGTGGTTGTTGCGCCGTCCGGGCGCGTGCTGATGATCGAGCAGAAAGCCGGCTTCCTGCGCGAAACCGGCGCGGGACTCGTGAAGGTGTATCTGCAGAAGGAGCGCAACGTGGCCATTCAACTGGCACGCACGCTCGAAAACCTGCATCGGCGGTTCACGGCGGCGTTTGGCGCGGGCACGTACCGAATCGAGGAACTGCTGTATTGCCCGGACTATGCGGTGAAAGATGCCGCGATCGCGGGTGTCGCGCCCGCGCGCATCGTCGATGCAAGCCGCAAGTCGCAGCTTGCGCGCGTCGTGCTCGACATCCTGCCGCCGGACGAGCCGCGCTTCGAATCGGCGGCGCGCATCCATCACTTTCTCGCCGATGAACTCTCGCTCACGCCCGACACCAACGCGCTAGTCGGCGCGGCCAACACGCTCGTCACGCGGCTGTCGGGCGGGCTCGCGACGTGGGCACGCCGTCTCGAATTCGAGCCGTTTCGCCTGCGCGTGATCGCGACCGCCGGCGCGGGCAAGACGCAACTCGCCGTGCGGGTCATGCGCGACGCGCTGGCGCAGGGCAAGAGCGTGCTCTACGTGTGCTTCAACCGGCCGCTCGCCGACCATATCCGCGCGATCGCGCCGCCGGAGGCGAAGATCGCGAACTACCATCAACTGAGCGCGGCCGTGGCGCGCGATGCGGGCAGCCCGCCCGACTTCAGCCAGCCCGACGTGTTCGCGACGCTCGAAGAGCGCTTCGCGGCGGTGCCCGTGCCGGAGCACTGGAAGACCGATGTATTGATCGTCGATGAAGGCCAGGATTTTCAGGCCGCATGGGTCGGGGCCCTCGAACGCCTCCTCAACCCTGACGGCGCGTGGTGGTGGCTCGAAGATCCCATGCAGAACCTCTATCTGCGCGAGCCGGTGCCGCTGCCCGGCTGGACCATCCTGCGCGAAACCACGAATTACCGCAGTCCGCGCGACCTGCTCGGCTTTATCCGCAGGATCGTCGGTCCGGGTGTGCCGATCGATGCAGGCAGCCCGTTCGACGGTTCCGATGTGAGCATCTCGACCTACGAGGACGGTCATCCCGAGGAAATCGTCGAGGCGACGAAGCGCGCCATCACGCAGGCGCTGTCGCTCGGCTTTCGCAAGCAGGACATCGCCGTGCTGTCGTTTCGCGGCCGCGAGGGATCGGCGCTCACGGCCGTCGAGCAACTCGGGCCGCATCGGCTGCGCGCCTTCACCGGTTCGTACGATCTCTTCGGCAACCCGGAGTATCGCGAGGGCGACGTGCTGCTCGAATCGATCTACCGCTTCAAGGGGCAATCCGCGCCGTGCGTGATTCTCACGGAAGTCGATTTCGACACGCTCGACGAGCAGGCCGCGCGCAAGATCTTCGTCGGCGCGACGCGGGCGACCATGAAGCTGATCGTCGTCGCGTCCGGGCGGGCGGCGCAGGCCATCGAAGCGCTTCAGTGAAAGATGGCCGTCTCGAGCACTGAACCGTCTCAGCGCACCCACGCCGCGCGTCCCTGGTTCCGCCGCCTCTGGTATGCGGCGCTGATCGCGCTCGCCGTCGCGCCGCCGATCGGCGCGGTCGGCTACATGCTGTATTCGGGCTTGCTCGCGCGCGAGACGCACCGGCTCGTCGTGCCTTACGACGTCTACTGGGACGCCGCACAGTTTCAGATCGCCTATGTGCGCTTCGAGAACCATGTGCTGCTGTACCGCAACGGCGTGGACGAAGACGCCGACGCCGTGCGCGCGAGCTATCGGCTGTTGCGCGCGCGGCTGTCGCAGGTGTCGGAGTTGCCGGATCTCGCGGGCGGGCGCGAG
Organism: Caballeronia insecticola; assembly: GCF_000402035.1. Lineage (GTDB taxonomy): Bacteria > Pseudomonadota > Gammaproteobacteria > Burkholderiales > Burkholderiaceae > Caballeronia > Caballeronia insecticola. The sequence continues at coordinate 569,234 of NC_021294.1, forward strand.
GCGCTCTTCAACCGTCAGCGGGAAATCCTGCGGCAGTTGCAGACCGCGCTCGATTCGATCCAGGTCGATGTCGAAGCGTTTCAGACCGAGCGCCAGCGCACCTTGCGCGTGGTGGGCGTGCTGCGCCAGAACGCGCCGGTCGTCGCGGAACTGGCGAGCGGCCGGCGGCTGATGGACATCGACGAACGCGAAGCGATCGTGCGCGATTTCGAGACCAAGCGCCGCTATCTGATTCTGGGCGGCATTCTGCTCGGGCTGCTGTCGGCGGCGGCAACCCTGCTGCTGCTCTTCAACGGCTACCGGCGCACGCGCCTGATCGAGCAGCAGCGCGCGGCGCTCACGGCCGAGCATCAGGCAACGCGCGCAGCGCGCGAGGCTGGCTTTGCGAAGGACACCTTCCTCGGCATGATCAGCCACGAACTGCGTACTCCGTTGCACGCGATCGTCTCGTCGGTCGAACTGCTCGGCCTGAATCTGCGCGGCGAGGCGGACCGCAAGATCATTCATCGGCTGGAGGCGGGCGCGCGTCATCTCGAAGCCCAAATGCGCGATCTGACCGACTACGCGCGGCTCGGCGCGGGCAAGCTCGAGTTGCGCATGACCGTCTTCGATCCGGTCGAACTGCTCGATTCGATCGTCGACGCGAACACGCCCGCCGCAAGCGCGAAGGCGCTGGAATTGCGCGGCGACTATGCGGGCGAGCGCGGCCCGATCGAATCCGATCCACATCGCGTGCGGCAGATCGTCACGAATCTCGTGACCAACGCGATCAAATACACCGAGTCCGGTTCGATCGACGTGCATTTTGCGCGCGCGGAAAAGCGCCTCGACATCTCCGTGGTCGACACCGGTCCGGGCATTTCCCGCGAACAGTTGCCGTTGATCTTTCAGGAATTTACGCAGCTCGATTCGTCGAGCACGCGGCGCTTCGACGGCGCGGGCATGGGGCTCGCGGTCGTGCGCGGTCTCGTCGATCTGCTGGGCGGGTCGATCGAAGTGTCGAGCGAAGTGGGGCAGGGCGCGGCGTTTCGCGTGAGCGTGCCCGTGGTCGCGGCGGAGCATCTTCCGGAACGCGGCGAGCAGGACGCCGATGCGCCCGCGCTCGCCAGATCGCGCGTGCTGGTGATCGACGACCACGAGACAATCCGCGAATCGTTGATGGAGATGCTCACGCATCTGGGCTATTCCGTCGTCGCGATGCCGGACGTGGACAGCGGGCTCGCCTGGCTGCGCGCCAACGACGCCGACGTGATCCTCGCCGACCTGCACATGCCCGGCAAGGACGGATACTCGTTCGCGAACGAGTATCGCGCCCGCAGCGCGCCGGGAGCGAGTGTGCCGATCATCGCGGTGAGCGCGTATGCGCCCGAACTGGTCGATCCGAGCGCGGCGGTTCTGTTCTTCGACTATTTGCTGAAGCCGGTGCGCTACGAAGTCCTGAAAGGCGCCGTGCACCGCGCGGTGACGGTGCGCCGGCGTGTTACCTGACGTTTTCGGCTAACTTCGCGGCTAGCTGCGCATGAGCCGCTTGGACAGATCCGCGACGAGAATGCCGAGCCGCGCCGGCTTCTCGAAACAGGTTACGTTGTAGTCGCGAATGACCTGGCTGATCTCGGATTCGCTCGCTTTGCCGGTGGTCAGTTCGCCCGTCAGCACGAAGATGGGCGCGTCCGGATTGTCCGACTCGCGCACCGCGCGGATCGCGCCCGCCGACGTATTCACGCCGAAGAGCCAGTCGATCACGACGGCATCGAACACCTGTGCCTGAAGCGCCTCGGCGAACGCGTCGAGACCGTAGAAGGCCATCGCCGTGAAGCCGGTGCATTCGAGATAGTCGTGGAGATTGTCGGCGGAGGCGTGATCGTCGTCGACCACGGCGATTACCGGCTTGTCGGTGTCCGCGCGGCGCGGCTGAATCTCGATCTTGTGGACGTCGCACGCTTCGTACAAAAGCACGCCTTCATGCCTGCTCACGATCCAGCGGTTGTTCAGCTTCTGCGCGATGAAATCCGGACGGCTGCCCGCATCGAGCGAATTGCCCACCCACGCCATGCAGGGAATCTCCAGCGAACCGAGTTTGAGCACGGCGTCGTGCGCGGTGCCTTCGGTTTCGTCGGGGCGAGTGTTGATGGAATCGAAGAGCTTGAGCGCGGGCTCGTCGAACGCATCCGCGACCCGGCGGATCTGCGCGAGCGTCCACGGACTATTGCCGCGCAACTTGCGGTGGCCTTGCGAGAAGCTCAGATCGAGGATGCGGCACAACTCGGCGGTCTGCTGCCGTTTCCCGATGCCGTGGCGGTTCATAAGCTCGCGCACGCGTTCCGCGACGGCGAGCGATTCTGAAGAAGATGTTTCAGTGACCATACTGCCAGTCGGATGCGTGTGAGTGGGACTGCTCAAGACTGCGGGAAGCAGGGTTCGATGCGGGCCGCACGGACCACGAGCAGTCGATGCCACATTGTAAATGGCGCAGGTCCGCCCATTCAAAACGGGATGAGCGAAGCCGCACGATGCGCGGGCGTTTTTCGACCGTTTTTTCAACCCGCGCGCGTTCGGCAGAGGAATGGAGACGCCGCGGTCGATCAATCTTTACAGTGGAAATATATCTTGACCACGAGCAGTCGTCAAAAGCAAAATGTGTCCACTGTAAAGATTGGCGGCGCGAAAGATCTTCGATCCCGGCGATCGCGCTCGCCGTCGTCGAAAACCGGATCAATCGCGTCGTTGCGGTCAGGAGAAACATCATGTCTTTTCAGGATATTTTGCTGGGTACGCCAACCTGGGTTTGGGTTCTGCTCGTTGTGCTGGTTGCGCGCGGCATGCAGGCGCTCAAGGGCGGTACCACGCCGCTCGCAAAACGCGGCCTCATGCCGGCCGTGTTTGCCGGTTGGGGCGTGCTGCATTTGCTGACGGAACGGGCGGCTGGCTGGGACACGGCAATGATGTGGATCGTCGGTGCCGCGCTGGGCGCGTGCATCGGGGCTGCGCTCGCGAAGAAAAGCGGCATGACGGTGGATCGGGCGCGACGCACGGTCACGCTGCCGGGTTCCGCCATTCCGCTCGTGTTGATTCTCGTGACCTTCGCGATGAAGTTCTGGATCGGCTTCGAACTCGCGACGGCGACGAATATCGGCCCGGATTCGATGTACATCGTGCTGAACGGACTGGTGTCCGGCACGGTGGCAGGAATCTTCGCGGGACGTTTCCTGATTTACTGGCTGGCGCTGCGGCCGTCGGCGACACCGGCCTTGAGCGGCTGCGAGTGAGCGTGCGTCACGCCAAAGCAGGCGCGCGTTCTCTTTGCGTCGATGGCGCGACGGGGATTTCGTCCAGCAGGGTCGAGAGCTGATGCTCGACGCCGTTTCCGCTGAACTCGCGCAGCGTGGCGAGCAGCGTGCGCCACGGCGCGGGCCAGCGCGTCTCACGCATGCAGCGCCCGTTGGCGTCGGTGATGCGCAGGAGGGTTGTGTCGGGGAAATAGGTGAGGGTGACGGGCATCCCGTCGAGTACGCAGGTGGCAGTGCAGGCTTTCGGAGTGAACATGCTTGGTTGGGGCTGGGTTGTTGTATGCGCAGGTCGGCGCGGTTTTAAGATTCATCTAATCGATGCCAGCAAAAGCAACTCCCGTGCCCAGCGCGGAACAATGCGCTGCAATCTTCCGGGGAATCGTCGCAGTCCGAAAACAGGTTCGAGGCAATTGAATGGAGTATTGACGTTTTTCACGGCAATAGGCGGACGAATACGTAATAGACTGAGATCCAAGTTCTTTTGGAGATCTGCCGTGTTGCTTGCTGTTCTTTTGCTTTCGCCTCTTGGAATCGTCGCCCTTTTTACGTTCGCGCTCTTCGCCGATAAGAAATTCAGGGATTCATTCACCGGTCAGAGTGAAGGTCTGACCGGCTTCCGCGCTGTCAATGCGCAACGGGCCGGGTCATCGGTGCGGCACATGCCCGAGAAGTTCTGAGCCCGAACGTTTATTCAAGATCGAGAATCGAGAAATTCAATTTTCAGCGGACTTAGGGTCACCCCAATTTAAAAAATCCTAACGGGTGACGCTGCATTGTCGTTTGCAAACGCGCCGCTGCCATCGATCCGCTTTTGCTATCGAACGATCGCCCTTTCGAATTGTTGCGCTATTGGCGCGGGACTATAGTGCCTGTCACGGCACGGACGCCGCATCAAACGAACAACGAAAGGAGACGCTTCATGAACCGTATCGACCTGGCGGATCGCACAGTGATCATCACGGGCGGCGCGCGCGGCATCGGCCTTGCGGTGGCTGAACGCGCGCTGGAATCGGGCGCCGATGTTTCGCTGTGGGATGTCGACGGCGAGCGCCTGCAGCGCACCACCGCCGAACTCTCGGCGAAGCACGCCGAGCGCAAAATCACCGACGCCGTGGTCGAGCTGACCGACGAAGCCTCCGTCGAGGCCGCTGCCAGGAAAACTTTCGCCGCGCACGGGCGGATCGACGTGCTCGTCAACAACGCGGGCATCACCGGCGGTAACGGCGCCACGTGGGAACTCGCGCCGGACGTGTGGCGCCGCGTGATCGACGTCAATCTCATCGGGCCGTATCTGACGTGCCGCGCGGTCGTGCCGCACATGCTGAAGGCGGGCTATGGGCGCATCGTCAACATTGCGTCGATTGCGGGCAAGGAAGGCAATCCGAACGCGTCGCACTACAGCGCGTCGAAAGCCGGTCTGATCGGGCTGACAAAATCGCTCGGCAAGGAACTCGCGGGCAAGAACATTCTCGTGAACGCCGTCACTCCCGCTGCCGCCAAGACCGAAATCTTCGATTCGATGTCGCAGCAGCACATCGACTACATGCTCTCCAAGATCCCGATGAACCGCTTCCTGCAGCCGCAGGAGGCCGCGTCGCTGATTCTGTGGCTCGCGTCCGAAGACTGCGCATTCAGCACGGGCGCGGTGTTCGACCTCTCGGGCGGGCGCGCGACTTATTGAGCGCGGCGGCTTCTCACCGAGCCCTCAGGAGACACACATGAATCGATCCGCAAGCGCGGAAGGCGCCGTCACGTCCCGCGTGATGCGCCGCCTGTTGCCGTTTCTGCTGCTCATGTACGTGCTCGCGTTTCTCGATCGCGCGAACATCGGTTTCGCGCAGAAGGCGCTGCAGCAGGACACCGGCCTCACGAACGCCGCGTTCGCGTTCGGCGCGGGCGTGTTTTTTATCGGCTATGCGCTGTTCGAAGTGCCGAGCAACCTGCTGTTGCATCGCGTCGGCGCGAAGTTGTGGATGTGCCGCATCATGGTGACGTGGGGTCTCGTCTCGGCGGCGATGGCCTTCGCACATTCCGCAACCACGTTCTACGTGCTGCGCTTTCTGCTCGGCGTGGCGGAGGCGGGGTTCTTCCCGGGCATCGTCTATTACCTGACGCGCTGGTTTCCGCAATCGTCGCGGGCGCGCGCGCTCGGCGTGTTCTATTTCGGCGCACCGCTCGCGTTCATCTTCGGCGCGCCGCTGTCCGGCTTGTTGCTCGATCTGCACGGCGCGCTCGGCTTCAAGGGCTGGCAGTGGTTGTTTCTGATCGAAGGGCTGATGGCGTCGATCGTCGGCGTGTGGGCGTTCTGGTATCTCGACGACGATCCCGCGAAAGCCCGCTGGCTCACGCACGAACAACGCGCGCTGCTCGTCGCGCGCCTCACCGACGACGCGCGCGCCGCGACTTCGCACGGTCCGCGCAGCGTGCTGGCGGCGCTGGTCGATCCGCGCGTGCTGGTGCTGTGCTGCGTCTACTTCCTGATTCAGGCGGCGGTGTACGGCGTCGTTTTTTATCTGCCGCAACAGGTGTCGGCGCTGCTCGGCACGAAAGTGGGCTTGCGCGTCGGGCTCGTGACGGCGTTGCCGTGGATCGCGGCCGTCATCGTGACGTGGATCGTTCCGCGTTACGCCGATCGCACCGGCAAGCACCGCGTTTGCGCCGTCGCGCTCCTCGTGATGTCGGGTGTCGCGATCGCGGTGTCGGGCCTCGCGAACGCGCCGGTCGTTTCGCTGATCGCGCTGTGCTGTGCCGCGAGCGGTTTCATCGCCGCGCAACCGCTTTTCTGGACCTTTCCGACACGCTATCTGACGGGCGCGGCCGCCGCGGCCGGCATCGCGCTGATCAACTCGCTCGGCGGACTCGGCGGCTTTTTTGCGCCGATGGCCCGCACCGCCGCCGAAGCCGCCTTCCATTCGACGAGCGCCGGACTCATGGTGCTCGCGGGCGCTGCCGTGCTTGCGGCGCTGGTCATTGTCGCGCTCGTGCGCGTGCCCGAAGGCGGCGACGCTCGACCCATTGCAGACGCCGCGGCCAAGCCTGCGAAGGCGTCCTGAACAACAAAGCCAACCATTTGGAGCCCAAGATGTCCATGCCCACGATTCGCCAGGTGCGTGCCTTTACCGTTCGCGGCGGCGGCGCCGATTATCACGACCAGGGCGCCGATCACTGGATCGACGACCATATCTCGACGCCGATGTCCCGCTATCCCGAATACCGCCAGAGCCGCCAGTCGTTCGGGCTGAACGTGCTCGGCTCGCTCGTCGTCGAGATCGAGGCGAGCGACGGCACCGTCGGCTTTGCCGTGACGACGGGCGGCGAGATCGGCGCGTTCATCGTCGAGAAGCATCTGGCGCGCTTCGTCGAGGGACAGCGCGTGACCGACATCGAAAAGATGTGGGATCAGATGTTCAACGCGACGCTTTACTACGGGCGCAAGGGCATCGTGCTGAACGCGATCTCGGGCGTCGATCTCGCGCTGTGGGACCTGCTCGCGAAGGTGCGCAAGGAGCCGGTGTTCCAGTTGCTCGGCGGCCCCGTGCGCGACGAACTCCAGTTCTACGCGACCGGCGCGCGGCCGGATCTCGCCAAGGAGATGGGCTTTATCGGCGGCAAGATGCCCTTGCAGCATGGCCCGGCCGAAGGCGAGGAAGGGCTCGCGAAGAATATCGCCAAGCTCGCGGATATGCGCTCGAAAGTCGGCGACGATTTCTGGCTGATGTTCGACTGCTGGATGAGTCTCGACCTCAACTACGCGAAGCGCCTCGCGAACGCGGCGCGCGATTACGGCCTCAAGTGGATCGAGGAAGCATTGCCGCCGGACGACTATTGGGGCTATGCCGAACTGCGCCGCTCGGTGCCCGGCGGCATGATGGTGACGACCGGCGAGCACGAAGCGACACGCTGGGGCTTTCGCATGCTGTTCGAGATGGGCTGCGCGGATCTCGTGCAGCCGGACGTCGGCTGGTGCGGCGGCATCACGGAGCTCATCAAGATTTCGGCGCTCGCGGACGCGCACAATGTGCTCGTCGTGCCGCACGGGTCGTCGGTGTATAGCTATCACTTCGTCGTGACGCGTCACAACTCGCCGTTCGCCGAGTTCCTGATGATGGCGCCCAAAGCCGATCAGGTCGTGCCGATGTTCACGCCGCTCTTGCTCGACGAACCCGTGCCCGTGAACGGCCGCATGAAGGTGCCGGAAACGCCGGGCTTCGGCGTGCGGCTGAACCCCGAGTGCACGCTCACGCGGCCTTACACGCACTGATACCTATCGGCACGGAGGACACACGCATGCTGCTGGAAAACAAGGTCGTCGTGGTCACGGGCGGCTCGCGCGGTATCGGCCGGGCGATCGCGCTTGCGAGCGCACGCGAAGGCGCGGACGTCGCCATCAACTACTGGGGCGACAACGACAAATCGTACGGCAAGGAATCGGCGGTCGAATCGATCGTCGCCGAGATCGAGGCGCTCGGGCGGCGCGCAATTGCTGTCGAAGGCAATGTGGCGCTGCACGAGACCGGCATCGAACTGGTGCGACGCACGGTGCAGGCGTTCGGCCGCGTGGACGTGCTGTCGAGCAACGCGGGCATTTGCCCGTTTCACGCGTTTCTCGACATGCCGCCTTCGGTCTATGAGACCACGGTCGCCGTCAATCTGAACGGCGCGTTCTACGTGACGCAGGCCGTCGCCAATCAGATGAAGGCGCAGGGCACGGGCGGCGCAATCGTGGCGACGAGTTCGATCAGCGCGCTCGTCGGCGGCGGCATGCAGACGCACTACACGCCGACGAAGGCGGGCGTCCATTCGCTGATGCAGTCCTGCGCGATCGCGCTCGGACCGTACGGCATCCGCTGCAATTCGGTGATGCCCGGCACCATCGCGACCGATCTCAACGCCGACGATCTCGCCAACCCCGACAAGCGCGCGTATATGGAAAAGCGCATCCCGCTCGGCCGTCTCGGCGCACCCGACGACGTCGCGCAATGCGTCGTGTTCCTCGCTTCCGAACGTGCGCGCTATGTGACGGGCGCATCGCTGCTGGTGGATGGCGGTCTCTTCGTCAATCTTCAGTAACGCGCGCTCAATGCGAGAGCGCCGAATACTTGCGCAACAGCGCGATGAAGTATTCGGCGGGCTCGCTCAGCGTTTCGAACTTGCGGCGCAGCAAGCCGAAGCCCGACAGGCTCTTGCCGATCTCGATCGGCAGTTCGATCAGCAATTGCGCGCGCAGATAATCGCGCACGACGGATTCCGGCAGCATCGCGACGGCGTCGCTGTTTTGCAGCAGTTGCAGCGTCGCGAAGATCGACGCGCATTCGACGATATCGCTGGGCGTCGTCAACCCTGCGCGCGCGAGTTCGTCCTCGAAGAGACCGCGCGCGGGACTCGTGATCGGCTGCAGAATCCACGGCCAGCCGACGAGCATATCCAGCGCGAGCGCGGTCTTCTCAGCGAGCGGATGCCCCGCGCGCACCACGAGGCGCATCGCTTCGCGCGCGAGCGGTTCGAAATCGAAATCGTTGTGCTGCAGCGGCGTGGTGAGCCGTCCGAGCGCGAGATCGACTTCGCGGCGATGCAGCAACTGCACGACCTGATCGCTCGTCTCGCCGAGAATGCGCACGTTCAGCAAGGGCCGCTCGGACTTGAGCTCGGTGACGGCCATCGCCAGCACATCGGGCGCGGCGCCCATGATCGCGCCGACCGTCAGTTGGCCGTGGCCGCCTCGGCGTTTGGCGTCGAGGTCGTCGGCGAAGCGTGTGAGATCCGCCAGCGAGCGGCGCGCGTACGCGAGCGCCGCCGTGCCGAGCGGCGTCGGCTGCATGCCGCGTGCGTTGCGTTCGAACAGCAGAAAGCCGAACGCCTCTTCGATATCCGCCAGCATGCGGCTCGCGCTCGGCTGCGCGACGTTGATCGCTTCGGCGGCTTGATGCAGGTTGCGCGCATCGTCGAGCGCGACCAGCAGCGCGAGATGCTTGAACTTCAGGCGATTGATCAGCGTATTCGGCGAAACGCTCGGCGACACACTGTGGGACGTGTTCTGCTTCATTCGACAGCCCGCGTTGAACCGCGCGATGATACGGCGCAGCGATACGTTTTTGCGATCGGCCAATCCTGCTTTCGGATTGTCGTGTTATCGGTCGGCGAATTATAGTCGCAGCATAACGAGTCCCGTAGACAGGGATTCACTAATCAAAACGAGGCGGTCCGCCATGGAGACAGTGGCATTTCGCATGACCCTGAAGCCGGGCATGCGCGAGGAATACGAGCGACGTCATCGCGAAATCTGGCCCGAACTGGCCGATGCGTTGCGCGCCGCGGGCATCCGCGACTACCGGATCTTTCTCGACGAGTCGACCGGCTATTTGTTCGCCAGTTACCAGCGCACGGAAACGCATACCACCGACGCGCTGCCGGCGCTGCCCGTCATGCGCCAATGGTGGGACTACATGGCCGAGCTGATGGAGACCCATGCGGCGCGCGGAGACAACGCGCCCGTCGCGGTGCCGCTCGTGCCGGTCTTTCATCTTCCCTGAAACGTCGCCGCTTTCGCGAGGAGCGCAACCATGCAGGTCGTCGATCCGCATATCCACTTGTGGGATCTGTCCACGCATCATTACCCCTGGCTCGCGAACCCGCAGACATCGTTCGTCGGCGATGCGCGCAAGCTGAAGCACGACTATCTGCTCGCCGATCTGCTGCGCGATGCGCAAGACATCGAAGTGCTGAAGATCGTGCATGTCGACGCGAATCACGATCCCGCCGATCCGGTCGAGGAAACGCGCTGGCTGCAAGGCATCGCCGATGGCGCCGTGCGCGGCATGCCGAACGGCATCGTCGCGGGTGCGGATTTGTCGGCGGATAACGCGCCCGCCGTGCTCGAAGCGCACGCGGCGTTCGCGAACACGCGCGGCATCCGCCAGATTCTCAACGTGCACGAAAACAAGCTGTACGACTATGTCGGCCGTCACTACATGCGCGAGCCGCAATGGCGCAAGCACTTCGGGTTGCTCAAGCGCTTTGGCATGTCGTTCGACTTGCAGCTTTATCCGTCGCAGATGGAAGAGGCGGCGCAGCTCGCGCGCGAACATGCGGATACGCAGTTCATCGTGAATCACGCGGGCATGTTCGTCGATCGCAATGCGACGCAAGGTTATCGCGCGTGGCGCGACGGCATGCGTATGCTGGCCGCGTGCCCGAACGTCGCGGTGAAGCTGAGCGGCTTCGCGATGTTCGATCACGCGTGGACCATCGAGAGCCTGCGTCCTTACGTGCATGAAACCATCGATACGTTCGGCTGCGAGCGCGCGATGTTCGCGTCGAACTTTCCGGTGGACCGGCTTTTCGGCACATACACGGCGCTGTGGAACGCGTATGCGCACATCGTGAGCGATGCCAGCGACGGCGAGAAGGACGCGCTGTTCGTGCGCAACGCCGAGCGCATCTATCGCATCTAAAGGAATGAACATGACGCCAAGACTCGAACTCAGGCACGCCAGCAAGTCGTTCGGCCGCGTGCGCGCGCTCGGCGACGGCAGCCTGCAACTCTTTCCGGGCGAAGTGCATGCGCTGCTCGGCGAGAACGGCGCGGGCAAATCGACGCTCGTGAAACTGCTCGCGGGCGTCTATCAGCCCGATTCGGGCGAACTGCTCGTGGAAGGCGTCGCGCGCCGCTTCGCCAATCCCGCCGAAGCGCGCGATGCGGGTATCGCCGTCATCTATCAGGAGCCGACGCTGTTCGCGGATCTCTCGATTGCCGAGAACATCTACATGGGACGGCAGCCGCGCGACCGCTTCGGGCGCATTCGCTACGATGAGATGCATCGCGAAGTCGATGCCTTGCTCGCGTCGCTCGGCGTGAATCTGCGCGCGCAACGGCTCGTGCGCGGCTTGTCGATTGCGGATCAACAGGTAGTGGAGATTGCCAAGGCGCTGTCGCTCGATGCGAACGTGCTCATCATGGACGAGCCGACCGCCGCGTTGTCGCTGCCGGAAGTGGAGCGCCTCTTCGCGATCGTGCGCGCGTTGCGCGAACGCGATGTGGCGATTCTCTTCATCACGCACCGTCTCGACGAAGTGTTCGCGCTGACGCAGCGCACGACGATCATGCGCGACGGCATGAAAGTCTACGACGCGCTGACCGCCGACATGACCATCGATGCCATCGTGAGCCGCATGGTCGGCCGCGATCTCGACACGTTCTATCCGAAAGCCGAAGTGACGCCCGGCGACGTGCGTCTTTCGGTGCGCAATCTCACGCGCGAAGGCGTGTTCAAGAACATCTCGTTCGATGTGCGCGCGGGCGAGATCGTCGCGCTGGCGGGTCTGGTCGGCGCGGGACGCAGCGAAGTCGCGCGGGCGATTTTCGGCATCGATCCGGTCGATGGCGGCGAAGTAAAGATCGCGGGCAAGAAGCTCGCATTGGGTCATCCGGCGGCCGCCGTGCGCGCGGGTCTTGCGCTCGTGCCGGAAGATCGCCGCGCGCAGGGACTGGCGCTGGAGCTGAGTATTGCGCGTAATGCGTCGCTGACGGTGCTCGGGCGTCTGGTGCGGCACGGACTCATCTCGTCGCGCAGCGAAGCCACGCTCGCCGCCGATTGGGGCCGCCGCCTGCGGCTCAAGGCCGGCGATCTCGATGCGCCCGTCGGCACGCTCTCGGGCGGCAATCAGCAGAAGGTCGTGCTCGGCAAATGGCTCGCGACGAATCCGAAGGTGCTGATCATCGACGAGCCCACGCGCGGCATCGACGTGGGCGCGAAAGCCGAGGTGTATCGCACGCTCGCGGAACTCGTGAAGGAAGGCATGGCCGTGCTGATGATATCGAGCGAACTGCCCGAAGTGCTCGGCATGGCGGACCGCGTGCTCGTGATGCACGAAGGCCGTATCAGCGCGGATATCGCCCGCGCCGATGCGAACGAGGAACGGGTGATGAGCGCCGCATTGGGCGCGTCACCACAAGCACTGGGACGCGCAGCATGATGACACGACATTCTCCCGCCATGCCCGCTCTGCCTGCCGCCGAAACGAAACGCGAGAGCCTCGCGGTAACGATTGCGAAGAGTCGCGAGCTCACGCTTTTCATCGTGCTCATCGTGCTCGTTGGCGCGACGGCCGCGGTCAAGCCCGACTTCCTCAATCTCCAGAACCTGCGCGACGTGCTGCTCAACGTCTCGATCATCGGCTTGCTGACGGCGGGCATGACTATCGTGATGCTGATGCGGCATATCGATCTCTCCGTGGCGTCGGTGGTCGGCGTGAGCGCGTATGCGGTCGGCAGCCTCTTCGTGATGTTCCCGCACATGCCGGTGATCGTCGCGATGCTCGCGGGCTTAGGCATCGGACTCGCGATCGGCGCGGTGAACGGCGCACTCGTCACGTTCGGGCGCGTGCCATCGCTCGTCGCCACGTTATCGACGCTCTATATCGTGCGCGGCGCGGATTACGCGTGGGTCCACGGCGGCCAGATCAACGCAACGAGCCTGCCCGACGCGTTCGCATTCATCGCGACGGGTTCGCTCCTCGGTGTGCCGAATCTCGTGCTGATTGCGCTGGTTGTGCTGATCGCGCTGTCGGTGTATCTGAAGCAGTATCGCGGCGGACGCGAGCATTACGCGATCGGCTCGAATCCGGAGGCGGCGCGGCTCGCGGGCATTCGCGTGGATCGCCGCGTGATGATCGGCTTCGCGCTGTCCGGCGCGATCGCGGGTCTCGCGGGCGTGCTGTGGCTCGCGCGCTTCGGCACCGTCGATGCGAGCACGGCGAAGGGCATCGAACTGCAAGTGGTCGCGGCGGCGGTGGTCGGCAGCGTCGCGATCACGGGCGGCGTCGGCACGATTGCGGGCGCAACGCTCGGCGCGCTCGTGCTCGGCGTCATCAACATTGCGCTGGTGGTGCTGCGCGTGTCGCCGTTCTGGCAGCAGGCGATTCAAGGCGCGCTGATCGTCGCGGCGATCACGCTCGATACGTTGCTCGCGCGCTCGGTCGCGCGCCGCATGATGAGGAAACGCGATCATGGCTAAACCCGATTCCGCTCTGTCCACGAGCAAGCGCCGCCATCTGCAATGGGAAGCGATGCTCGCCATCGTGCTCGTCGTCTCGCTCGCGGGCGGCCGCGTGCTGTCGCCGCTGTTTCTCTCGACGTCGAATATCTCGAACATGCTCGCCGATTTCACCGAAATCGCGCTGATCGCGTTGCCGATGACGCTCATCATCATTGCAGCGGAAATCGATCTTTCGGTGGCGTCGGTGCTGGGCGCATCGAGTGCGCTGATGGGCGTGCTCTGGCACATGGGCTTGCCGATGCCGCTCGTGATCGCGCTGGTGCTCGTGTTCGGCACGCTTGCGGGCCTGCTCAACGGGCTTGTGATCGTGCGCTTCAACTTGCCGTCGCTTGCGGTGACCATCGGCACGCTCGCGCTGTTTCGCGGGCTCGCGTATGTGCTGCTCGGCGATCAGGCTATCGCGGATTTTCCGGCGTCGTACACGGCGTTCGGCATCGACACCATCGCCAATACGTTTCTGCCGATGCCGTTCGCGCTCGTGATCGCGGGCGCGATCGTCTTCACGGTGCTGTTGCAGGCGACGCCGTTCGGCCGCAGCCTCTTTGCGATCGGCGCGAATCCGACAGCCGCGCAATTCTCCGGCATCGACGTGGCGAAGACCAAGTTGAAGCTCTTCATGATGTCGGGCGCGATGGCGGCGCTCGCGGGCATCGTCTACACGCTGCGCTTCACGAGCGCGCGCGGCGACAACGGCGAAGGCTTCGAGTTGTCCGTGATCGCGGCGGTGCTGTTCGGCGGCGTGAGCATTTTCGGCGGACGCGGCTCGATGATCGGCGTGCTGCTGTCGCTCGTGATCATCGGCGTGTTGCGCAATGCGCTGACGCTTGCGGACGTATCGAGCGAAACGCTCACCATCGTGACGGGCGCGCTGCTGCTCTCGTCGGTGCTGATTCCGAATCTCGTCGCGCGCGGGCGGGCGGCGCGCGAAAAGCGCCTGATGGCGCAGCCTCAAGCTCGATGATTTGCCGTGCTCGTTGATAACCAGCGCAAGGGTTCGCACGACGAAGCCCGCGCGCAAATGACAGGAGACTTTACGACATGAAAAACCCTATCCGATTCCCGCGCGGCCCGGCGCTGGCTGCGGCCTTTCTCGCCGCGACGGTCGCGCTGACAGCAAGCGCCGCCGACATCAAGAGCGGCCTCAAAATCGCGTTTCTGCCGAAGCAGATCAACAACCCGTACGAAGTGATCGCCGACGACGGCGGCATGGCGGCAATCAAGGAAATGAAGGGCGACGGCAAAGTGGTCGGGCCGTCGGATGCGGGCGCGTCGTCGCAGGTGAGCTATATCAACACGCTCATCACGCAGCGTCAGAACGCCATCGTGATCGCGGCGAACGACGCCAACGCGGTCGTGCCGTATCTCAAGAAGGCGATGTCGCAGGGCATCAAGGTCGTCACGTTCGACTCCGACACCGCGCCGGACGGACGGCAGATCTTCGTGAACCAGGCCGATTCGGAAGCGATCGGGCGCGGACAGATTCAGTTGCTGTCGAAGCTGATCGGCGGCGAGGGCGAGTTCGCGATTCTCTCCGCCACGCCCAACGCGACGAATCAGAACACGTGGATCAAGTGGATGCAGGAGGAACTGAAGAAGCCCGAGTATTCGAAGATGAAGCTCGTGAAGATCGCCTACGGCAACGACGACGATCAGAAGTCGTTCGTCGAGACGCAGGGCTTGCTGCAGGCTTATCCGAACCTGAAGGGCATCGTTGCGCCGACATCGGTCGGGATCGCGGCGGCGGCGCGTTATATCTCGAGTTCGCCGGCGAAGGGCAAGGTCGTGGTGACGGGGCTCGGCACGCCGAACCAGATGCGCTCGTTCGTGAAGAACGGCACGGTCAAGGCGTTCCAGTTGTGGGATCCGGGTCAGCTGGGCTATCTGGCGGCGTTCGCGGCGGCCAATCTCGCGTCGGGCACGATCACGGGCAAGGAAGGCGATTCGTTCGATGCCGGCAAGCTCGGCAAGCGCACGGTGGGCAAGAGCGGCGAAGTCATCCTCGGCCCGCCGACAACCTTCGACTCGGCCAACATCGACAACTTCAATTTCTGACGCGATCTGACGCGAGAAAATCGCGCGGAACCTGAGAGAAAGCGTGAGAGAAAAGCGGAACGCCCTTCGGGGCGTTCCGCTTTTTTATTCGGTGCCGTAGTAGGCCGGATGTAGCGGCTGCGTAATCGTTCCGCGCCGGAACCATTCTGATCGACGGGCTCGAAAAGCTACCTATCTCGGGGATTCCGAAAATCAGAAGAGCAGAGGATTAAATGGACTAACGGAGAAAGGGTTCACCTCGCAGACATTCAACGCGCTCCACTGGCGCTGTGCACGCACGTAGCGCGAGTGGCTGCCAAGGATGTACGGCTAAGGAACGGAAAAGTATTGGAAGTGAAACCCATGGGATTCGAGTATGTAAAAAATCTTCCTCTAAATTACGAAAGATAGATGAAAGAAAGGGTTTGCGGTAGACTTCTATATATCAGCTCATTAGTTGATAAGGAATACTAATTAATATATTAAGTATCCGTGTCATGGTACTTATCTTGGCTATTTCTGACTAACACAAAAATAATGATTAAGAAAGCTATTCTTCTTTTGTCGCTGTCCCTCAGCTGCTCATATTCCTTCGCGGTGACCGAATGTACGGCGAAAGTTCTTAGTACGGTCATGGTTGATGGCGAACTGCTTCTTGTAACTGATCGCGCGCCGGCTGCGTACATGCCTTCTTCAAATAGTAGTCTTAAATATGCCTACGCCGCAGTCCTAACCGCAATAGCAAGTGACAAAAACGTGGTAGTAACGTTTGCGGCTGATAGCGTCGCATGCAATCCGTCGGGCGCGGTACGCAGAGATCTGTCGCGTGTTTGGATCACTCGCTGAGCAAACCTAACAGTTATCGTGCTGATCTGTGATACGTCATTGCAGATCAATATCTCGAAGCGGCGATGATGCCGCTTCCCGTCGGATTAATCTAATCACATCGAATGCTTGTTCGACGGGTAAATTGCCGCGTATCAAATCGATAAATGATTTTGTGATAACGATTAGTTTTCTTATTTAGAGGCGTGCTTGCAAGAGATGCGCGTCGACCCGTGCGCTTAATGAAATAATTTAGACGCTCGCTAAGGTCTTTTTCTGACGATCGCAAATTTTTTGCGGCAGGCGCGAATGTCCTTCAGCAACCCCCTCAACCAAAGCATTGCATGAATATTTTAAAAACCATTGCTACATTGTTGACTGCAGCGGTGTTGTTAGCAGCTTGCGGTGGAAACGAAAGTCCAACGGACGATAGTAAGGCTACGCAGGTACCAAACGCTACTGGTAAAGGCTACGTTCTGTCTACGGCGATATGGCCGAGTTGGGACATCGACGTATGCTGGGACATGTCAGACGCTCAGTTTGCGGCAACCGCAGGTGATCGTGAAACGGTCCGCAAAAGCATAGCTTCAACGTGGGAGGCCGCTTCGCGTGTCCGGTTCAACGATTGGGGGATTTGCTCGACGTCAAGATCGCAGCGGGTCCGGATTACGGTCAAAGATGTTAATCCGATGGTCACTAACCTTGGCCTACTGCTGAACAATCGTGTCGGGGGTGTAGTCCTAAACTTCACATTTGATAATTACAGTCCTTCATTTTGTCAGAGAGACGCACAAACGCATGACTATTGCGTTGCCCTAACCGCGGTGCATGAATTCGGTCACGCTCTGGGTTTTTCACACGAGCAAAACCGACCCGATACGC
Organism: Caballeronia insecticola; assembly: GCF_000402035.1. Lineage (GTDB taxonomy): Bacteria > Pseudomonadota > Gammaproteobacteria > Burkholderiales > Burkholderiaceae > Caballeronia > Caballeronia insecticola. Next base: position 586,314 of record NC_021294.1, read on the forward strand.
CCGCCACTTGTAAAGACGCACCGCAGGGGCCTTCTGGCGACACACTGATAGGCGCCTGGGACGGCGCTTCCATAATGAACTATTGCAGCGATTTCTTCCGTAAGGGAAGTGTCAGTAATACCGTAAAGCTGAGCGACACCGATATCCAAATGGTTCAGTCATACTACGGGGTCCCCTTGCCGCCCGTCCAAGTTTATCCGGGGGATCTCTCTTCTGAATTGTCAGTCATACTCGATGACGATCTTTAAACAGTCCTGAATTGACGCTTCAGTTCGACGTCCGCTATCGAGCGAGCGTCCGAAAAACGCGGGCCGGGGCGCCTCCCCCGGCCCAGCGCATAGGCGCACTGACTTAGAGGCCGATGAGGTTACACTTTCATTGCAGCCTGTTGGATCCCGCCGCCAAACTGGTCAGCAGCCGATTCTAACGAGCACGCTGGTGAGCGGGGCGAAGAGGCGCTAGACAACTCCTACAGCAAGCGTCTGGACAACATTGCATTCTGCGAAGCGAATTTCGCCGAGGCGGCCGGCATCGAAATCAAGGGGCTTGTAGGCTGTTTGCCATCTCGATCACGCAATAGGCTCTCTGCAAATTCCGTCCTCGCTTCACTTCGCCATCTATTTAATCGGCTGCCCGTCCCGCAACACCTGCACCGCCGTCGCGGATTCGAAGCGCGCCTGCACCATGTCGCCTGCCTTGATGCCGGCTAAGGACACATCCGGCGCTACATCGAGCGTCACCGTGTGGTTCGGGCCGCGCAAGGTCACGTGCCGGTTCTTCGTGTCGACGCGCTCGATCGTGCCGATCACCTCGACGACGCGCGCCTGCGCCATCACGCCGCCCGAAGCCGGCACCGTCGCCTCGGTATCGACGCGCTCGCGTATGCCCGTCGACTTGACCTTGGTCGCACGCACGAGCAGCGCATTGCGATAGTCGATGTTCACCGTATCGCCGAGCCGGAGCTTTTTGACGTCGCCGACTTCCGGATTCACCGCCACTTCCGCGATGCGCCCGCCGGATCCCTGCAGCGTCACGCTATTGCTCGCGGGATCGATGCCGACCACGCGCGCCTGCACGCGCGCGACCATCGCCGCGCCGCGCGCCGTCGGAGCCGATGCGGCGTCCTGCGCGCCCGCGCCCTGCGGCACGGCGAGCCACGTCAACGCCAGCACCGCGCACGACGACATCACGCGCGAACGATGCGACCGAACAGAAGAGGAGCGAAACATGCGGTATCTCCTTGTGTGCAAAAAACATTTCAACGAAGCATCGGCCGCGCTTCAGCGGCGCGATTTCGACAGCAGATGCCCGAGCCCGAGATTGGTCGCGATCTGCCAGACATAGACGCGCGAATAACGCACGCCGTAACGCCGTTCGATCAACTCGCGCAGACGCGCATTGGTCCACGTGTCGCTCTCGAAACCGTGCTCGCGCGCGGAGCCTTGCAAGGCCGCGGCGATCCAGTCGAGCGCATCGCGATCCAGCACCGACGCACGCCCGCCCACGCCCATCTTCGCGAGCGCATCGAGCCCGCCTTCGGAGACGATGGCCTTGTAGCGCTTCACCGTCTGCAACGACAGATGCAACGCCTCGGCGACCGCTTCCACCGACGCACCGTCGAGCAGCATGCGGCCGGCTGTCATGCGCCGCATGACGCTCGGAAGGGAGTCGGGACGAGAGAGCATGACGCGTGAGTCGATCGTTCGGATTACATGAGATCGTCCGAAGCGTCATGCACGGCGGTGCGGACCGGCAAGCGCCGGCGCTCGTCCTCGTCTCGGGTCATGCATTTTTGCGTCGAAACCAACGTTGCGGCGTCCGTATGCGTTCATGCGTGCCCCCTTGTCGAGTGGAGACGGCGGGACTTGATCGGGCGTGCCTGAAGTGAGGTCGATGCGCGGCCGATGTGAGCGAGCCGGCCTTTCGAGATATACCAATAAACGTTTTCAGCAGCGATGGGTAACCATTGCCTAAAATTTTTTGATCTTGATTAATCGCTGTGAATTGTCTATGAAAGCGGTCTGTTGGCAGTCAAGAGGCGTGCGGATGATACGCCGCGCGCAATGGTGCGCGCGTCTGTTTCGGTCTGTCTTGTGGCGAGCCGGATCGGGCGCGCGGCAGTGCGCACTCGCGCCGGAACGCGTGTGTGATGCGACCTCGCGGCATGTGTCGACGGCGCCTAGAACGCAACTCAAACGCAACTCAAACGCGATAGAACTCGATGTCCTGACCGGCGTGAACCGCGCGTTTGAGCCACTCGGGCATATCGCCGAGTCCGTCCCATGTATCGCCGCTTGCGTTGCGGAATATCGGCACGGCGTTGCCGCCGGAATGCGGCATGGAAGGCAATTGCGGCATCGGCCGCGCTGCCTTGGCGCCATGAGCCCCGTTGGTCCTGGTGAAGGAGGGCGGCGGCTTGACCACCGGCGCATCGGCCAGTGATTCAGCCAACGCTCCTTCCGTTATGCCGAACTCAGCCATTCGGCTGCGCAAATACGCAATGATGCTGTCTCGCTTTCTTTCGTCCACGGCTTTCCTGATTCAGCTTTTTGATTATCAGAAGACGAACCGAAACCCCGCGCGGACCGGGGCGGCTCGATGACTCGGATATAGGTGTTTTTCGAAGCGTGGCGCAGTGTTTGCACCGCGTCAATTAGTGTATTTACCGCACAATCGATTAATTCGCCGATGGCGCTTTGCCTTTAACACCGGCATTTGCCCCAAATGCGAACGTTCGCCCGCTCGGACATCCCCGTGACGGACGCGCGAAAAGCGTGCGCGCGGAAAGCCACGGCGGAGAGCGACGAACCGCCGAAAGCGAGGGTGCAGGCGCCCGAACCGCGCGGCCGCCGGAACCGGCTTGACGGCTGTATTGTATGCTCCTTACGGCAACTATTAAATCGTTTTAACGACCATGTTGTTCACCCGGTAATTCCGCGCCGTGAGCCCGAATGGCGGCAATCAGTTCCGCCGGCGTAATTTCATAACGCACTTCGCGGTGAATGCCGGGTTTGCGCTCGTCGATTTCGATCAGCAGAACGGCTTTGCCGTCCGCGGCGGGTTCGAGGCGCAGCGAACGTACTTCTTGTCCGCCGGCATCGTCATATTCAGTCAAAAGCGTCATGGCACCACTGACGGCGCTTCTCGGCATTGACATTCTTCCTCCCGTCTTTCGACGTCGTTGTAGTTGTTTCACCGCGCCGAATGCCTGCGTGCACGAAGTTCGGGCACGCTCGACGCTATTCCAGGCAGGGCTTTGAAAAAGGCCGCGAAAGGCGCCGCATGCGGCGCCCTCGGGTGTCCCATTATTGCCTGTCAAAACCGCGCGCGTCTAGCGCGGCGGTTTCCGGCAGCGCGGCGGGCCGCGTCAGGCGCTTTGGCCGATGGCGTCGCGGGCCTGGCTTGCCAGCTCGAACGAGCGCAGGCGCTTCTGATGATCGAAGATCTGCGCGGTGACGATCAGCTCGTCCGCCTGCGTCTGCTCGATCACCGAGCGCAAGCCGGCTTCCACGTCGGCGGGATCGCCGACCACGGAGCACGCGAGCGAATGCTCGACTCCGGCGCGCTCGGCTTCCGACCACGCGATCGAGTGCGTCGGCGGCGGCAACTGGCCCGGTGTTCCTCGTCGCAGATTGATGAATTGCTGTTGCAGCGACGTGAAAAGAAAGCGCGCTTCGTCGGCGGTATCGGCGGCGAAGACGTTCACGCCGACCATCGCGTACGGCTTTTTCAGCGTCGCCGACGGGCGGAACTGTGCGCGATAAACCTGCAGCGCGGTCAGCAGATAATCCGGCGCGAAATGCGACGCGAACGCGAACGGCAAACCGAGCGCGGCCGCCAGTTGCGCGGAAAAGAGCGACGAACCGAGCAGCCACACCGGTACGTGCAGCCCGGCGCCGGGGACCGCGCGCACGCGCTGGCCTTCGACCGGATCGGCGAAATAGCGTTGAAGTTCGACGACATCGTCGGGGAACGATTCCGCGCTGCCTTGCAGATCGCGACGGAGCGCCCGTGCGGTGGTCTGGTCGGTGCCGGGCGCGCGTCCGAGCCCGAGGTCGATCCGTCCCGGAAACAGCGACGCGAGCGTGCCGAACTGCTCGGCGATCACGAGCGGCGCGTGATTGGGCAGCATGATGCCGCCCGAGCCGACGCGGATCGTCTTCGTGCCCGCCGCGATATGGCCGATCACGACCGCGGTCGCCGCACTGGCGATGCCTGTCATGTTGTGATGCTCGGCGAGCCAGTAGCGCAGGTAGCCCCAGCGTTCGGCATGCCGGGCGAGATCGAGGGAATGGGCGAAGGCATCGGCGGGAGTCGAGCCTTGCGGAACCGGAGAAAGGTCGAGGAGCGAGAAGGGGATCATTGCGGCTTTCCGAAAGCGTGGCGGCCCGCAAAGCGTGCGGGCACCGGGCCATGCGCTAAAAAACCGATTGTGCCGAAACTCCCGCAAGTCTGCCGGAACGGATGGCGCGTCGAAGTCAGGCGAGCCGCGGATAGCCGCGCGCGGTGGCGTCGCGTTCGTAGTCGAGGATCGACGCGTAATCGGCCGGCGTGCGTCGGGCGAAGCCCTTGAGCCGAAGCCGCTGCATCAGCGCCGGGTTCTGCGTCGACGCGTCGGCGAGCGCGTTAAATAGCGTGTCGAGCGCGTCGTCCGGCACGCGCGCGGACGCGATGAACGGCAGGGCGCCCGCGCTCGCCGTGACGCCGATGATGCGCACCCCGGCCGCCAATTCCGGCAAATGCGTCCGCACGAACGCGAAGGTGACGCAATCGATCGCCGCGACATCCGCGCGCCCTTCGACGAGCGCGCGCAGCGACGCGAGATGCGAACCGGTTGCGCTCACCGACGCGAAAAAGCGTCCGTCGCGGGAAAAGGGCGCCACGGCGTGGCGCAAGAGGTTCATGCCGCTGTTGGAATCGTCGGCGTTATAGGCGGCGCGCAGGCTGCGGCACGCGTCGATCGAATGCGCCCCGGTCTGCGCGCCCGTGACGATCACGCTGTGGTACGTGGCGTCCTCGCAGCCGGATACGTCGAATTCGGGCGCCGCGACGAGTCGAACGCGTCCCGCGAGCGCGTGCACGAGCGGATAGCCGCACGTCTGCGACAGCAGCACGTCGTCACGCAGCCAGAACGCGGTGAGATCCGGCCCCGGATCGACGAAATCGAGCGTGTCGCCGCGCGCATCGAGCCACACCGCGAGATTCGTCCGGACGCGTTCGAGCAGCGCACGCCAGTCGTCGGCGAGCGCGGGCGTGACGTTGTACATCGGCAGGGCGGCGATCCAGTGCATCGTCAATAAGGGGCGGGGCGACCACGCATCGTACAGCGCGGTGCGTCAGCCTGCGAGGCGGCGTCGGGCGAGGGCGAGTTCGCCGTTCGGCCCGTCCATTTCGCGCGGACCCGTGAACGGATGCACCGCATCCGCCGCCTGCGTCAGCGCGTGGCGGCTCGCCCATTCGCCGTATCCGCGCACGACGAAGCCGCCGTTGCTCGCACGATAGGCGTCGCGCCGGCGCGCGTAGATGTCGCCGAGGGCGAACCACGGCACGCCGGGCAGATCGTGATGCACAGCGTGATAGTTGTTGTTCAAAAAGAGCAGACGCCACGGCCATGCGGCCTCGTTGACGACCGTGCGTTCGCGCGCCCGCTCGGCTGCGCGATGCTCCTGAAACGAGCGCACCGACGCCAGCGCCAGCGACGCATAACCGACGCCGAACACGAACGCGCGCCACGGAATGCCGCAGCGCGCCTCGAGCGATTGCGCCAGCGCGACGAGCGCCGCGACATGCACGACCCAGCTCGCGACGATTCCCCAGCGCCGCTCAGCGACGGCCTGCACGGCTTCACGCCACGATGCCGCAATCGCAAACCAGGGCCCGATCAGCACGCGCCCGACAAACGTATTGCGCGCGGCCAGCGCGGCGCGCAATACCGCGCCCGCGTTCGCCCACTGCTCCGGCGTCACGTAATAACTTTCAGGATCGCGGCCGGGTTCGGTGAGATGGGCGTCGTCGTGATGGCGCAGATGCGAATCGCGATACACCGCGTACGGAAACCACACCGCGAGCGGCGCCAGCCCGAAGAGCATGTTGACGAGCGGCCAGCGCGTCGGGTGCCCGTGCATCAACTCGTGCTGCAGCGACATGTACCAGCACGACAGCACTGCGAGCAGGATGATCGTCGGCGCGAGGCCGAGCGTGCGCGCATTGAGCGCCACGCCGAACCATCCGCCGTACACCGCGACGATGACCGTCCACGTCGGCCATTCACAGCGCCAGCGCCACGTCGAACGTTGGGCTTGCAGTTCCTGGCGCTGGGCGTCGTCGAGATAACGGGGCATGGCGGACTTCGGATCGGGGGCGATGAGCGAAGCGCCATCGTAGCGGCGCGGCCCGCGCGTCCCAACCAACGAATCCGGCTAAGTTTTTCTCATCGCGCGGAATAAGCCGATTCTCGGCGCAGCGATTTTTGGCCACATTGCCGCGCACGGTATGCTGAGACCCTTTGTTACATTGCGCGCGCGCATATGACCGAACCGATCGAGCCCGCTTCAAAGCCCGCTTCACAGCCGGCTTCCGCTCCGGCGTCCGCTTCACGGCCTGCGCGCCTCGTCGCGGGGCTGATCGTCTTCAACCTGCTCGCGTGGCTGTGGGCGCTCGTCGCGTTCCGGCACTATCCGCTGCTGCTCGGCACCTCGCTGCTCGCGTATTCGCTCGGATTGCGTCACGCGGTCGATGCCGACCACATCGCCGCCATCGACAACGTCACGCGCAAGCTGATGCAGGAAGGCCGGCGCCCGCACTTCGTCGGCTTCTTTTTTTCGCTCGGGCACTCGACGATCGTCGTCGCGGCCACCGCGCTGATCGCCGCAACGGCGATGGCCGTGCAAGGACGCTTCGCCGAATATCGCGAGATTGGCGGCGTGATCGGCACGTCGGTGTCGGCGTTCTTTCTGTTCGCGATTGCCGCGATGAATCTGTTCGTGCTGCGCGGCGTGTGGCGCGCGTTCAGGCGCGTGCGGCGCGGCGAAGCCTCCCGAAACGAAGACGCCGACATGTTCGCCGTCGGCGGTGGCCCGCTCGCGCGTCTGGCGCGGCCGCTTTTCCGGCTGATCGGCAAGAGCTGGCACATGTATCCGCTGGGCTTTTTGTTCGGACTCGGCTTCGATACCGCAACCGAAATCGGCCTGATGGGCATTGCCGCCGCCGAGGCCGCGCGCGGCATGCCGGTCTGGTCGATCCTCGTGTTTCCGGTGTTGTTCACGGCGGGCATGTCGCTCGTCGATACCGCCGACAGCCTGCTGATGACCGGCGCCTACGGCTGGGCGTTCACGAAACCGGTCCGCAAGCTCTACTACAACCTCACGGTCACGCTGGTGTCGGTGCTGATCGCGGTGCTGGTCGGCGGCATCGAGGCGCTCGGTCTGATCGCGGACAGGCTGCAACTGAAGGGCGGCTTGTGGGACATCGCCGCGGCCATGTCCGAGCACTTCGGCATGCTGGGCTATGGAATCGTCGCGATTTTCGCCGTCTGCTGGCTGCTGTCCGCGCTCATCTACAAGTGGCGCGGTTACGACGCGCTCGACCACGGCGTCACGCGATAGCGTCACGGGCATTCTTCCTGCTGTGTGGATGCGCCAGCCGCTCATCCACTTCCGCATCGGGCGGCGCTCAGGGAGAACGATCATGAACGAGCCACACACCGCGGCATCGCCCAAAGGGGGCTCCGCGGGCGCGGATTCGCCGAACCTCGATAGCGCCGAGCAGGAACAGGCCGCCGAACACACCGCCCCGCATGCGCTCGTCATCCACGAAATCGTTCGCGAAGAAGGCGAACTCGCGATGGAGCGCACGTTCGCCGCGCTGATGGCGTCCGCGTTTGCCGCCGGCCTGTCGATGGGGTTTTCGTTTCTCGTCCAGTCCATCCTGGAAAGTGCGCTGCCGCAGACGAGCTGGAGCGGGCTGGTGTCGAGCTTCGGCTATACGATCGGCTTCGTCTTCGTGATTCTCGGCAAGCAGCAGCTTTTCACGGAAAGCACGCTGACGGCGGTGCTGCCGGTGCTCACACGGCGCGATCTCAAGACGCTGATGAAGACGCTGCGGCTCTGGGCGATCGTGCTGTTTTTCAATCTCGTCGGCACGACGACCTTCGCGGCCATCCTGCAAATTCGCGGCGTGTTCTCGCCCGAAGTGACCGATGCGCTCGCCGAAGTCGCGATGACGCCGCTTTCCGCCGAATTCGGCGTGACTGTGGTGCGCGGCGTGTTTTCCGGCTGGCTGATCGCGTTGATGGTGTGGCTTCTGCCGAGCGCGCGTTCGGCGCGTCTTCTGACCATTTTGCTCGTGACGTACACGGTCGCGGTGAGCAAGCTCACGCATGTGATCGCCGGATCGGTGGAAGCGGCCTATGCCGTAATGATCGACGCCGCCAGCGTCTCCGATTACTTCCTCGTGTTCCTCATCCCGACGTTCATCGGCAACGTGATAGGCGGCGTGTCGCTCGTCGCGATCGTCAATCATGCGGCCATTGCGCCGGAAATCGCGGACGCGCCGCGCCCGCGTGCGGACTGACCCCGCCCGGCTTCACGAGTTGCTTACTTGTTGCTGCCCGCGCCCGTGCCGTACAGACCGTTGCCGAAGCCGCCGCCGCCGTCCGCCTTCTGATCCTTTGCGGGCTTGGCGCTGCGGCCCTGCGCCGCGTCCTTCGATTGCGGCTTGTTCGACTCCTGCATCACGTTGCCGGACGGTTCGGTCCGTGACGACGAATCGGATTGACGGCCTTCTTGACGCTCGGAACCGCTGCCGTTCGTGATCTGCGCGACGCCAACCGTGCTGAACGTCGCGAAGAGACCCGCGAACAGCGCATTCGAAAGCGTGGACGAGGGGCGGCGCGGGCTGCGCGCACGGTCGAATTGAAGCGTGAACATGGCAGCTCCCGGCGTGATCGAAAGACTATCTTTCGAGCAGGAACGATGCCTGGCGTCCGCGATAAACGCGTCGACGCAACCGGGTGGGGCGAGTAGTCGTGAGGCCGGCCTGAACGTCGCGCGCTCGGGCTCGATGCGAGCCGCGGGCGCGGACGTGGGATCGCGCCGCAGCGCGAGTGGCGAAAGCGGTTCTTTACGCCGCTTTCGCCCAGAGCCTGTTGGTCGACCTCCTGCCACGGCCGGAGCCGTCGCGCGGGCCGGCATCGACGGCGTCGAGCGCGATGCGCAGCGCTTCCACGCGCTGCTTCTGCGCCGGCACGAGCGCGTATCCCTTGACGACGGCGGTCAGCCGCTCGCGCCAGTACTCGACGTTGAGCGTGCCGGAAGATTGGTTGTGCATCGTGCGAAGCTGCGCGAGCGCGCGCTCGATATGCTGAAGTTCGACGTCCGCCATCGCCGAGGGCAGCAGGCTGCCCTTGGTCTCGCTATTCTTCTTTTTCATCTGGTCTTCCTCTCGGCCGTGCGGCGCATGATCCGGTCGATGGATCGCGCGCTGCCCAGGCACCCCGTTCACCCACGCATTTTTTTGGAAGCTGTCGCGGGTGGCCCTTGCTCTTCTCTTCGGATGACCGATCGTTGCCTGTTATCAACAGACACGATCGTTATCAAAAATGTACGCAACGGGGGCCTATAGGCTCCGTCTGTCATCGCACATTCACGTGAGAGCCGGGCGCGGCTTTCGATGTTGCAGCGCGGCGCGCCGCTAAGTCGGAGGAGTTAAAGGAGCGCTTATTCTTCTTGCCCGGCGGACGATTTCCGGCCGCTGCGGCCGATCTGCTCTTCCAGCGCGAGGTCGAACTTGCTGACTTTGCGCGGCTTGGCGGGGTCGCGGGCGTTCACGAACGCGACGAACGCGTCCATCGGCATGGGTTCGGAGAGTTTCGTCGAGCCGGCGGCGGTGCGCTCGACGAGGTAGAAGAGGCCGCCGGGCATCGAGACGGCGGCGTACTGCGCGTTGCCGGTGCGCGTCTTGAGCCGTTCGACGGCGCTGATGGCTTTGGTCGAGCGCATGATTCCGTGCTTATTTCTGTGGCGTGTCTTGGCTGGTCGGGTCCGACGGCGCGCATTTCTTGCCCGCGCCTTCGATCCACAAGTTCGATGCGTGACGCACGCCCGGATAGTAGCGATACGTGGTTTCGCCGTTGTCGTAGCGGATCTTGATGACGTTGGAATCGCCGAATTCGAGCATCGCGCCTTGCGGAATGGCGGTTTGCTGGAACTTGGCGTCGTGCTTCTTCGCTTCGTCGGCGATACATTGCACGATGCTGTTCACCTTGTTGTCAGTCGACGATTTTTCGACTTCGGGCTGTCCCGCGTCTTCGTTGTGAAATTGCCCGCAAGCAGCGATGAACATGGGCAGCGCGAGCGCCGCAGCAAGTTTTCTCATGGTCTTTCCGGTGAATGATCTCGGGCCATAACACGCCATTAAAGCACAGCGCGCGAGTGGCCCGGTCGGTTTCGCGGCAGTTGCATGACGATGTCGCAGCAAGCCCCGCGCCCGCGTGCGGCCCGATCAGGCGTCGGGCGGCACGCCGAGCAACGGCAGCGTCCCGCCGACGATGCCCGAGAACACCGGTCCGGCGACCGTGCCGCCGTAGTAGGTGCCGCCCGTGGGCTCGTCGATCATCACCGCGACGATCAAACGCGGATCGCTCATCGGCGCCATGCCGACGAACGACGCGCGGTACTTGTTGGCCGCATAGGAGCGCCCGATCTGCTTGCGCGCCGTGCCGGTTTTGCCGCCGACGCGATAGCCTTCGACCGCCGCCGCCCGTCCCGTGCCGCCTTCGCCGATCGCCATTTCGAGCATGTTGCGCACGGCCTTCGCCGTGGCGGGCTGCGTGACCTGATGCGACTGCCGCCGCGTTTCGTCGTGAATCAGCGTCGCGGTGTGAAAGCGGCCGTCGCCGGCATAGGCGGTGTAGATCTGCGCGATCTGCACGAGCGACAGCGACAGGCCGTAGCCGTACGCCATCGTCGCCTGCTCGATCGGCTTCCAGCGTTCATACGCGCGCAGCCGGCCGGTCGCCGCGCCCGGAAACGTCAGCTCGGGCGCGCGGCCGATGCCGTATTCGCGGTATTTGTCCCAGATGGTCTTCGCGGGAAGCTGCAACGCCAGCTTCGTCAGCGCGACGTTGCTCGACATCTGCACCGCCTGCGCCACCGTGATGACGCCGTGATTCGACGTGTCGTGAATCACGTTCGGGCCAATTTTCATGGTGCCCGGCGTCGTGTCGATGCGCGTCTCCGGCCGCACGCGGCCCAGATCGATCGACAACGCGGCGACGAGCGGCTTGATCGTCGAGCCGGGTTCGAAGGTGTCGGTGAGCGCGCGGTTGCGCAGCTGCTCGCCGGTGAGGCGCGTGCGGTCGTTCGGATCGAAGCTGGGATAGTTGGCGAGCGCGAGCACTTCGCCGTTCCTCGCATCGAGCACGACGACGCTGCCCGCCCGCGCCTTGTGCTTCGCGATCGCCGCCTTCAGTTGCGAATGCGCGAGTTGCTGGATGCGCCGGTCGATGGTCAGCTGAATGGTCTCGCCGTTTTGCGGCAGATCGGTTTCGCCGATCTGCGAGACGACGCGCCCGAGCCGGTCGCGGATCACTTCGCGCTGGCCGGCTTCGCCCGTCAGACGCGCGTCGGCGGCAAGCTCGACGCCTTCCTGGCCGTGATCCTCGTTATTCGTGAAGCCGACCACGTGCGCCGCCGATTCGCCTTCGGGATAGAAGCGCTTGGTATCCGGCACGAGCGTGATGCCCGCGCGCCCGATCGTCGCGATGCGCTCGGCGGTTTCCGCCTCGACTTGCCGCTTGAGCAGCACGAACGCGCGCGTCGCCTCGATGCGCCGCTGCAATTCCTTCGGCGGCATGTCGAGCAGGCGCGCGATTTCGTTGCCGTGATCGCCGTCGAAGAGCTTCGGCGTGGCCCAGACTTCGTACGTGGCGAGGCTGACCGCGAGCATCGCGCCGTTCCGATCGACGATGCGTCCGCGCGTCGCCGACAGCGCCAGCGTGCGCTGATAACGCTTCTGGCCTTCGCCGATATAGAACTTATGGTCGATCACCTGCACCCACAGCGCGCGTCCGGCGAGCGCGAGAAACGCCGCCGTCAAACCGACGACGACCAGGCGCGAGCGCCAGGGCGGCAACCGGGTCGCCAGCACCGTGCTGCGATGATGCGTCTGGAAATCGCTGCCGCCCCGCGTCTTCTTCTTGAACATCGTGGTCTTGTGATTAAGCTTGGTTGTGCCGGTGGCGATGTCCGCGCATCACGGAAGCCGTGACAGCGCGGCGTCGAGTTCTTCCGGCAGACGAATGCCGATTTCGCTTTCGAGCACACGGCGCAAATCCGCCACGCTCGCGAGATCGCGTTGTTCGCTGCCCGCGTGCTCGTCGTGCGTGTGATGAACGTGCAGGCGCCGGTTGAACAGGCCGTAACGCACGCCGGGCGCAAGACGCGCGGCAAGCAGGTTGTGCACGAACACGGATTGCGGATAGGTCGACACGAAATGATTGGCCATCTCGTAGTCGGCGTCGTATTGCGGATCGAGATCGAAGCGATAGACCGGCGCCCAGTGGCCGTTCACATGCGCCTGTAGCACGTAGCTGCGCGGCTCGCCGCCAATGTCTTCCAGACGGAACGCGCCGTGCGGCGTAATCTGTTCGAGGCCCGCTTCGAACGCGAGCGGCGCGGACAGCACCATGCCGCCGAAGCCGACATCGGTGAGATAGGTGCCTTCGTCGAGATCGACCAGCAGGAGCATGTGGGTGCGCGCGGGCATGTCCGGCGCGTCGCGCCCCCACAGGACGCGGCCCGCGAAACTGCGCACGCGAAAACCCAGCGTCTGCAGTACGCTGCGCAAGAGCAGGTTATGTTCGTAGCAGTAGCCGCCGCGTCGGCTGGTCACGAGCTTGCGCTGAATCGACGCGAGATCGAGTTTCACGGGACGGCCGAGCAGCACGTCGAGATTTTCGAAGGGAATCGCCTGCGGATGCAGCAAGTGCAGCGCGCGCAAGGTGTCGAGCGTCGCCGGCGGATGCGCCGGACCGCTATAACCGATGCGCGCGAAGTACGCAGTAAGGTCGATGGAAGTGTCGTGTGCGTTCATGTGGTTTCCGGCCCCGGTCGGCTTTTCCGTGTCGCAAGGTCTGTGCGCGTCCTCATCAGCGCGCATATTTTACGACACGAAAGGTGAAAAATTACAAAAAGCATACGAACAACGATGCGCGTGCTTTCGACGCGACGTCCGGGTGAACTGTGCCGCAACACCCGTGGTCTTTCCAAGGTTCAAGCGCAACTCATAAGGGGCGACACGCCATGTCGAATGAAGCGAACGAAGCGAACCAGTCGAATCAAGCGAACCAGTCGAATCAAACGAAGCAGTCGAACCCGGCGCCCGAGACCTGTGCCGGCAAGCATCCCGCGCCGCCGTGCACGCTGGTGATTTTCGGCGCGGGCGGCGATCTCACGAAGCGGCTGCTGATGCCGTCGCTCTACAACCTCGCCGCCGACAAGCTGCTCGACGACGATATGCAGATCATCGGCGTGAATCATGGCGAGCGCGAGACGTCGGAATGGCGCGACGAACTCACGCAGTCGTTGCGCAAGTTCGCCGCCGACAAAGCCGCGACCTTCCACACGACGCAGCTCAACGAGCAGGCGTGGAGCTGGGTCACCCAGCGCCTCGAATACTTTCCCGGCGAATTCACGGAGGACGAAACCTTCGCGCGGCTCAAGGAGCGGCTCGCGAAGGCGAAGTCGGGCAACGTGTTGTTCTATCTGGCGGTAGGCGCGCGCTTTTTTTCGCCGATCGTCGAGCATCTCGGCGCGGCCGGGCTGCTCGAAGAGAAGGACGGCAACTTCCGGCGGCTCGTGATCGAGAAGCCGTTCGGCAGCGATCTCGCGTCGGCGCGCGAGCTGAACGGCTGCATTCTCAAGTACGCGGGCGAGTCGCAGGTCTATCGCATCGACCATTTTCTCGGCAAGGACACGGTGCAGAGCATTCTCGCCGTGCGCTTCGCCAACGCGATGTTCGAACCGATCTGGCGGCGCGAGTACATCGACAACGTGCAGATCACGGCGGCGGAGACCATCGGCGTGGAAGGGCGCGGCAAGTTCTACGAGCAGACCGGCGCGTTCCGCGACATGCTGCCGAACCATCTGTTCCAACTGCTCGGCATGGTGGCGATGGAGCCGCCCAATTCGTTCGATGCCGAATCCGTGCGCGACAAGAAAGCCGAAGTCTTCGACGCGATCAAGCCGCTCTCGGCCAATGACGTCGTGCTCGGCCAGTACGAAGCCGGACCGGCGGGGCCGGGTTATCGCGAAGAAGCTGGCGTCGATCCGGACAGCCGCACCGAAACCTATGCGGCCGCGCGCGTATATGTCGACAACTGGCGCTGGGCGGGCGTGCCGTTCTATCTGCGCACGGGCAAGCGTCTGAGCGAGCGCCGCACGGAAATCTCGATTCAGCTCAAAGCCGTGCCGTTCCTGCTGTTCCGCGACACGCCCGTCGACGCGCTCACGCCGAACGTGTTCACGCTGCGCATCGATCCCGCGCACGGCACGACCTTCGATTTCAACGTGAAGGTGCCCGGCCCGGTCATGCAGATCGGCAAGGTGCGTTCGGCCTTCAATTACGCCGATTTCTTCGCGGAGCGCGCGAACGTCGGCTATGAGACGCTGCTCTACGACTGCATGCTCGGCGACGAGACGCTGTTCCAGCGCGCGGACAGCATCGAAACGGCGTGGGCCGCCGTGGATCGCGTGCTGCATCCGGACAGTCCGTTGCCGGTGCGCGGCTATGCGGCCGGCAGTGCGGGTCCGGCGGAAGCGGATCAAATGCTGGCGCAGGACGGCCGCACGTGGCGTTCGCTGACCGAGACGCGCGACACGCACGACGCGGGCAAGAAGGACTGAACTCATCCCACTACAAGGACAATCAAGCGTGAGCACGGAATCCAGAACCAAACAGAAGACACACGTGACCGCGGACAAGCTCGCGATCAAGGCCGAGCGCATTCTCGCGATCGATATCGGCGGGACGGGGTTGAAGGCCGCAATCATCTCGGAGGACGGC
Source organism: Caballeronia insecticola (assembly GCF_000402035.1). Classification (GTDB taxonomy): domain Bacteria; phylum Pseudomonadota; class Gammaproteobacteria; order Burkholderiales; family Burkholderiaceae; genus Caballeronia; species Caballeronia insecticola. The sequence goes on from NC_021294.1 coordinate 601,377, forward strand.
GAGATGAAAAGCGAGCGCCTGCGCGTGCCGACGCCGAGCCCGGCCAAGCCGCAGACGGTCGTCGAGACGCTGATCGAGCTCGTGAAGCCGATCGTCGAGACGCCGCCGACGCATATCTCGATCGGCTTTCCGGGCGTCGTGCGCGACAACGTCGTGCTGACCGCGCCGAATCTCGGCACCTCGTACTGGCGCGGCGTTCCGCTTGCGCAACTGCTGTCCGCGCAACTGGGCGGCGCGCCGGCGCGCATGATCAACGACGCGGAAATGCAGGGGCTCGCGGCAATCGAAGGGCGCGGCATCGAGATGGTGTTGACGCTCGGCACCGGCGCGGGCACGGCGCTCTTTCGCGACGGCGAACTGATGCCGCATCTGGAACTCGCGCATCATCCGGTCGCGAAGGACAAGACTTACGACGAGTACATCGGCAACGCGGCGCGCGAGAAGGCGGGCAAGAAGCGCTGGAGCCGGCGCGTGGAGAAGATCATCGACATTCTCGCGACGCTCGTGAACTACGACCGTCTGTGGATCGGCGGCGGCAACGCGGCGCACATCAAGTTCAAGCTGCCCGATAACGTGGCGATCGTATCGAACGCGGCGGGCATCGAGGGCGGCGCGAAGCTGTGGCATCCGCGTTCCGTGCGGGAGACGCGGCAACTGCCGCATTTCAACGCGCGTGAAGGAGAGCATTGATGAGCGCCGGCGGCCGATACGGCCTGCACAGCGCAACCGGCGACGGCGCCGCGGCTTTTGCTGCGCTCGCGCGGGTGGAACTCGTCGTCACGGACTGCGACGGCACGCTGCTCTACACCGACAAGACGCTCGGCGAGCCCGCAAAGGACGCCGTGCGCCGCCTGCACGAAGCCGGCGTGCGCTTCACCGCGGCGAGCAGCCGGCCGGGCAAGGGCATGCGGCATATCGTCGAGGCGCTTCAGGTGGACATGCCGTACGCGTCCTACAACGGCGGCAGCATGGTGCGGCCGGGCACGTGGGAAGTGCTGTCGTCGCACAAGCTGCCGCGCGACGTCGTGCAGACTTCGCTGGACGCGCTCGCCGCCGCGAACGTCGACGCATGGGTGTTCATCGACGATGCGTGGTATCTGACCAATCCCGACGCGACTTACGTGCCGCTGGAGACGCGCACGGTCGGCTATGAAGGCGTGCGCGTTGCGCGTTTCGACGACATCGATCTCGATTCGGTCGACAAGATCGTCGGCTCGACGCCCGACACCGAGCGGCTCGCGCGCGTCGAAAGCGACTTGCAGAAGCAGTTGGAAGGGCGGGGCCACGCGGCGCGCTCGCAGACGTACTACCTGGACGTCACGAATCTCGACGCGAACAAAGGCACGGCGGTGCGTGAGCTGGCGCGTATCGCGAACGTGCCGCTCGAGCGCGTGGCCGTGCTCGGCGACATGGGCAACGACGTGGCAATGTTCGAGATCGCGGGGGTCTCGATCGCGATGGGACAGGCGTCGGAGACGGTGCAGCGTCGCGCGAGCCTGGTGTCGAACAGCAACGACGACGACGGCTTCGCGCTCGGCATCGACGCCATTCTGGCTGCGCGCGCCGGCCGGTGAAGGCGATGCGGCATCGACGCGTGGCGCCGCCTGTGCGGCAAAGCGCGAGGCATGCCGCCGCGTCGAAGTCGGATTGATCCGCGGTGAGTCAGAAGCGTGCGCTGCGGATCAGGCGGACGCTATGAGAACACTACAAGCGGGTGAGGCTGTCGTGCTTAACGTGCTTAACGGCGGCGCATCGGGGCACGCGGGCCGCCGCTGCTTGCGCGTTCGTCTTTGTGACGGAAGTTGATGCGGCCTTTGGTCAGGTCGTACACCGACAATTCCAGCGTCACGCGGTCGCCGGCGAGAATACGGATGTGGTTCTTGCGCATGCGGCCCGAGGCGTACGCGCCGACCACGACGCCGTTGTCCAGCGTCACGCGATAGCGGCTGTCGGGAAGCACTTCGTCAACGATGCCGTCGAGTTCGATGAGTTCTTCTTTCGCCATATACGGCTCCTGTGATGAGTTATGGTGGGGTGCTGCGCCTCGTGCGTATTGCGCGTTCACGGCCATGAACGGTTGCGCGGCGCTGCGCGGAGGCGGCGTCGCTGCGATACGTGAGAGGCAATGTAAAGCGTGGTTCGTGCCGCCTGGCACGGTTGTGCATGCGGACTATGCATGCGGGTCGTGCGTTGATCGGGCGCGCCGCGTCTCTCTTCAGGCTCGCTGTGAGCTTGACGGCATAGGCCGGACCGTGGATGCGGCCGGCATGACCGGGACGGCGACATCGGCAACAACCAAGCCGATGTGCGGGTTGACACGAAAGTCGAAAACAGCAACGAAACCGCGGAAGTCAACGCAAACTGCTGCGTGCCTACAGAAAATGCGGCCGGCGAGCCATTTTGCAAGCTCGCGACACATTTGTGCGCGAATCATTGCTTAGACAAAGAAATTGCGCGAAGGTTCCTTACGGTTCCTCGCGGTCCCTTTCGGGGCGCCCGCAGGTTCCTTCCAGCAGCTTTCCGCGCGATGCAACCGCACTCACGCGCGCGGCAAAGACACTATTATAGCCAACCCGCCTTCTTGAAGCGCCAATAAAGTACGAAATCGACTATCAACATTACCGTGAGACACACCGGATAGCCGTACGCCCAGTCGAGTTCGGGGATCGATTTGAAATTCATGCCGTAGATGCCGGCGATCATCGTAGGCACGGCGAACAGTGCGGCGAATGAGCCGAGGCGCTTGGTCACTTCGCTTTCCGCCAGCGCGATAAGACCGAGATTCACCTGAATCGCCGTCACGATCATTTCGCGCCGTCCCTCGATGGTCTTCACGATGCGCAGCAAATGGTCGTACACGTCGCGGAAATATTCCTGCATGCCGGAGCACACGCCCGGCGAACGTCCGCCATACAGTTTGCTGACAGCTTCGAGCAAAGGCGCCGTGTGATGCTGCAGGATGGTCATGCGGCGTTTGAGCGAGTAGAGATCCTCGATGATCTCGCGCGACTCCGCCGAGCCCTTCTGCTCGAAGATGCGCTCTTCCACCTGATCCACTTCCGCGCCGAGCGTTTCCAGCACGGGAAAGTAACGATCGACGACCGCATCGAGCAGCGCGTACATCACGAAGGCGGGACCGTGCTTGAGCAGATGCGGCTCGCGCTCGCAGCGCTTGCGCACTTCCTGAAAGCCTTGCGTGGTGCGGTTGCGCACCGAGAGCACATAGTTCTTGCCGACGAATACGTTGATCTCACCGACGAGCACTTCGCCTTCTTCGTCGAATTCGACTGTGTGGAAGACGGCGAAGAGGGAGTCGCCGTATTCCTCGATCTTCGGCCGCTGATGACCGTGCTGCGCATCCTCGACCGCCAGTTCGTGCAGGCCGAATTGCTGCGTCATGTGCGCAAGCTCGCCGGGCCCCGGCTCCTTCAGAGCAATCCAGATGAAAGAATCGGGCAGATCGCGATAGGCGTTGATATCGTCGATATTGACTTCAGCGAGCTTTCGGCCGTTTTGATAAGCCGCGCAATTGACCAGCATGGGGCGCCCTTTTTTTATGTCGATGTCACCGGCCACGCGTCGATGAGTGCTCGAATTCGCGAAGCGATGAGTCTTCGCGAGGGCGCGAGCGCGTGGTCTCCATCTTTTTTATCTTAGCGGATTTGACCGGTTACGACGCGCCCGCTGCCGCTGTCAGTTCGCTGCCAGATCGCGTATGAATTCAGGCGCCGGCAGGCTCGGCTGATAGCCCTGTTGCGGATCGATCTTGGTGAGCTTGCCTTCGATCGTCGCGCCGATGTCCATGCGCAACTGCTGATAGTAGATGTTGCCCAGCACACGCGCGTTGGACTGAAGTTCGGCGAAATGCGCGACCGTCACGTCACCGGTCACGCAGCCGTTGATGATGACATCGTATGCGCTGACGTTGCCGCGAATCGCGCCCTGGTCGCTCACGACGAGCAGCGTTTCCTCGCCGGGACGGCCCGTCACGTTGCCGGTGACCTGGCCGTCCATGCGCAGGCCATCGCTGAATTCGAGATCGCCCGAGAGATGAACGTTATGTGCGATGAGGGTCGTCAACTTGGCTTGCTTGATGCCTTTGTTGATGCTCTTGTCGTCTTTTTTCGATGAAAACATATCGAGTCCTTTTGATGCATTGAAGAGTTACGCGATGCAGGCACGCGCGGCGCGCTCAGTCTGGCTTGCGCTGTTTTTTCAGAAAGGCGAGGTCGGTCTGTAGCCGCTCGTTTTGCGCTGTGACATCGGTGACCCGTTGCTCGAGCGCGGTGCGGGTCGCCGCTTGCTGCTCGAGAGCGAGTTGTGCGTGGGCGAGCTGATCGCGCAGTGTCTGCTCGGACGCGGGCGGCGCGCACAGCGTGTCGAGCTTGCCCACGTCCTCGTGCGAACGCTTCAACGCGAAGCCGGCCGCGACGATTGCCGCGATGGCGCAGGCAGCCGCGATTACGCCGAGCCAGATGCCCGTGCTGCGCTTGGGCGTCAGCGAATAATTCTGGCGAGAGAGTTGCTGCGAGAACCGCTTCGAATCAACCTTGCGCATTTTGCTTACGCTTGAAGAGCGCCAAAAAAGGAACAGGGTTGATCTGCGCGCCGCCGAGGATCACTTCGAAATGCAGATGCGGGCCCGTGGAGCGACCCGTCGTGCCGACTTCGGCAATCTCTTGGCCGGGCATCACGAAATCGCCGGTTTTGACGAGAAGGCGCGATGCGTGGCCGTAGCGCGTCACCACGCCGTCGCTGTGACGGATATCGACCGCATTGCCGTAGCCGCCGTGTTCGCCGGCCTGCAGCACGCGTCCGCCCGCGCTCGCGAGGATCGGCGTACCCGTGGGCGCGACCAGATCGACGCCGGGATGAAAACTCAGGCGGCCCGTGAACGGGTCGTAGCGATTGCCGTAAGGCGAGCCGCTGCGCGAACCCGGCGCGGGATCGCGGCCGGGAAACGCCATATACGCGGTGTAGTGCTCGAGCATCGGCGTTTCCAGCGTGGACACGGTGTCGTTCAGGCAATCGATGATCTGCTGCGTCCCCTTGAGGCGCTGACGCGGCGTACCTTGCTCGGCGTGCGCGTTGTCGCACCGGCGCGGCGGCAGTTCGGGACCGCCGGCGCCGTCGAGCGCGGGGGCCGGCTCCTCGCTGTCGGGCAGCGGCGGCACGTCATGTACGTTCGCTGCGCCGCTCACGCCGTGCGCGCCTTTCAGGTGCTTGTCGAAATCGCGTAGTTCGTCCACTTTCGACGAGAGCGCATCGACACGTGGCCGCAGTTCGATCAGCGAGGCCTGAAGGCGGCCGAGTTCCTCGATTTCATAGGAGTGCCGCGATTCCTGCGCGTGCTCCTCGCCGAGATGACTGCGGGCGAAAAAGGTGCCGATAGCGATGCCGAGCGCGAGCGCCGCGATCAGCAAGGCAATGCCGCCGACGATTGCGATGGCGCGCGCCGTGCGTGCCTCGACGAAGCGAATGCGCTGGCGGGACATGGTGCGCCGCGACCAAATGACGAAAGCCATCAGCGCGCGCCCCGGCCCGGCAGGCCGATCAGAAAAAGATTAAGGAAAATCACGGAGTTGGAGGGCCGCGTTCTCCACGGCAAAGCAATGAAACCGGGCGCCGATTATGCCGCACGTGTCATGCGTAAACCACGTTCCAACAGGATATCGAAGCAAAATTCCACGAATTGTGTGGTGTTAAATTTTGTGTCGCGCGGCCGGGCGAATGGATCTAGCACAGGACGTTAGGTTGATGTGTCAAGAAACATTGTCGATCAGGATGACTTGACATCGACCCAGGCCATGTGGTCGCCGTCGCCCATCAGGAAGGCGCGGTTCGCTTCCGCGGCGGCGCGCAAATAGTCCCACACGGTGGTAATGCGCTTCAGCTTGCGCAAGTCCTCGCGGCAGGAAAGATAAAAGGCGCGCGTGACGACGATGTCATCGGGCAGCACCGGCACGAAGCGCGCATCGGACGACGCCATGAAGCACGGCAGGATCGCGAGCGCGCGCCCTTGCAGCGCCGCGAAATACTGCGCGATCGCACTCGTGCTGCGCCAGCGCGACACCGCGCCCGGCACGGCGCGCTCCAGATAGAGGAGTTCGTGGCTGAAGGCGAGATCGTCGATATAACTGGCGAAGCGATGATGCCGCAGATCATCGGTCGTGCGGATCGGTGGATGCGCGTCGAGATAGTCGGCCGTCGCGTAGAGCTTCAGGCGATATTCGCAGAGCTTCGTATAGACGTACTGACCCTGCTCGGGACGTTCGAGCGTCACGGCGATATCGGCCTCGCGCTTCGAAAGGCTGACGAAATGCGGCACCGGCAACAGGTCGATCGTGATGTTCGGATGCGCGTCCTGAAAACGCGCGAGTTGCGGCGCGAGAAAAAAGCAGCCGAAGCCTTCCGTCGAACCGACGCGCACATGTCCCGACAGCGCGTGTCCCGTATTGGCGATCTGTTCGGTGGCCGATTGCACGGTCGTTTCGATGGAATCGACGAAACCGAGCAGGCGCTGGCCCTCGGCGGTCAGAATGAATCCGCCGCTGCGGGACTTGTCGAACAGGAGCGTGCCGAGCGCGTCTTCGAGGGCGCGCACGCGCCGCGCGACAGTCGTGTAATCGACGCCGAGACGCTTTGCCGCGCCGCTCGCGCGCTGCGTCCGGGCGACTTCGAGGAAGAAGCGCAGATCGTCCCAGTTGAGTCGGGCGAGGTCGAGCTTGGCGGGTTGCATGGCCTTTTTTTGCATATCGATCGGGTATTTTTATAGTGCCATGATGGACTTTTGCATAACTATACTCAACGGAACGAGCCTGCAAAGTCGGGCAGATTCCTATGACGGAGACGACATGCTTCTTTCCCCTGGCGCCTTGCAGGCGCTCGCGTCACGTCGCCGTCCCGGCCCTTCCTTATAAATCCAGCCCAAGGAGACATCCGTGAATATCGCTGCTGAACATCCGGCGCAGAGTGCGTCCGTCCGTACGGCCAAACTGCTGATCGACGGCGAGTTCGTCGAATCGAAGACGAAGGAATGGCGCGACATCGTCAATCCGGCGACGCAGGAAGTGGTCGGCCGCGTGCCATTCGCGACGGCGGACGAAGTGAACGCCGCCGTCGCCGCCGCGCACACGGCGTTTCAGACCTGGCGCACGACGCCGCTCGGCGCGCGCATGCGCATCATGCTCAAGTTTCAGGATCTGGTGCGCCAGAATCAGAAGCGCATCGCGCAGACGCTCACGGCCGAACAAGGCAAGACGCTCGCCGATGCCGAAGGCGACATTTTCCGCGGTCTGGAAGTGGTCGAACACGCGTGCTCGATCAGCACGCTGCAGCAGGGCGAATTCTCCGAAAACGTGGCGGGCGGCGTGGATACGTACACGCTGCGTCAGCCGATCGGCGTCTGCGCGGGCATCACGCCGTTCAACTTCCCGGCGATGATCCCGCTCTGGATGTTCCCGATGGCGATCGTCTGCGGCAACACCTTCGTGCTGAAGCCGTCTGAACAGGACCCGCTCTCAACCATGGAACTGGTTGAACTGGCGCTCGAAGCGGGCGTGCCGCAGGGCGTGCTCAACGTCGTGCACGGCGGCAAGGATGTGGTCGATGCAATCTGCACGCATCCGGACATCAAGGCGATTTCCTTCGTCGGCTCGACGGCCGTCGGCACGCACGTGTACAACCTCGCGAGTCAGCACGGCAAGCGTGTGCAATCGATGATGGGCGCGAAGAATCACGCCGTCGTCCTGCCCGACGCCAACAAGGAGCAGACGCTCAACGCGCTCGCGGGCGCGGGTTTCGGCGCGGCGGGACAGCGCTGCATGGCGACGTCGGTGGCGGTGTTCGTCGGCGCGTCGAAGGACTGGGTGCCCGAACTCGTCGAGCGGGCGAAGTCGCTCAAGGTCAACGGCGGCACGGAGCCGAACACGGACGTGGGGCCGGTCGTGTCGAAGGCGGCGAAGGAACGCATTCTCGGGCTCGTCGAAAAGGGCGTGGAAGAAGGCGCGACGCTCGCGCTGGACGGCCGCGGCATCGCGGTGAAGGGCTACGAGCAGGGCAACTTCATCGGCCCGACGATCTTCACCGACGTCGACACCGACATGTCGATCTACAAGACGGAGATTTTCGGCCCGGTGCTGTGCGTGCTCGAAGCCGAAACGCTCGACGACGCCATCGCGCTCGTCAACCGCAATCCGATGGGCAACGGCGTTGGCCTCTTTACGCAAAGCGGCGCGGCGGCGCGCAAGTTCCAGAGCGAGATCGACATCGGCCAGGTGGGCATCAACATTCCGATTCCCGTGCCGGTGCCCGCGTTCAGCTTCACGGGCTCGCGCGGCTCGAAACTCGGCGATCTCGGCCCGTACGGCAAACAGGTCGTGCAGTTCTACACGCAGACGAAGACCGTCACGGCGCGCTGGTTCGACGACGCCACCGTGAACGATGGCGTCAACACCACGATCGCCTTGCGCTGACACGGGAGCACACGATGAAAATCGGCTTTGTTGGCCTTGGGCACATGGGCGGTCCGATGGCCGCGAATCTCCTGAAAGCCGGGCACGCGGTGACGGCATTCGATTTGTCGCCGGACGCGCTCGACGCGGCGAAAACGGCGGGCGCGACGCTCGCCGCGTCGCCGCGCGCGGCGGCCGGGGGCGCGGAAGTCGTCATCACGATGCTGCCGGCCGCGCAGCACGTCAAAGCGGTCTATCTGAACGATGACGGCGTGCTGGCCGGCGTGGCGAAGGGCGTGCCGCTCGTCGACAGCAGCACGATCGATCCGGCCACCGCGAAGCTCATCGGCGAGGCGGCCGGAAAGCAGGCCAATCCGTTCGCGGATGCGCCTGTGTCGGGCGGCGTGGTCGGCGCGCAGGCGGGCACGCTCACGTTCATGGTGGGCGCCGACGAACCCCTCTTTGAACGGCTGCGTCCCGTGCTTGCCGGCATGGGCAAAAATATGGTGCGTTGCGGCGAAACGGGCACGGGTCAGATCGCGAAAATCTGCAATAACCTGCTGTTAGGGATTTCCATGATTGGCGTCGCGGAAGCGATGAAACTCGGCGAAACGCTCGGTATCGATCCGACGAAACTGGCGAGTATTGTCAATACATCGACGGGACGTTGCTGGAGTTCGGATACGTGTAATCCCTATCCGGGTATTGTCGAAACGGCGCCCGCATCGCGCGGATATTCGGGCGGTTTCGGCGCCGATCTGATGTTGAAAGACCTCGGATTGGCCGTCGATGCGGCGCGCGGCGCGAAACAGCCGGTTTTCATGGGAGCGCTGGCACAACAGTTGTATCAATCGATGAGCCAGCAGGGCTTAGGCGGACTCGATTTTTCCGGCATTATCAAGCTGTACGCGAAGCAATAAAGCACTCAAAAAGCTTATCGATTCGGCACGCACGTGCGTGCCGAATCCCATGACAAAAATAACTGCTTTATTCAGTTGCACTGCACAACGCCGCTCGTAATCCCATACTGAGCAAGACCATCGGGAATACGATGATTCGCTTTCCCGAAAATTGTCCTATTCTGAAAGCACGACGCACTTGTGCCGTTCGCACCGAACGCACTCCGATGCGCCTCCGTGCAGGTAGAACGCCCGTCGTTTCGGGCAATCAGATGAGGAGTACGCGATGCAAGTAACACGACACTTAAATATGGAATTGCGGCATGCCACGGTGCCGACTTATATCGCCAGCTATTTCTTCCCGTTGCTCCTATTGGCATACGAAGTCTGGCGAGTGGGGTCATGGGTCGCGGTAAACGGCTTCAACTTCATGAACTTCAACTCGATGGGTTATGAGTTCGCGTTGATGATCGCCGTGTTCTGCATGCAGGTCATCGTGGAAATCGCGTTCCTCGCGGGCGCCGTTTTAACGAAGCACAAGGACGTCGGCCATCGGCTGGCGAATCTGTCGCTCGGTCTGTTCTGCTCGCTGGTCGTGCTGGGTTTCGATCTCGCACTGCAATACGGTTTGAGCGGAAGTTAAAACGAAACGGATTTCGCGGTTGATTCGGAAAACGAAACGCCGGGTGCGAGTTGTTCACACGCAACCGGCGTTTTCTTTTTCCGCTCGTATATAGAGCGCGATCAGAGCGCGATTGATGAGGTTTCAACAACCCGCCGCGCCCGGCAATGCCGGCGGCGTTTCCGCCCGCTCCTCATGGCATTTTCGATCCGCATCTTTCAGCGCGCTGCGCAAGCCTTCTTCCACGACCGGATGATAGAAAGGCAGCCTGAGCGTCTCGTCGAGCGTTAATTCCAGTTGAATCGCCCAGGCGAGCAAATGCCCGAGATGCTCCATGGCCGGGCCGCAACCCTGCGCGCCGCGCAGCCTGCCGGTTTTTGCGTCGGCGTACACGTGCAGCAGGCCGCGATTCTGCCGCATCACGCGGCTGCGTCCCTGATTCTCGAACGACGCTTCGCCGGTCACGGTCATTTGCTTGTCGAGATCGTCGTACGCCGCGCCGACGCTCACCGCCTGCGGCTCGCAGAACACGATCGAGAAGGGCACCTTGCGCTTGACCGCCTGAACGTCCGGGAAGCGCGCGGCGTTGTCGCCGGCGAGCTTGCCTTCGTCGGCGGCGTCGTGAAGCCATGGGCGCGTGCCGTCGCAATCGCCTGCTAAGAAGATGTGGCTCGCGCCGCACTGCATCGTGGTTTCGTCGAAGACGGGCACGCCCTTGTCGTTCAGTTCGATGCCCGCCTTCTCCAGCGCGAGCGGCTTCAGATTCGGCGCGCGGCCGGTCGCCGCAAGTACCAGATCGAAGTGCTCGACATGCTCGCTTCCATCCGGCGCGACGAAGCGCAGCGTCGGCTGATCGTCCTCGAGCGACATGTCTTTGAATCTCGCGTCCGGATCGAAATAGAACGCTTCGGCAAGCGCCGCCGCCAGCGTGTCGCGCACCGGCGTATCGCGTAGTCCGGCGACGTTGCCGCCCTTGCCGAACATGAACACTTCGACATCGAGCCGCGCCAGCGCCTGCCCCAGTTCCAGCGCGATCGGTCCTGCGCCGAAGACCGCGATGCGCTTCGGCAGCGTGTGCAGCTCGAACAGGTCGTCGCTCGTGATGAGCTGGTCGCCGAAGATCTTCAACTCGTCGGGCACGCTCGGCGCGGCGCCCGTGGCAATCACGATACGTTTCGCCGTGACGCGCACATCGTCGCCGACGAGCAGCCGCGTCGGCGTGTCGAAGCGCGCTTGCCCGCGCAGGATGGCGTCGTCCGGTAGCGCGTCGATTTCCTCGAGCACGCTGCGGACGAAATAGTCGCGCTCGCGGCGCACATAATCGAGCGCGTGCGCGGCATTGACCTCGAGCGCGTGCGTTCCTTCGATGCCGCGCGCTGCGAGCGCACGCGCCTCGTGCAGGCCGTTCGCGGCCGCGAGCAGCAGCTTCGACGGCATGCAGCCGATACGCGCGCAAGTCGTACCGAACTCGCCGCCTTCGATCAGCACGGCGTTCGCGCCCGCAAGCCGCGCCGCGCGAAACGCAGCCATGCCCGCCGTGCCTGCGCCGATCACGGCGACATCCACGTTGATTTCCTTCATCCTCTTTCCCGTCTTTCGATGGTCGAAGCGCTGTCAGCCGTTATCCGCGAAACCCGGATAGAGCGTCATGCCGCCATCGACGAAGAGCGTCGTGCCGACCACATAATCGCTCTCGTCGGAGGCGAGCCACACGGCCGCGCGGCCGATATCCTCGACTTCGCCGATGCGTCCATACGGCACCAGCTTGAGCAACTGGTCGAGCTTCTCCTGCGTGTCCCACGCATCCCGGTTGATGGGCGTGCGGATCGCGCCCGGCGCAATGCCATTCACGCGGATGCGCTGCGGCGCGACCTCCTGCGCCAGCGATTTCATCATCATCTGGATGCCGCCCTTGGACGCCGCGTAGTTCACGTGTCCCGCCCACGGAATGACTTCATGCACGGAACTCATGCAGATGATCTTGCCGAGCGCCTTAGACACGTCGCGCGGGCCGCGCCGCTCAAACTCGCGTACCGCGCGCTGCGCCGTGAGAAATTGCCCGGTGAGATTCGTTTCGATGACCGTGTGCCAGTCGGCGAGCGTCATCGCGGTGAACTCTGCGTCCTTCTGCAGGCCCGAATTCGCCACGACGATATCGACAGTGCCGTAGCGTTTGACGACGGCATCGAACATGGCGTCGACTTGCGCTTCGTCGGATACATCGGCGCCGACTGCGAAGGCATCGCCGCCTTTGGCGCGGATCGCGTCGGCGAGTTGTTCGGCGGGTTCGGCGTGCGAGTGATAGTTGATGGCGACGCGTGCGCCGGCTTCGGCAAGCGCCGTCGCGACGCCCGTGCCAATGCCCGAACTCGCGCCGGTAACGAGCGCGATCTGGCCTGCGAGGGGTGAGTGCATGTGGGTGTCCGTGTCGTGTCGTCTTTCGTCTGGAGCAAGGCGCGCGCCCGCGAAGAAGAACGAAACGCGGACGCTTACGCCCCGAGCAGCCCCTGATAGACCTCCGCGTACCGCAGCGCCGCCGTTTCCCAGCCGAAGTTCTGGCCCATCGCGCGCTTGACGACGTTCTTCCATTCCGTGCGCCGCGCCTTCAGTGCGAACGCCCGCCGGATCGCGCCGACAATGCCCGCGCGATCGAATGCGCTGAAATCGAAGCCGGTGGCGAGGTCGTCGGCGAGATTTTCGAGCGAGCAATCGACGACGGTGTCCGCCAGCCCGCCCACGCGATGCACGAGCGGCAGCGAGCCATACGCGAGCGCGTACAACTGCGTGAGCCCGCACGGCTCGAAGCGCGACGGCACCATCACGACATCGCTCCCGGCGATGATCGAATGCGACAGCGTCTCGTCGAAGCCGAGCTCCACCGCGACCGCGCCCGGATGCGCCGCCGCCGCGTTCTTCATGCCGGTTTCGAGCGCCGGGTCGCCGGTGCCGAGCACGACGAGCTGCCCGCCGCGCTGCACGATGTCGGGCACCGCGGACAGCAGCAGATCGAGTCCCTTCTGCTCGGTGAGCCGGCTGACGACGCCGAAGAGCAGGGCGTCTTCGTCGCGCGTGAGGCCCATGCGTTCCTGCAGCGCCGCCTTGCACTTCGACTTGCCCGCCGGCTTCGCGGCCGTGTATTTCGCGGCGATGGTGTCATCGACCGAGGGGCTCCAGATCGAATAATCGACGCCGTTCAGAATGCCGGTGATGTCGTGCGTGCGCGTCTGGAGCAGGCCGTGCAGCCCGGCGCCGTGCGCCTGCGTCTGGATTTCGCGGGCGTAGGTCGGGCTGACGGTCGTGATGCGGTCGGCGTAGTAAAGGCCCGCCTTGAGAAACGAAACGAGGCCGTAAAACTCCACGCCATCGACGGCGTAGAAGTCGCCCGGCAACTGCAACGCGCCGAATTCCGACGCCGGAAACGTGCCCTGATACGCGAGATTGTGGACCGTCATTACCGTGCCGACGCGGGCCGCGCCTTCGCGTTCGAACGCGCGCAGATACGCGGGCGCGAGACCCGCGTGCCAGTCGTGCGCATGGACGATGTGCGGTTTCCACTCCGGATCGACGCCCGTGGCGATGCGCGCCGCAGCCCAGCCGAGCAGCGCGAAACGGCGGTCGTTGTCGGCATACGGACGATGCGCGGCATCGAGATACGGATTGCCCGGCCGATCGTAGAACTGATCGGCGCGAACCACGTACACCACCACGCCGTGCGGTTTGAGCACGCCGCGCTCAAGCCGGATGTCGCCCGCGCCGAACGCGGCGCCGAGACTCGCGACCAGCTTCAGGTCGTCGAGGCCCGCAAGCACCGCCGGAAAGCCCGGCAGCACGACGCGCGCATGCGTGCCCAGTTGCGATTGCGCGGGCGGCAGCGCGCCGACCACATCGGCGAGGCCGCCGGTTTTCAACAGTGGAAACATCTCAGCTGCGGCATGCAGCACGCATACGGTCATCGGCGCTCCCGTCGACTGGTTTCGTGTTTTCGTCGCGTTCTTGTAATAGGCGCGGCGCGCGGGCGTCGTTCGCTGGTCGGCCGCTAGGAAAGACGCGCCAGTGCCTCGCGCGTGATCAGCGTGACCCCCGATTCCGTGCGGAAGAAGCGCGCGGCGTCGTCGTCCGGATCCTCGCCGACTACGAGCCCTTCAGGCACCGTGCAGCCGCGGTCGATCACAACGCGCTGCAAGCGGCAACTCGGCCCGATGGTCACCTGCGGCAACAAGACTGCCTCATTGATGTTACAGAACGAGTGCACCCGCACCGCCGACGAAAACACCGACTTCGACACCTGCGACCCAGAAATTACGCAGCCGCCGCAGACGAGCAGATTGGTGATCGCGCCTTGCTGGCCGTTCAGGTCGCGCACGAACTTGCCGGGCGGCAGTTGTTCCTGATTGGTCCAGATCGGCCAGTTGCGGTCGTAGAGATCGAGTTCCGGAATCGTCGATGCAAGATCGAGATTCGCGGCCCAATAGGCGTCGACGGTACCGACGTCGCGCCAGTACGCGGGCGCGTCCGGATCGCTGCTCGACGTCACGCACGACATGCCGAACGGATGCGCGATGGCCTTGCCCGTCGTCACGACGCGCGGAATGATGTCCTTGCCGAAGTCGTGATCCGTGCTCGAATTTTCGATGTTGTCCTGGAGCATTTCATAGAGATACTTCGCGCTGAACACGTAGATGCCCATGCTGGCGAGCGCGATGTCGGGCTTGCCGGGCATGGCGGGCGGATCGGCGGGCTTTTCGAGGAAGGCGGTGACGCGGCGGTTTTCGTCGACGTGCATCACGCCGAACGCGACCGCATCCATGCGCGGCACCTCGATGCAGCCGACCGTGCAGTCCGCGCCGCTCTCCACATGGTCGAGCACCATGCGCGTGTAGTCCATCTTGTAGATGTGATCGCCCGCCAGCACGATGACGAATTCCGGCCCGATCGAGCGGACGATATCGAGGTTTTGATACACCGCGTCGGCCGTGCCGCGATACCAGCTCGAATCGACGCGCTGCTGCGCCGGCCAGATATCGATGAACTCGTTGAACTCGCCGCGCAGGAAACCCCAGCCGCGCTGGAGATGGCGAATGAGCGAATGCGCTTTGTATTGCGTGACGACGGCGATGCGGCGGATGCCCGAATTGAGGCAGTTGGACAGCGCGAAATCGACGATGCGGTATTTGCCGCCGAAGTGCACGGCGGGTTTGACGCGCTTGTCGGTGAGCGGACCGAGCCGGGTGCCGCGCCCGCCGGCGAGAACGATTGCGAGGGTCGACTTTTGCAAATCGGTGCGATTCTTAGCCAGCGTCTCCATATCTGCCTCCTGATTTGACCTGCGACTATTGGTGTCTTGCCGTGTGTTCGTCCTCTTGGCTTTCTGCGTATCTGACTGTCTGACGCGGAAGGCCGGGTGGCGGCGCGCAATCCGTCGTTGCTGCATTATCCGGCGCGCATTCGAATTAGTGTGCGAGTCGCTCGATTTTTTCGCGTTGTCGTGCAAAGTCTCTGAAGCGTCGATCCGGCTGCATCGAGCAAGCGTCGTGCCGAATGGCGCACGGACGTGCTTGAACGCGTCCGCCGAATCGCGCGATGTTGCGGGCGCGCGACCTTTTCGTCATCGCGCGGATCGCGCCGCTCGACAAGACGCGCTGCCTCAATTTATAACGAGCAGGCCATGCCGCAGTGCGTCGAGGCACGGCACAATAGGAAGCTCGTCATGGGGCTGTGCGCCTGCCGGCGTTATGAGGCGCTAGGCGGCCGTAGGCGGCGCCAGGCGGCTGCGTCCGCCGCCTGCGTTTCGTCCGCGCTGCGCTGCACGAAGCCCGCAATGACGCTGCCTTCAGTGTGGCCTGACAAAAATTTGACTTGACCGAACCTCTGGAATCAATCGGGAATCAGAAGATGAACAACGTCCTGAGCATTCAATCGCATGTAGTGTTCGGCCATGCAGGCAATAGCGCGGCGGTTTTTCCGATGCGGCGTCTCGGCGTCAACGTGTGGCCGCTCAACACCGTGCAGTTTTCCAATCACACGCAATACGGCCGCTGGACCGGCAGCGCGTTCGATGCCGACGAACTCCAGAACGTGATCGAAGGCATCGGCGCAATCGGCGTGCTGGCGCGCTGCAACGCGGTGCTGTCGGGCTATCTCGGAGCGCCGGAGCAGGGCCGCGCGGTCGTCGAGATCGTGAAGATGGTGAAGGCGGTGAATCCGCGCGCGCTCTTTTTCTGCGATCCCGTCATGGGCCAGACGAGCGGCTGCACGGTCGCGCCGGGTATCGAAGACTTCCTCGTCACCACAATGCCCGAAATCGCCGATGCGCTGATGCCCAATCACGTCGAACTGGAAAAGCTCGTCGGGCGCACCATC
Organism: Caballeronia insecticola; assembly: GCF_000402035.1. Lineage (GTDB taxonomy): Bacteria > Pseudomonadota > Gammaproteobacteria > Burkholderiales > Burkholderiaceae > Caballeronia > Caballeronia insecticola. The sequence goes on from NC_021294.1 coordinate 617,711, forward strand.
GAGACGGTGGAGGAAGCCGTCGATGCGTGCCGCGAAGTGCTTGGACGCGGTCCGCGCATCGTGCTCGTGAAGCATCTGCTCGATCGCAACAGCCGCGCCGATACCTTCAACATGCTCGCCGTCAGCCCGACCGAATCATGGTTTGCGCAACGCCCGCTTTATCCGTTTGCGCGTCAGCCGGTGGGCGTCGGCGATCTGACGAGCGGCGTGTTCGTCGCCCGCACCTTGCTCGGCGATTCACTGCGCGACGCGCTCGAACATACGCTCGCGGCAGTCAACGCGGTCGTCAAGGCAACTTACGAGGCGGGCCGCTACGAACTTGAGATCGTCGCATCGCAGGACGAGATCGCAAAGCCGACCGATCGTTTCCCCGCAATACGCGTAACCGGCACGGAAACGACCCGGCGCCGATAACCGCGAAACGGCGAACCGCGAGCGTCATTCGCCGCGCGTTTCCATAAAGCCGAAGCGCCACGACAGGCGCCGTGTCGCGGCGAGCAGGGCGCGCGCGAGCGCACCGTCGGCGGCGCTGTCGAAGCCGCCCGCCGAACCGATCAACGCCAGCACGAGACACACGCTGCCGGTGTGATCGAACACCGGCGCCGCCAGCGTGTGGATGCCCGGAACGGGGGCGCCGAGCGCGGTATCGAGTCCGCGCGCCCGAATCTCGCCGAGCCGTGCGCCGTATTCGCCTTCGAGGGCTTTTGAAACGCCTTCGACGACAGCGCCCGCGAGCCGGATGCCGTCCTGCGCCATCAGGCTCGCCAGCATCTCCCTGGAAAGATACGCGGCGTACACGCGGCCGATCGCCGTATTCACGAGCGACATCACCGTGCCGACGCGCAAGCTCACATGCTGCGGCCGCGCCGATTCTTCCAGGCGAATCACCGTCGGCCCGAGCGGACCGAGCGTCGCGGCCGCCACGGTCATCGACGTGCTCGCGGCAAGCGCAACGATCTCCGCTTCGGCATCGCGGATCGGCGAGAGCCGCTGCAGCGCGATCAACCCGAGCGCGCGGCTCAGATCGCCCGCGTGGAAAAAACCGGCCTCGTCGCGTGCAAGCAATCCGACCTTCACGAGACTTACGAGATGGGCGAACGCCTTCGCGGGCGGCATACCGGCCGCGAAGGCCAAGTCTCGCAACGTAAGCGGCCGGCCCGCTGCGACCAGCGCGCGCAGCAATTCGCCCGTCGCGTCGAGCGCGTTGATGCCGCGCTGCGGGCGGGCGTCGGCGGCTTCGTCGAATGTCGTCATCATGAGAGCAGTCCGGCGATATCGCGTGCGGCGTCTTTCAGCGCCTGCGCGAGCGCGCCGTCCCAGCCGACGTCGCACAGGCCGGTCGGGCCGATCGCCGTCAGCGCGAGTTGCATGCGCTGCGCGCCGTCGAACACCGGCACGCTCATGCTGCTCACGCCCGGACTCGGCGCATCGACGCTACGTTCGATGCCGCGCGCGCGAATCTCGCCGATGCGCGCCGCCGTCTCGGGCGCGTCGCGTTCGTTTTCCGCCTGATGCGCGAGCATCGCGGCGACGCGGGCCGGATCGTCGAAGGCGCGGAAGATGCGTCCCGTCGATGTCGTCGAGAGCGACATCACCGTGCCGACGTGCAGATTCACATGCAACGGATAGCCGCCGCGCTCATAACGCACGACGGTCGGCCCCTGCGGCCCCGCCACGCTGACCGCGACGCTCATGCCCGTCGCGAGCGCGAGCGCCGCGACGCGCGGTGCGGCTGCGCGATACGCCGGCTGATGTTCTAGATTCAATAGACCGAGCCTGAGCGAAAGCGGGCCCGGCTCGTAATTACCGGTCAGTGCGTCGCGCTTGACGAGACCGAGGCGCGTGAGACTGACGAGATAGGTATGCGCTTGCGCCGTCGAAAGCTCCGCGGCGTCGGCGAGCGTGCTCAGCGCGAGCGGCTCGCGGCGCGCGGCGAGTGCATCGAGCAGGCGCGCGCCGACTTCGACGCTCTGGATGCCGCGCTGCTTCTTTTCCTCGCCGGCGCTGGCGTCGGGCGTGGCATCGCGTGTGGCGGAAACGGGACGAGCCAAGAGCACTCCGAGATCAATAAAAAGTGGACGGACCGCAAATCTTAGCCGAGCAAGAATCATCCGATGATGGCCTTCAGTATTTACCCGTAATTTGCAAATAGCAAACACGCTTGCTGTTGACAAAAATCAGGCTCACGCCGATCATCCACCCATCCCCACGAGAATGGAAGCGAGACACGACCATGGCAAAAGCATTCGCATCGCAGGCCGATCTTGAAGCGAAGAAGATCACCTTCACGCAGTTGTCCGAGAACGCGTACGCGTACACGGCGGAAGGCGACCCGAACTCCGGCGTGATCATCGGCGACGACGGCGTGCTGATCGTCGATACGACCGCCACGCCCGCAATGGCGCAGGACCTGATCGAGAAGATCCGCAGCGTCACCGACAAGCCGATCAAATACGTCGTGCTGTCGCACTATCATGCGGTGCGCGTGCTGGGCGCGTCGGCGTATTTCAAGGAAGGCGCGCAGCAGGTGATCGCGAGCCGCGGGACGTACGAGATGATCGTCGAGCGCGGCGAGCAGGACATGAAATCGGAAATCGAGCGCTTTCCGCGGCTGTTCGCCGGCGTGGAGACGGTGCCGGGCCTCACGTGGCCGACGCTCGTCTTCGAGCGCGAAATCACGCTCTGGCTCGGCAAGCTCGAAGTGAAGATCGCGCATCTCGGCTCGGGGCATACGAAGGGCGATACGGTCGTCTGGCTGCCGTCGCAAAAGGTGCTGTTTTCGGGCGATCTCGTCGAATACGACGCGGCCTGCTATTGCGGCGACGCCCAACTCGCGGAATGGCCCGCGACGCTCGAAGCGCTGCGCGCGCTGAAGGCGGAGAAGCTGGTGCCGGGGCGCGGTCCCGCGCTGCTGTCGCCGGCCGAGGTCGACAAGGGTCTCGACTACACGAAGGATTTCGTCACGACGCTGCTTCAGGCGGGCAAGGACGCCGTCGCCGACAAGCTCGACCTGAAGGGCGCGATGGCGCATGCCCGCAAGACGATGGACCCGAAGTTCGGCCACGTCTTCATCTACGAGCACTGTCTGCCGTTCGACGTCTCGCGCGCTTACGACGAAGCGAGCGGCATCAAGCATCCGCGCATCTGGACGGCCGAGCGCGACAAGGAAATGTGGGCCGCGCTGCAGGACTGAGGTTCATCTCTCGCGGCGCGCGCTAAGACGCGCCGCACTTCCCTTTCAGGCACGAGGCGCGCGAGACGCCGGCCTGCGTACGCCCGTCATCTGGAGCGAGACATGTCGAAGTCGATCAGTACGGCGGCGCTCAGCCCGAGCGCCGCCGCGGATGCGCACATCCTGTCGGACGATGCGCTGTTCCGCAAAGTCGCGTGGCGCATCATTCCGTTTCTGTTCCTGTGCTATGTCGTGTCGTTTCTGGACCGCATCAATATCGGCTTCGCGCAGTTGCAGATGAAGCACGATCTCGGTTTCTCCGATGCGATGTACGGCCTCGGCGCCGCCGTGTTCTATGTCGGCTACGTGCTGTTCGAAGTGCCGAGCAATCTGCTGCTCGCGAAGTTCGGCGCGCGCCGCACCTTTACGCGGATCATGCTGCTGTGGGGCGCGGCGTCGGTCGGCATGATGTTCGTCGCGACGCCCGGCCATTTCTATTTGCTGCGCTTTCTGCTCGGCGTGTTCGAGGCGGGTTTCTTTCCGGGCATCGTGCTGTATCTGACGTACTGGTTTCCGGCGGGCCGGCGCGCGGCGGTGATGTCGGTGTTCTTCGCGGGCGTCGCGGTCGCGGGCGTGTTCGGCGGGCTCGTGTCCGGCTGGATCATGCGCGACATGGCGGGCGTCATGGGCCTGTACGGCTGGCAGTGGATGTTCGCCCTCGAAGGCGCGCCCGCCGTGCTGCTCGGGCTGCTTGCGTTGCGTCTGCTGGTGGATGCGCCGCGCGACGCGCGCTGGCTCACGCAAGCCGAGCAGGAGCGGCTCGTTGCGCTGTGCTCCGGGACGAACGGCGCGACTCGTCAGCACGATCCTCGCGGTCTGCTCGATGCGCTGCGCAATCCGCGCATCTATCTTTTCGCGTTCATCTATTTCTCGCTGACGTGCGCATCGCTCACGCTGAGCTTTTGGATGCCGCTGATGATCCGCGATTTCGGCATCACCGATGTCATGTCGGTCAGCCTCTATACCGTCGTGCCGAATGCCGTCGGGGCGGTGGGGCTGATTTTTATCGCGCGTCATTCGGATCGTGCCGGCGAGCGGCGCAAGCACTTCGCGTGTTGCACGATCGGCGGCGGCATTGCGCTGGCGGCGCTGACGCTGCATCCGCCGAGCTTGCCGCTGATGCTCGCGATTCTGTCGCTCGCGGCGACGTTGATCTTCGCCGCGTTGCCGATCTTCTGGGCCGTGCCCGCCAGTCATTTGCCGGGCAACAGCGCGGCGGCGGGCATTGCGTTCATCAGCAGCATCGGGATCACGAGCGGAATCGTGAGTCCGTGGGTGATCGGGCAAATCCGCACCGCGACCGGCAGCATGGATCTCGCCGTGCATCTGCTGTCGTTGCTGCTGTTCGCGAGCGGCGCTGCGCTGATGTTCGGGCTTCGCGGCGAGGCAGATTCATCGCGTTGAGCGTTATCGAACGTTCATTGCGGAACGGCGGCGGCCGCGGCCATCGCCTTGAAGTTTTCGGGCGTCGCGAAGGCGAGATATTCGGCCTGCATGTCGGGCGTGAGGAATTCGAGCATCGTCGAGTTTTCGATCCAGAATTCGATCACATGAAAGAAGTTGTTGCCGCGCGTGCAACGCACCGCGCGCCAGCCTTCGCGCTCGCCGATCCCGACGACTTCGTCGCTCGATCTGGGCGTCGCAATCGCCATATGGAACGCGCTGTATTGCGGGCGCTGCGCGTGTGTCGCGCCGTAGCTCACGCTTTCTTCGTGACCGCCGCCGGGCGTGATCACCTGATCGCTCGGATAAACCTCGATGATGCTGCCGCGATCGTCGCCCGCGACGGCCATCCATGCATCGGGAAACGGCGAGAAGGGCGCGGCAAAACCGTCCCACAGTTCGGCGAGCACGTGCGCGACGTGTTTCGGATCGTGGGCGGGAATGGAAGCGTGGAAGATCATCGCGGTGAACTCCGGTGGACGGTGGACGTCGAGAAGAGGACTGCGCGGCGATGCTTTCATGCGGCGCGCATCGCTGTCAATTCGCAGTGCTACGGTGTGCCGGGATTCTTCCAGAGTGTTTTGATATGAGTGTTTCGAAACCCGCCGGAACTCAGCGTTTATGCGACAAACGCTGAGTTTCCTCCGGCGTTGTTAAGCCACTACCACAGAGTCGCTCGCAAATGCCGCGAGATCGGCCGTCAGGCGCGCGGCATCGGACAGAAAGACGCCGTGCGGCGCGCCTTCATACACGACGAGCCGCGCATCCGGAATCAGTTGCGCCGTGCGTTGCGATGTCAGTTCGAGCGGATTGGATGCATCGCAATCGCCCTGGACGATGAGCGTCGGCACATCGACATCGCGCAACTCCGCGCGGAAGTCGCCGCTGCTCACAGTTTCGTTGCACGCGTACAGCGCCTGTTGCGAGGTGCGCAACGCCATTTCCTTGATCCATCCGATCATCGCTTCCGATACGTTTGGGCCCGCGAACGGCCGCGCGTTGTCGGCGAGCCAGCGCGGATAGTCCGTCATCAGATCGTGCTGGAAGGCATCCACATAAGCGCGATCGATGCCGTCGGGATTGTCGGACGTCTTCGCGAGCATCGGCACGGTGGAGGCGACCAACACGAGGCGCTCGACCCGCGCGCTGCCGTGGCGCGTGAGATAGCGCACGGCTTCCGCGCCGCCCATCGAATAGCCGACGAGCGTGACGCCGGACAAATCGAGCGCGTCGATGACGGCGGCGAGGTCGTTCGCGAGCGTGTCGTAGTCGTAGCCGCCGCCGGCATCGCTCGAGCGGCCGTGACCGCGCCGGTCGTACGCGACGCAGCGAAAGCCCTGGCGCACGAGCGGCAGCATCTGATACGCCCACATGTCGCTCGGCAGCGAATAACTGGCGACGAACACGATCGTCCGGCCGTTGCCGGGAACGCTTTCATCGCGCCAGTCGCGGTAGAACAGCTCGACGTCGCCAGCCGCGCGAATGTAGCCCGGGCGGGCGATGGCGGCGTGATCTCGATGCAGTGCTGCGGGCATGTCCGTCTCCTTGTCGATGAACAGTGTGAGTGCATCGTCGCAGGGGGAGGTGGGGCGGACAATTACGCGGGAGGTAAAGCATATCCTCCGGCAGGCCTATTGCTGACAGAGCGCCGCCTAGAATTGTCCAGCGAGGACAGCAGATATTGCCCGACCTGCGGGTCGATCAAGGCATACCTCATAGCAAGTCCTTCGCGAAGTGTGCTGCCGCCTTTTTTGCGATCCCAAGCCCCATTTGCAGGCGCGTGTTCACGGGTTCACCGTTTGTCCGGACGCCGTATTGCAGCATGTGAGTATGGTCGTCGCCACCTTGCCGACTACGTTCCCGTAGTATTTCTCTGTCCCTTTTCCTTAATAGATCACCGACAGCCCGCACAGTTTTTGCTTTCTGTTGTTCGGCAAACCTAAGCTCCTAAATCCGTCCGGAGATTCGCCGCGCGATCCGTCCGGCCATTCTGAGCGGCATAGTGATTTCCCAAGAGGTCGACGTAATCACTTGGCCAATGATGTGCTTCGCTGATTCCTCGCTGTGTGGGATTATGTCCTCAAGCATTGGATGGTGACGTACACGTGCGATCGCATTCCGAATCGGTCTTGTGTAACGCCATGACTTGCTCGAGTAGTAAAAGCGCAGCAAGTTGCGGAATGTGTGATCGGTATGCTCGTATCGCACAGCATGGCGCAGGTCTGCCTCGGCCGCCACATGGTGGATTCCGCTAAGGCTTGGGTCATGCGGATTCACTGGGGGCAGCCGGTCAAGCTCTCTTACCCACCAACCAAAGTTATGCAGCTTTTTATCGTCGAGTACGGCTTGTGCATCGTTCCATATACGACGCTTCTGGAAAGATTGTCTAGCCGTGAGTGTTCCATCGGAAACCGTGTTGGAACCGTCGCTGCGAATGCAATACTCGGCGCCAAAACCGGGCACATAAAGCGGCTCATGGCGAAACGCTAATCTCAAGATGAACTCATAGTCTTCGTTCCGGCTCATGGCTTCGTCGACTTCGCCAACATCGGTCGCGCGATGCAGGTCGATTACGAAAGAATGAATCGGGATGAAGTTACCCCTGAGATGGTCCAGGTACGAATATCCAACTCTCCGAAATGGAGAAGTGCGCGACACGAGCTGGCCGAACTCGTTGTACAGCGCCCGAATGATGTCGGCGTAGGCCCACGCGTAGTCCGAAGCCTCGAGAGAGGCGATCAGTTTCTCGTAGTGGTTGGGGTAGACCTTGTCGTCGTCATCTAGAAATGCGATGTAGCGCCCCGTCGCTGCTTTCTTGCCTAAGTTTAGGCTCCTAGCGCGAGCGTCGGTCGAGGACACATGCGTAATTAGTTGGGCGCTCTCGAAACGGTCTGCCCAGCGATCGACGACGGCTTGAATTTTCGACGAAGTGGCGTCCTCAGACAGCTTCTGCGCCACCACGATAACCTCAATATTGCTGTACGACTGACCGCTGAGCAAGAAGATACACTTGTCCAGAAAACGTTCACGGCCCGGCATTGTGCGGATAATGACAGAGATTGTTTTGTTCATGCTTATACCCACATCGGCTCGGCGAAGGTCAGGTTATGTTTGAAGTCCGGGTTTGCCCTAAACACGTCTTCAAGAGGGTGCTGTTCGAACTTCTCGGTTTCCTTCGCGAGCTCTTCTCTATCAATATCCACCAGGGATGCGAGAACGTTCAGCGCGTGTTCCTTAAAATTCGTCGATCGCCATTTGTGAGCTAAGGTGCATGCCGACTTCCAAATTTCGACGACGCGCGCGCTTCGGTCCATCGCATAATGGAAGAACCAAGCATCTGCAACCGTGAAGCACTGGTAGCCTGCAGCCTTCACTCTCCACGACAAATCCACGTCCTCGCAATAAAGAAAGAAGTCCTCATCGTAACCGTTGATCTTTCTATAGATGTCAGATGGGATCATGAGGCAGGCACCTGAGCACCAGGCCGTCGCTCCGGTCTGTGGACTGAAATACTTCGGGTGCATAATCGGCTCCTGCGTCGCCTCGAAGATTCCCTTCCACTGATTCTTCTCGGCCAGCAGTAGCATCTGCTCAAGGCATGACGGGTGCATGATCCCGTCCGGGTTCAAACACAAATATGCTCGGGACTGGCGACTTGCAGTAGCGAACAATTCGTTGTGCCCACCTCCGAAGCCGAGGTTCTTTCCCTCGAACATCTTGATTTCGAGCGCGCCAGGGTTCTTAGAAATCCATTGATTGACGAAAGCATTATTCTCGCCGCCGCCTTGGTCTCGGATTAATACTTCTGTGATGCGGTCTGAGGCGGTTTGCTTTTTCAGGGCGTCAAGGCAATTCTGTATCTCGGCGTCATCGTTTTTGTAAAAGACGATGCCAATGCTTATCTTATCAATGCTCACAGCGTGTATCTTCTCGTTAGGCTTTCATTTCTTGAAGCGCTTCCTCGATCGCCCGGCGAAACACTTCGCTAGCAGGAATGCGGGGCATGCCGAGGCGGCTCGACGCCGCTAAAACTACCTGAAGATCGAGTTGATTGATTGGTTTAAACAAAAAATTGCAAATAGCTCGTTTTACGTTGCAGAAACAGCGCGCGCAAAAAAAACGCCGCCCGTAAAGGCGGCGAGGACACGTCCGGATGTGGGTTGCGCTACGGCGACCGGACGCTAGAGGAGACAGAGGAGCCAAATTCAGTATGGCAAACGCCGGCGCGCCGCACAATCGACATATCGAAGCACTGCGTTTCAATTCGCCGGCGTCATTCCTTCAACAGATAGTCGACGATCGCGTCGCACACGCGGCCGAACATCTGCGTGCCTGTGACGGTCGTGCATCCGCGCGCGCGGGCGGCTTCGATGAAAGGCGTGAGCGGCGGCTTGGTCACCACATCGCCGACGAAAGCGGTCGCGGGAAGGCGAGAAACGTCGATCGGCAGCGGATCGCCTGCGCGCATGCCCGCCGGCGACGCGTTCACGATGAGGTCGTAGGTTTCCGCGGCTGCATCGTCCGCGACGCTCACTGCGCCGCGGCCCAGCGCGGACAGACGTGAGGCGAGGGCGGCCGTGCGCGCGGCATCGAAATCGCCGATTGCAAGCGAGCTGACGCCCGCCTCGACGAGCGCGTGGCCGATCGCCGAGCCCGCGCCGCCCGCGCCGATCAGGAGCGCGCGCTTGCCCGCCGGATCGCAGCCCGCGTCCCGGAGCGCCGCAACCATGCCGATTCCGTCCGATGCGCCGCCGTGCCAACTGCCATCGGCGTTGCGTTTGAGCATGTTGACGGCGCCGAGGAACGCGCCTTCGTCCGTCAGCGTTTTGCAGAACGCCGTCGCGCTGAACTTGTGCGGCACGGTGATGATGACGCCGTCGCAATTCTGCAGGCGTGCGATGCCCGCGAAGAACGCGTCGAGATCGGCGGGCGCGACGTGCGCCGGAATCACGATGGCGTCGCGCCCGGCCGCGCGCAACGCAGCAGTCACGCCCGACGGCGAGCGCACCTGCGCGATCGGATCGCCGACGATGAAGTACGCGCGGGTCGCGCCGCTCAAGCCCGCATCGAGCGATGCGGAAAAAGAAGTGTCCTGCGCCATGCTTCGGTTGCCTCCGGTTCACACGGTTGGGTCTGAAGATGAATGCTAGTTGAAAATGGAATAGCGTTCAACAAATTTGCGTTTATTTGTAGAAGGCAACTAACGGTCAGTGTTTGCCACCGCCGGTGAATCGGAACCACCCGACGAAAGCATTTAAAACCAGCTAACAAGAGCAGGAAGCCTTCAAAGCGTATTCGGTTCGTGCGTGACCGGATTCACGCCCGCGTAAGCCAGCGCCTCATGCAGCGTGGCAAAAACATTCGCCTCGCCCAGCACCTGCGTCAATCCGTGCCGGTCCATATCGCCGCGCAAAAATCGATTCACACGCCCGAAGCTCACGACCACGCCACGATCCCGCAACGTTTCCACCAACTCGCCGATTGTGCGTGCGGCGGAATAATCGAGATCCGTGATCGCGCCCGCATCGACGATGAAATGGCGCAAGCCATCGGATGCCGTATCGACGAGCTTCGTCACTTCAGCGGCAAAGAAATGATCGTTCGCGTAAAACAGATCGGCACCGAAGCGATAGACGATGAGATGCGGCGCGGTCATCGCACCCGGTTTCGTCGGCAGGAACTGCCAGCGTGCGTCGGGCGCGGCGGGCGTGAGGACCATCGTGTGCGGATGATAGCTATGGCGCACATGACGCAGCAGCGACAGCGCCACCGCCAGCAGAATGCCGTGCTCGACGCCCACCAGCACGACCGACGCCGCCGTAACGAGCGCCAGCAGAAATTCGCCCGGGCTTTCGGCGCGGATGTCGTTGAGGCTTTGCAGATTGACGAGGCCGATGGCGATCGTGAACACGATGGCCGCCAGCACGCAATGCGGCAGATAGCGCAGATAGTCGCTCAAAAACAGCAACACGACCGCGACTACGGCTGCGAAGAACAATTGCCCCAACTGGCTGCGCGTGCCGGCGCGCTCGGCCATGGCCGTCTGCGTGGGACTGCCGTTGACGACGAATGTGCCGGTCAGCGCCGCCGCTGCATTCGCCGCCGAAAGGCCGAGGATGTCGCTGTTGGTATCGACTTCCTCGCGATACTGCTGCGCGAACACGCGCGCTGCCGCCGCGCTCTGCGCGATGATCATCACGAAGCACGAGGCCGCGACCGGCACGAGATCGACACACTGCTGCCAACTGACGACGGGAAAGCGCAACGCGGGCAGGCCACCGGCAACAGGACCGAGCACCGCGATGCCGTGCGCCGCGAAATCGAACGCCTTGCTCGCCACGATGCTGCCGATCACCGCGATGAGCGGCATCGGCACGCGCGGCGCCACGCGTTTGCAGACGAGAATCGCGACGATCACGAGCAGGGCCACGCCGAGCGTCGGCGCGTGAAACTGCAGCGCATGCCGGACGAGGTACTCGAGCTGGGCAACGCTGTGCGACGCGGACCCGGGCATCGCGATGCCGGAGAGGTCGCCGAGCATCGCGATCGACACCTGCACGCCTACGCCCGCCAGGAAACCGACGAGCACCGTGCGCGACAGAAAGTCGGCAAGAAAGCCGAGCTTGAAAAGGCGCGCGAGCAGCAGAAGCGCGGCCGTCTGAAGTGCGACCATGCCCGCCAGCGCGATGTATTCGGCGCTGCCGGGCGCGGCCATCGACGAGAGGCGGCTCGCGAAGATTGTCGCCGTGGCCGAATCCGCCGCGACGACGAGATGTCGCGACGCCCCGAACAGCGCGAACGCGACGAGCGGCAGAAACGCGGTGTACAGGCCGGCCACCGGCGGCATGCCTGCGATGCGCGCGTAGCCGAGCACCTGCGGAATGTCCATCGACGCGAGCGAAACGCCGGCGAGCGCGTCGCGCAGCGCGGCGGCGCGGTTGATCGGGAGGATGCCTTTGAGGAGCCAGGCGCTCGCCGTCGGCTTGCGGTCGGAGTCTTGCATGCGGCGCACCGTGGTCGTGAGAAGCGAATCGTGCCCCAATGAATCCGCGCTGCCAAGGCTCCATTTGGCTAACGATAGAGCTGACGATAGAGCGACGATACGGCTAACGATAGAAAGCGACCGTCTGCCGCAAGCCTTCTTCCAGCGGCGTTTTCGGCAAACCGGGCAGCATCTGCGCGAGCGCCGGATCGTCGGGAAAGGATGTGGCGATCGGCAGCGGCGCGCCCGCAGCGTCGATGCGCGCGCCCGGCACGATGTCATCGAGTATGGCGATGACACGCTCCATCGGCGTGATGTCGCCGGCTAGCGTGAACGCGTGCGCGCCGTTGATCTCGCGGGTGAGCGCGAGTTCGTACGCGGCGGCGACGTTATCCGCGTAGACGAGTCCCGTCGCGCCCGTGAAGGGAATCGTGTAGGGCTCGCCGCGCGCGGCGGCACGGCATGCGAGGCTCGGCCCCGCGCTCGAACCCGTTTCCCGCCCCGCGCCGTACACGACGAGCGGCCGAAAACCGATGCTCGCGATACCGCGATCGTGCCAGTACGCGCGCGCCGAACCCTCGCACGCCAGCTTGAACGCGCCGTAATGCGTCAGCGGATAGGGCGTGGCGCCGTCGTCGGGGCCGAAGACGCCCGCGCTGCTCGCATAGAGCACGGAGCGCAGCCCGCACGCGATGGCCGCATCGAAGACATTCAGTGTGCCGGTGAGATTGATGTGCGCGCCGCGCACGGGATCGGCGGCGCACGCGGGCGTCAGCACGCCCGCCAGATGGATGACGCCGTCGCAGCCATCGAGCGCATGCGCGACATCGCGCGCTTCGCCGATATCGCCGGTCCGCCATTCGATCTCATCGGCGCGTTCCGGCGCGAGCGTCCGCACGAGACTCGCGTTCTCGCGCACGTCGAAGGCGCGCACTTGCATGCCGCGCGCGAGCAGCCGTCGCATCACCCACGCCGCCAGAAAACCGCTGCCGCCTGTCACCAGTACTCGCATGTCGTTTCCTCCGTTCGTCTCAAAAAAGAGCTTGGCTTGATCGTCATTTGTGGAATAGTATTCCAATATCAAAGTGAGTTCTACAGATAACACTTATTTCGATTCGTCGAGAGAAACGACGATGTCGAAGCGAGACGGAGCGGAGCAAGGATGGAGACATTGGAGAGTCTGGGCCAGAATGAAACGTTCGACGTCGTGGTCATCGGTGCGGGCGGGGCGGGCATGTCGGCGGCGCTCGTGGCGGCCATCGACGGCGCGCGCGTGCTGCTCGTCGAAAGCACGGAATACGTCGGCGGCACGACGGCCTATTCGGCGGGCACCACGTGGATGCCGGCGTCGCCGCACGCGGCGAGCGTCAATCGCGACGATACCGCCGCGAACGCCGAAGCCTTCCTGACGCGCGCAGTCGGCGAGCGCAGCGATGCCGCGATGCGTCGCGCATTTCTGGAAGCCGGTCCGCGAGCCGTGGCGCATCTCGAAGCGAACTCGGACGTGAAATATCGTGCGCGCCCGTTTCATCCCGATTATCTGTCCGAGATCGAAGGCTCGACGTTGCGTGGCCGCGCGCTGGAGCCGCTGCCGTTCGACGGCCGCAAGCTCGGCCGTGCGTTCGCGCTGATCCGTCCGCCGATTCCGGAATTCACCGTGCTGGGCGGCATGATGGTCGATCGCGACGACGTCGGGCATCTGCTTAACATGACGAAGTCGTTCGCATCGTTCGGACATGCGCTCAAGCTGCTCGCGCGTCACGCCCGCGACCGCATGAGCGCGCCGCGCGGCACGCGCCTCGTGATGGGCAACGCGCTGATCGGCCGGCTGCTGTTTTCGCTGCTCCAGCGCGGCGTGACGGTGCTGACCAACACGAAGGTCGAGGCGCTGCACACGGGCGCGAGCGGCGTCGAAGGCGTGACGCTCAGGCATGTGAACGAGCAGCGGCGCATCGGCGTGACGGGCGGCGTGATTCTCGCGAGCGGCGGCTTCAATCGACATCCGACGCGGCGTGGCGAGATGTTGCCCGGCGCCGATCCCGCGTGGTGTCCCGCCGCGCCCGGCCACACCGGCAGCGCGCAGGATCTGGCACTCGCGGCGGGTGCGCGTTTCGGCGATGGCGCGCTGTCCAACGCATTCTGGGCGCCGGTTTCCGTGCGCAGGCGCGCCGACGGCACCACGGCCGTGTTCCCGCACTTTTTGATGGATCGCGGCAAGCCGGGCATGATCGTCGTCGATAAAACGGGGCGGCGCTTTCTCAACGAGAACACGTCATATCACCTGTTTGGCATCGCGATGCAGGAAGCAAACCGCACGACGCCTTCCGTGCCCGCGTATCTCGTGACGGACGCGCAAGGTCTGCGCAAGTACGGCCTCGGCATGGTGCGTCCGGGCGGCAAGGGACTCGCGCCGTTTCTTGCGGACGGCTATCTGGTCGAAGGCAGCACGCTCGGCGAACTGGCGGGCAAACTCGGCATCGACGAAGCCGGGCTCGCGGATAGCGTCGCGCGCATCAATCGCTACGCGCAGACGGGCGTCGATACGGATTTTCAGCGCGGCACGACCGACTATCAGAACGCCAACGGCGACGCGAACTGGAGCGGCCCGAACAAGTGCCTCGGGCCGATCGGCGAGGCGCCGTTCTACGCGGTGCGGCTGTATCCGGGCGATATCGGCGCGGCGACCGGGCTCGTCACCGATACGAACGCGCGCGTGCTGGATCGCGCCGACCGGCCGATCGGCGGCCTCTATGCGTGCGGCAACGACATGCAGTCCGTAATGGGCGGCGTCTATCCCGGTCCGGGCATCACGCTCGGACCCGGACTCGCGTTCGGCTATCTCGCGGCGCGGCATGCGACGGCGCGTGGCCGGACGCCGCAAGCCGCGTTGCCGGACGCGCGCGACGACGCATTCACTCTGCCGCTCGACATCCCAACACACGCGCACGCCAAATGAAGCCCGATCCGGTTCTCGAATGCGATGTCCTCGTGCTGGGCTCAGGCGCAGGCGGCCTCTCGACCGCCGTCACGGCGGCGACGCAGGGTTTGTCGGTGCTCGTCTGCGAGAAGGAAGACGTGTTCGGCGGCACGACCGCGTGGTCGGGCGGCTGGATGTGGATTCCGCGCAATCCGCTCGCGGCGCGCGCGGGCATCGTCGAAGATGAGGAAACGCCGCGCACGTATCTCAAAAGCGAACTCGGCGCGCACTTCGACGCCGTCAAGGTCGATGCGCTCATCGAGCACGGTCCGCGCATGGTCGACTTTTTCGAGCGCAATACGTCGATGCGCTTTATCGACGGCAATCGCATTCCCGATTTCCACACCACGCCGGGCGCGGCGAACGGCGGCCGCTCCGTCTGCGCGATGCCGTTCGACGGCCGCGCGCTCGGCCCGCTCATCCACAAACTGCGCGAGCCGCTTGCCGAAATGACGATCAAGGGCATGGCGATCGCATCCGGTCAGGATCTCGCGCATTTTCTGAACGCGACGCGCAGTGTGAAATCGGCGTGGCACGTGACGAAGCGCTTCGCCACGTTCGCGTGGCATAAGCTGCGTCACGGCCGCTCGATGCATCTCGTGAACGGCAATGCGCTCGTCGCGCGGCTGTTGAAATCCGCGGCGGATCGCGGCGTCGGTCTGCGCACGCGGGCACAAGCCGTGTCGTTGACGCGCGAAGGCGAGCGGGTGACGGGCGCGCGCGTCGAGATCGACGGCGTGATGCACGACATACGCGCGCGGCGCGGCGTCGTGCTCGCGTGCGGCGGTTATCCGCACGATGCGAAGCGTCAGGCCGCGACGTTTCCGTACACGCCGCACTGGTCGGCGGCGCCGAAAAGCAATACCGGCGACGGCATTCGTCTCGGCGAAGCGGCGGGCGCGTATTTCGATGCGTCGCTCGAGGCGCCCGCCGCGTGGGCGCCCGTGTCGCTCGTGCCGAAGGGCGCGAACGAGCCGGCTGCGTTTCCGCATCTGATCGACCGCGCGAAGCCGGGCGTGATCTCCGTGACGCGCGCGGGCCGGCGTTTCACGAACGAGGCGTCGTCGTATCACGACTTCGTCGCGGCGCTCATCGAAACGACGCCGCCGGGCGAGGAAGTGTGCGCGTGGCTCGTCTGCGATCATCGTTTTCAGCGCCGCTACGGGCTCGGTTTCGCCAAGCCGTTTCCGTTTCCGCTGATGCCTTACGAACGCTCCGGCTATCTGCACAGCGCGCCGACGCTCGACGCGCTCGCGCGGCAATGCGGCATCGACGCACGCGGCCTCGCCGATACCGTCGCGGCCTACAACGCGTATGCGCAAGACGGCTTCGATCCGCAATTCCACAAAGGCTCGACGCCGTACAACCGCGTTCAGGGCGATGCATCGCACGGGCCGAATCCGTGTCTCGCGCCGCTCGTCGACGGGCCATTCCATGCCGTGAAAATCTTGCCGGGCAGCCTCGGCACGTTTTCCGGCCTCGCGACGGACGCCCGCGCCCGCGTGCTCGACGAAACGCATGTGCCGATTCCCGGCCTCTTCGCCGTCGGCAACGACGCCGCGAGCATGATGGGCGGACATTATCCGGCAGGCGGCATCACGCTCGGACCGGCGATGACCTTCGGCTATCTCGCCGGACTCGAACTGGCCGCGCCGCCGCGCGACGACGCCATCACGGACCTCTCACTCTTCAAACAGGCAAGGACTCTGCAATGACTCTGTACGACACAGTCACGTTGACGGTGAAGATCGGCGCGAACGCGCAGGTCTTCGAGAACATCAAGGCAAGCGGCGACGCGCCCGGCTCAAAGCTGCTCGGCTGCTGGTATTCGGACATCGGCGCGCTCGGCCGCGTCATGGTGCTGCGCGGTTTCGACTCGGAAGCGGCGCTCGTCAAGGAACGCCAGCGTCTGTTGCTCGAAGGCAATCCATTCGGCTGCGGCGAATTCGTCACCGATGTCGACATCAGCAGCTACGCGTTGTTTCCGTTTCTGCCGCCGATCGAGCCGGCGGTCCACGGCGGGCTGTACGAGATGCGCGTCTACGGCACGAAGCTCGCGAGCCTGCAGCACACCATCGACGCATGGCAGAACGCGTTGCCGGAGCGCACGAAGCGCTCGCCGCTCATCGGCGCGATGTATGCGCTCGACGGCACCGTGCCGCGCTTTCTCAACATCTGGCCGTACGCGAGCGTCGACGAGCGTTCGCGCATTCGCGCCGAGGCGGTGAAAGACGGCATCTGGCCGCCGAAGGGCGGACCCGCCCATCTGACGACGATGGAATCGACCATTTACGTGCCCGCGCCGTTCTCGCCGCTGCGCTAACCGGAGACTCCGCGATGTCACGACGCAAGCTTTCTCTCTCCGCGCTGACGGTGCTCGAACTGACGCCGCCGCAGATGGTCGAGTGCGCGGCGCAGGCGGGCTACGATTTCGTCGGCCTGCGCCTCTTGCCCGCGACCGACACGGAGGTGCGGCACGAGATCGTCGGCGCGACGCCGTTGAAGCGCGAAACGCTCGCGGCGCTCAGGGACACCGGTATCGGCGTGCTCGATGCCGAAATCCTGCGCCTGAAGCCGGACACGGACGTCGCCGCTTACGAGCCGATGCTCGCGACCGCCGCGGAACTGGGCGCGCGGTACGTGCTCGTCGCGGGCAACGATCCCGACGAAGCCCGCACCGCTGAGCGTCTCGCGCAACTGTGCGATCTCGCGAAGCCGTATGGGCTGGCGCCATCCCTCGAACCGATGCCCTGGACGGACGCGAAAGACATCGTGCAGGGCGCGCGCATCGTGAAGGCGGCGGGGCGCGCGAATACGGGTTTGATCGTCGATCCGATTCATTTCGACCGCGCGGGGTCGTCGACGCAACAACTGCGCGAGTTGCCGCGCGAATGGTTCGGCTACGTGCAGTTCTGCGACGCGCCCGCCGAGCGTCCCGCCGATCTGCACACGCTGCTGTATCAGGCGCGTGCCGAACGCATGATTCCCGGCGAAGGCGGGCTCGATCTCGCGGGCATCCTGCGCGCGCTGCCGGACGATCTGCCGGTTTCGCTCGAAGTGCCGATGAACGAATGGGCCAAAACCGCCGACGCGCTCACGCGCGCCAAGCGTCTGCGCGAAGCGACTGTGGCCGTGCTGGAGGAGACCTACGCGCAGCAATAAACTAGCGGTTGAATTCCGAGGTGGAATCGTGTTCTCATTCCGATCTCGGAACTTCGAGAGACTGAAAGATGGCAGGAAATCTGGAGCGCGCGTTGTCGATCATCGAGCTGCTGGCGAAAAACGGCGGGCGCATGCAGCTCGCCGCAATCGCCGATACGCTCAACATTCCGCGCAGCGGCACGCATCGCCTGCTCGCGATGTTGATCGACGAGGGCTATGTCCGTCAGGACGAGGATCACGGCGAGTACATGCTCGCGCTGAAGCTCGTTTCGCTTGCGCTCATCTATCTGTCGACGGGAGGCGTGCTCGACGTGTCGCAACCGGTGCTCGACCGGCTCGCGGCGCAGTCGGGCGAACTGGCGCGCGTGGGCGTGGTGGAGGACGATCACATTACGTTCGTCGGCAAGGCGCAGGGCGCGAAGTCCGGCCTGCGCTACGACCCGGACATGGGCAGCCAGCCGCCGCTGCATTGCACGGCGAGCGGGCAGGCGTGGCTCTCCTCGCTGACCGATGAAGAGGCGCTCGAACTCGTCTCGAAGCAGGGCGGCCTTGGCAAGCCGGGCGCGGGCGGTCCGAAGGCGCCGAAGACCATCCAGCAGTTTCTGGCGGATTTGCACGCGGCGCGCGAGCGTGGCTACGGCATTGCGAGCGAGACATACGAAGCCGGCATGACGTCGATGGCTGCGCCGATTCATCATCCGGTGACGGGTGCGGTGGTCGGCGTGGTGAGCCTCGCCGGGCCGACGAGCCGCTTGCCCGACGCGCGCCTGAAGGAACTCGCGCCCGCGCTCCTCGAAGCGGCGTCCGATATGGGCGCGGCGACGCTGAGTTCGCCGTATTTCAAGCGCTCGGCAGCGAAGGCGAACGTAGTTTAGCGGTGTAGCATGGGCGCGCGAAACTGGCCGAATGGCCGAGGTGACGCGTCGCGCATGCCTGCGATATCATCGTTTTCATCATGAAACGAGAACCCGAAATGACAACCCCGCTCGATCCTATCGTGTCCGAGTTCGCCACTGTTGAAGAAGCGGAAGCCTATGACAAATGGTTTCGCGAAAAAGTGCGGCGCTCGATGGCCGATACGCGGCCGCGTATTGCGCATGATGAGGTGATGGCCGAGGCAGAAGCAATCATTACCGAAGCCGAGAAACGTCACAAGTCGAGGTCCGCTTGACGCTGCATGTTGTCTGGACCCAAAACGCACGCCTCGATCTTCTGGAAATCATCCGCTACATCGCAGAACGCAGTCCCGGTGCCGCCCGCGCAGTCAAAAGCGCGCTCGATGCAGCGCCGCAGGCTGCCGCCACGGCTCCTTACCTGTATCGCAATGGTCGCGTTCCGGGTACCCGAGAGATCGTCGTGCACCCGAATTACGTCATCGTCTACTCGGTGACGGACCGCATCGAAGTCCTGAACGTGCTCCATTCACGGCAGTGTTACCCGTCTGAATGATCTGGCGTGCCGTCTTCGGACGCCTCTCCCACCACGCGACATAAATCCAAAGTTCGAAACGTCGATCAAGCTAGAATTTCAGGCCTTACCGGAGACAGATGGGCACGACGAAGACGTTCATCACCGGCGTTCTCTACTCACTAAATAAGAAAAAAAGTTGGCGATTGCAATAATTCAATTCGATGATCGTTCGTTCTCCGAATTGGGGCACTTAAATGGTCTCTTGCAGCGAAACCGCGCATACGCTGCGGCCCATGGTTATGCGTATCACCACATCGGCAAGATCGATCTCGACCTGCCTGTCTTCTGGATCAAGCCGTTTCTCCTCGCGCATTTTCTCCACACCACGTACGACACCATCCTCTGGCTCGATACGGACGCCGTGGTCCACGATATCGACCGGCGTATCGAGGATTTTTTCGTCGGCGATGAGGGCCTCGTCTACTCGCAGGATCTGCCGGTATGGCCGGCTCCGTTCAATGCGGGCGTCTTCGCGTGCAGGAAGCATGCGTTGCCCTTGTTCCAGGAGTGGTGCGGTCTTTTCCCGCAAGACCAATGGATGAAAGACGAGCACGGCAAGTGGCAGTGCCTGCATGAAGAGTGGGCCGGTCCCGCATACGAGCAGGGCGCTTTCAGCCAGATCATTCTGCCGAAGTACAAGGACGGACCGCTGCTCAGAGAAGTGTCCTGGAAGGTGCTTCAGAATCCGTTTCCGACTCCCGAGTCATTCACACTGCATTTCATGGCCACCTTCAAGGTGAACGTTCCGATCTATCTCGCCGGCATGCAACCGGATACGTAAGCGTTCCGCGCGCGCGTCACCGGGCATCGACGGCATCGGCGGTCGAAGAAGGCGAACCCGTCGGCACGCCGCCGCCGGTCGCCATCCACAGCACTTCGGCGTCGTCTTCGCTCGTCGAGATGGCGGCGTGGCCCGTGCGGCTGTCGAAGTAGAGGCTGTCGCCGGCGTTCAGATGCGTCGGCGCGTAGAGTTCCGAATACAGGCACACGCTGCCGCTGATCACGTAGAGAAATTCTTCGCCCTCGTGACGGCCCCAGTCGTCGAACGCGTCGAGCGTGTGGGCCGATATGCGGATGCGAAACGGCAGCATCGCCTTGTGGGCAAGATCGGTGGCGAGCAGTTCCATTTGATAGCCGCGATACGCGTGGCGCTGCCCCTCGTCCTTGCGCGTGAGGGCGCGCCGGCCGCTCGCGCTCAGCGCAGGCGCCGTGCCGAAGAGTTCGGCGAGATCGATCTGCAGGCCGCGGACGATTTTCTGCAGCACGTCGAAGGTCGGCGACATCAGCCCGTTCTCGATCTTCGACAGCGCCGAACGCGACACGCCGCACAGGCGGCTCGCCGTCTCCAGCGTCAGGTCGTGCGCGAGCCGCGCGCGCTTCACCCGGCGTCCGAGATCGATGGCGGACTGTTCCGCCGTGTGGTTCGTGCTGAGGCTTGGCATGGAGAAAATCGATGTGTAGGGGAACGTGTGGCGCTTTTGTTTCCGATCATAACACCGCGAAAACGCGCGGCGCGCAGGGCCGCAATCTGCCGAAACGCCTGAAAACAAGCCGAATCTACCGCGCCGAAAGGCCGTGCGCATGAGGGACAACCCCAATATTGTCCACGTTGTAGCGCCTGCCGACAGCGCGTATAGTTTCCGAAGTTACGCAAGTTTCTTATCAGAAACACAGCGACTCAGCATGCCAGCGCTTTGCGAAACATCCGCGAAGCGATCCGACGAACGAACCCGTTTCAAAAGGACTTCACCGTGGACGCACAATCGATTCTTTCCGACCTCGGCATCGCAAGCCTCGTCGCCGACGGCGATCTGGCCGTCACGTCTCCCATCACCGGCGAAGTCATCGGCCGCGTGAAGCAGAACAGCACTGCCGATGTCGACGCCGCGCTCGGCGCCGCCCGCACTGCATTCGCAACGTGGCGCAACGTGCCCGCGCCGCGTCGCGGCGAACTGGTGCGGCTGCTGGGCAATCGCCTGCGCGAGAAGAAGGAAGCGCTCGGCCGGCTGGTGTCGCTCGAGGCGGGCAAGATTCTTCAGGAAGGTCTGGGCGAAGTGCAGGAAATGATCGACATCTGCGATTTCGCCGTGGGTCTGTCGCGCCAGCTGTATGGCCTCACGATCGCCTCCGAGCGTCCGGGGCATCGCATGGCGGAGACGTGGCATCCGTTCGGCGTTTGCACGATCATCTCGGCGTTCAATTTCCCCGTCGCGGTGTGGTCGTGGAACGCGGCGCTGGCGCTTGTGTGCGGCAACGCGGTCGTGTGGAAGCCGTCGGAAAAGACGCCGCTCACCGCGCTTGCCGTCGACCGCATTTTTCGCGATGTCCTCGATGAATTCGGCTCCGCGCCGGCCGGGCTCGCTTCGGTAATCATCGGCGGACGGGAAGTCGGTGCGGCGCTGGTCGCGGACAAGCGCTCGGACATCGTCAGCGCGACCGGCAGCACGGAAATGGGCCGCAAGGTTGGCGTCGCGGTGGCGCAACGCTTCGGCCGCTCGATTCTCGAACTCGGCGGCAATAACGCGGGCATCGTTTCGCACACGGCCAACCGCGATCTCGCGCTGCGCGGCATCCTGTTCTCGGCGGTCGGCACGGCGGGGCAGCGCTGCACGTCGCTCAGGCGTCTCTTCGTGCACGACAGCATCTACGACGAAACCGTCGCGCGCCTCAAAGAGCTCTACGCCAAAGTGCCGGTCGGCAATCCGCTGGAGCAGGGCGTGCTGATGGGCCCGCTCATCGACGTGCAGGCGTTCGCGCGCATGCAGGACGCGCTGGAGCAGGCGAAGGGCGAGGGCGGCAAGGTGTCGGGCGGCGAGCGCGTCACCGTGAAGGGCCATGAAAACGGCTACTACGTGCGTCCGGCGCTGGTGGAAATGCCGTCGCAGACTGAAGTGGTGCTGAAGGAGACCTTCGCGCCGATTCTCTACGTGATGCGCTATTCCGATTTCGATGACGCCATCGCCGCGAACAACGCCGCCGCGCACGGCTTGTCGTCGTGCACGTTCACGACCGACCTGCGCGAAGCTGAGCGCTTCCTGTCGGCATCGGGCAGCGATTGCGGCATCGCCAACGTGAACATCGGGCCGAGCGGCGCGGAAATCGGCGGCGCGTTCGGCGGCGAGAAAGAAACCGGCGGCGGGCGCGAATCGGGCTCGGACGCGTGGAAGGCGTACATGCGCCGCGCGACCAACACGATCAACTACTCGTCGGAGTTGCCGCTCGCGCAGGGCATCGACTTCAATCTCGGCTGAAACCGAAACTGAACCGAAACCGAAACTAAACCACACATAGCGAGGGCGGCTTGGCTTCTCAAGTGGTGATCGTGGGTGGCGGCGTGATCGGCAGTTCGGTCGCGTATTTCTTGCGGGCGGCCGATCCGACCGCGCAGGTCACGGTGATCGAGCGCGATCCGACTTACGCGCGCTCGTCGTCGGCGTTGTCGGCGGCGTCGATCCGGCAGCAGTTCTCGACGCCGCTTTCGGTGCGCATGTCGCTGTTCGGCATCGAGTTCCTGCGCTCGATCGGCGAGCGGCTCGAAGTGAACGGCGAGCGTCCGTCGATCGATCTGCACGAAGGCGGTTATCTCTTTCTCGCGACGGCGCCGGGCGAAGCGACGCTGCGCGAAAATCACGCGCTGCAACGCAAGCTCGGCGCGGATATCAGCCTGTTCGATGCCGCGCAACTGCAGGCGCGCTTTCCGTGGCTCAACACGGACGATCTCGCGGCGGGCGCGTTCGGCGAAAGCGGCGAAGGCTGGTTCGATGGCTACGGTCTCGTGCAGGCGCTTCGGCGAAAAGCGCAAGCACTGGGTGCGCGCTATGTGGCGGCGGAAGTAGTCGGCATCGAGCGCGGCGGCCGGCGTGCGCAGGCTGTGCGCGCGTCCAACGGCGAGACGTATGCGTGCGATGTCGTCGTGAACGCGGCGGGCGCCTGGTCGCGCCCGATCGCGTCGATGCTCGGCATCGATCTGCCGGTGCATGCGCGGCGGCGCAGTATCTTCAATGTGTCGTCGCCGGCGAAGCTCGAGCGCTGTCCGCTGCTGATCGATCCGAGCGGCGTCTATTTCCGTCCCGAAGGCCGCACGTATATTTGCGGGACGTCACCCGCCGCGGACAACGATCCCGACGATCTGCCGCTCGACGAAGTGGACCACGCGCTCTTCGACGACGTTATCTGGCCGACGCTCGCGCATCGCGTGCCGCAGTTCGAGGCGCTGCGCGTCGAGCGTTGCTGGTCCGGTTATTACGAATACAACGTGCTGGATCAAAACGCGATCATCGGCCGCCATCCGGACCTGGAGAACTGCATTTTCGCGAATGGTTTCAGCGGGCACGGATTGCAGCAGGGCCCGGCCACCGGGCGCGGCGTGAGTGAACTGATTTTGCACGGGCATTACGAGACGCTCGATTTATCGCCGCTCGACTGGACGCGCGTGCTCGAAGGCCGGCCGATTGTCGAAAAGAATGTCGTATAAAAGATAGAAGAGTACGAAACGATTGGAAAACGTCCGCTTTCCATAATCGATGATTTAAGTTGACCGGTCTTGCACCGGGCATTTTTTTCGCTACTAAAAAGGGGAAAGGCGAGGGATATGCGGATTGAGGCGACGTGGTTTTGGCTTCGGGCGGGCATTCTCAACATCATGACGGCAGTTTTCGGCTCACGTCCATTAATGAAATCCACTAGGGCCAGCCGATATTAAGAAGCGCATTCTGGAACTATCGAACGCTTTCTGCGCTTAGACCGAAAGGAGAGATAACATGGAAGCCAATACGAGCGCGCATTTCTACGCATGGATCGAAGACGGCGAAATGCCGCCGGACACGAGCGTCACCGTTTCACACCGTTCCAGCCAGGTTGCCGGAAAACCGGAATATGTGGCCGAAATCTGCGGCCGTTTCGCCAGTGAAAAGTCCGAGGAAGAACAAAAATCCTGCGTGATTCGCGGATATAACTAAACGCGTTTAAGCATTGTGTTGCGCAGGTGACACAGCGGGTCATGCAATATATAGACGCGCGTGAATGATACGTATAAGCGATTCGTGATGCTGTTTCATGAATCGCTCGATATGTGCGACACCACACGAAACCCGATCTGTGTAAATTGCAGATTTTGCCGTGCGATTATCGATGTGTCCGTCGCTCAAATGAAAACCCGCGCGCGCGGGTTTTTTTGCGCCTGCCCACTTTCCCCTGTTTTTGCCGCGTCCGGCGTCCCGCGCGCGCCGATGGCACAATCGCCGAACCGTACGCAAAAGTGGACCAAAGGGAGCGAAGGTGGCAAATCTGGATCTGGACAATCCGTTTCTCGAAGCGCTCGGCGCGACGTTCACCGAATGGCGCGCGGGCTACGCCGAATTCCTGATGCCGATCCAAGCCGGGCACCTGAACCGGCAACGCATCCTGCAAGGCGGCGCGATCGCCACGTTGCTCGACGCCGCATGCGGCTACGCCGGCCTCTTCACGTCGGGGAACACGCCCGTGCATGGCTTCACGCTCTCGCTGACGGTGAATTATCTCGATCGCGGCATCGGCGAGAAGGTCGTCGCGAAGGGCTTTCTCGAACGGCAGGGCCGCTCGGTGTACTTCGCGCGCGGCGAGGCGTGGGTTGACGATCGCGTGATGATCGCGAGCGCGCAGGGCACGTTCAAGTACGCCCGCTGACGCGCCCGTCCCGACGATGGCCACCCGCAACCTGCTCAGGCGTCTCGATCTCACGACGCTGCAACTCTTTCTCGCCGTGTTCGAGGAAGGCACGCTGACCCGCGCGGCCGAACGCGAGGCGATCGCGGTATCGGCGGCGAGCAAGCGTCTGCTCGAACTGGAGCAGGCCGTCGGCGCCGTGCTGTTCGAGCGCAAGGCGCGCGGCATGGAACTGACGAACGCCGGCGAAACGCTGCTGCACTACGCGCGGCGCGTGCTGCGCGACGTCGAAAACATCGGCATCGAGTTGGCCGAGCATGCGAGCGGCGTGCGCGGCTATGTGCGGATGATGGCCAACCTCTCCGCGATCGTCGAATTTCTGCCGGAAGACCTGCGCGCGTTCTTGTCGGTGCATGACCAGATCAAGATCGATCTGGAGGAGCGGCCGAGCGGCGGCATCGTCGAAGGTGTGGCGGATAGTTTGGTCGATCTCGGCATCTGTTCCGGCGAGGCCGACACGCGCGGTCTCGAAACCACGCATTACCGGCACGACCGGCTCGTCATCGTGACGCCAGGCGATCATCCGCTCACGCAGCGCGAAAGCGTCGCGTTCGCGGACACGCTCGATTTCGATCACATCGGCCTTCATTCGGCGAGTTCGATCAACATGCGCACGCATCTCGCCGCGCGACAGGCGGGCCGCGCGCTGCGCTTGCGCATTCACGTGCCCGGCTTCGATGCCGTGTGCCGCATGGTGCAGGCGGGCATGGGCGTCGGCGTGCTGCCGCTGCACGTGTTCGAGGCGCTCGGCCGTCAGCTGGGTCTCGCCGCCGTCACGCTCGACGAGGAATGGGCGGCGCGCAGTCTCATTATCGTCGTGAGGGATGCGGATGCGCTCTCGCCCGTGAGCCGGCTGCTGTTCGATCATCTGCGCGGAATCGAGGCGGCCGGCACGCAACGTTAGCTTTCGAAAAGCCCGCGAGCGTTCGCGTTTGACGAACGATCATTGCCGAAATGCGGTTGGACTGACCTGAGCGTTCGCCAATAAGCTTGGCTCCACGATAGATAAATCTGGAGACAAGCAGCATGAGCGGACCTCTTCAAGGCATCCGGGTCATCGAAATCGGCACTCTCATCGCTGCGCCGTTTGCCGCGCGCATGCTGGCCGAGTTCGGCGCGGAAGTCATCAAGATCGAAACCCCCAACGGCGGCGACCCGCTGCGCAAATGGCGCAAGCTTCACGAAGGCACGTCGCTGTGGTGGTATCTGCAATCGCGCAACAAGAAGTCGGTTTGCGTGAACCTCAAATCGCCCGAAGGCGCCGACGTCATCAAGCGTCTTGCCGTGGATGCCGACATCGTCATCGAGAACATGCGCCCCGGCGCGCTCGAAAAGCTCGGCCTCGGCTGGGACGTGCTGCACGCCATCAACCCGAAGCTCACCATGGTCCGCATTTCCGGCTACGGCCAGACGGGCCCGTACCGCGATCGTCCCGGCTTCGGCGCGATCGGCGAGGCGATGGGCGGCATCCGCTACACGACCGGCGACGCCGAAGGCCTGCCCGCGCGCGTCGGCGTCAGCCTCGGCGATTCGCTCGCCTCGCTGCACGGCGTGATCGGCGCGCTGATGTCGGTGCTGCGCGTAAAGACCGGACAGGGCGACGGCCAGGTCGTCGATGTGTCGCTCGTCGAAAGCGTCTTCAACTTGATGGAAAGTCTCGTCCCCGAATACGACCTGCTCGGCCATGTGCGCGAACGCAGCGGCGGGGCGTTGCCGGGCATCGCGCCGTCGAATACGTATCGCACGGAAGATGGCGGCTTTGTCGTGATCGCGGGCAACAGCGATCCGATCTACAAGCGCCTGATGAACGTGATCGGCCGCCCGGATCTCGCCGACGATCCCGCACTCGCCCACAACGACGGCCGCGTGAAGCAGAGCGCGATGCTCGACGAAGCGATCACCGCGTGGACCTCGCATCACTCGATGGACGACGTGCTCGCGACGCTCGAACGCGAAGAAGTGCCCACGGGCCGCATCTATTCGGTCGCGGACATCGTGAACGACGCGCACTACCAGGCGCGCGACATGTTGCTCGAAGCGAATCTGCCGGGCGGTGCCACCGTGAAGATGCCGGGCATCGTGCCCAAGCTGTCCGACACGCCGGGCGAAGTGCGCTGGCAAGGTCCGGCGCTCGGCGAGCATACCGAATCAGTTCTGGAATCGCTCGGCTTCGACGCCGGCGAGGTGGCGCGACTGCGTGCCGAAGGAGCGGTGCAATGAATTATGAATACAAAGAACCGCTGATCGTTCAGGAAGTCGCGCCGCGCGACGGCCTGCAGATCGAAAAGCAGTGGGTCGACACGGCGGACAAGATCGCGCTGATCGACGGCCTGTCGGCGTGCGGCTTTACGCGCATCGAGGCGGGTTCGTTCGTATCGCCGAAAGCGATTCCCGCACTGCGCGACGGCGACGCGGTCTTTCACGGCATTCGCCGCGGACAGGGCGTGATCTATGTCGCGCTCGTGCCGAACGTGAAGGGCGCGGAACGCGCACTCGCCGCCGGCGCCGATGAACTCAACCTCGTGATGTCCGCGAGCCAGACGCACAACCGCGCCAACATGCGCATGAGTTGCGAGTCGTCGCTGGCGGGCTTCGGCGATATCGTGCGGCTGGTTCAGGGCGCGACGGAGCGCGTGTCGCTGAACGCGACGGTCGCGACGGCGTTCGGCTGTCCGTTCGAAGGACGCATCGACGAAGACCGCGTCGTGTCGATCGCGCGGACGTATCGTGAGATGGGCATTGCCGGCGTCACCCTCGCCGATACCACCGGCATGGCGAATCCGCGACAGGTCGCGCGGCTCGTCGCGCGCGTGCTCGAACACGTGCCCGCCGCCGATCTGACGCTGCACTTCCACAACACGCGCGGCCTGGGGCTTGCCAACGTGCTCGCCGCCTACGATGCGGGCGCGCGCCGCTTCGACGCGGCCTTGGGCGGCCTCGGCGGCTGTCCGTTCGCGCCGGGCGCATCCGGAAACATCTGCACCGAAGACCTCGTGAACATGTGCGACGAGATGGGCATTCCCACGGGCGTCGATCTGCCGAAGCTGATCGCGCTGTCGCGCACGCTGCCCGCGCTCGTCGGCCACGAAGTATCGGGACAGGTCGCGAAGGCGGGCCGCAACTGCGACCTTCACGCGGCGCCGGACTACGTACGAAGCATCTGATTCAAAAGACCAAAACAATTACCGGAGACAACCATGAGTGATTTGAGCGTCGACGCGGCAGGCAAGCCGCAGACTTCCGAAAACACCGCGGACATCATTCGCAAGGTGGCATGGCGGCTCATGCCGCTCATCATGCTGTGCTATCTGTTCGCGTTCTTCGACCGCATCAACATCAGCTTCGCGAAGTTTCAGCTGCAAAGCACGCTCGGCTTTTCCGACACGGCTTACGGGCTCGGCGCGAGTCTCTTCGTGATCGGGTACGTGCTCTTCGAAGTGCCGAGCAACATGCTGCTCTACAAGGTCGGCGCGCGTCGCTGGATCGCGCGCATCATGATTTCGTGGGGAATCGCCACCGCGCTCATGGTCTTCGTGCAGACGGAGTGGCAGTTCTACGGGCTGCGCTTCATCATCGGCGCGATGGAAGCGGGCTTCGCGCCCGGCGTGCTGTACTACCTGACGCTGTGGTTTCCGGCGAGCTATCGCGGACGCATCACGTCGCTGTTGTTCCTCGCATCGGCGTTTTCGGGTTTGTTCGGCGCGCCGTTATCCGGTCTCGTGCTTGGTCACATGAACGGCGTGCTCGGCATTCCGGGCTGGCACTGGCTGTTTCTGCTCGGCGGTCTGCCGTGCGTGCTGCTCGGCGTGCTGGTGCTGAAGGTGCTGAAGGATCGTATCGATGATGCCGCGTGGCTCACGGGCGCCGAAAAGACTTATCTGAAGAGCCAGATCTCGACGCAAAGCCAGCACACCGACACCGGTCATTCGCTGTTCGGCGCGATCAAGACGCCCGGCTTTCTGATGCTCGGCCTCATCTACTTTCTGATTCAGGTCGCGTCCTACGGCCTCAATTTCTGGGCGCCGCATTTGATTCGCGCGGCGGGCACGCAGAATCCGACGGTCATCGGTCTTCTGACGGCGGTGCCGTACATCTGCGGCGCGATCTGCATGGTGGTGGTCGGCCGCATGTCGGACCGCTCGGGCGAGCGCCGCAAGTTCGTGGCTGTGCTGCTGGTGCTGGCGGCGATCGGCTTCTTCGCGGCCGGCATCTTCGACAAGCAGACGACGCTTCTGATCGCCGCGCTCGGCGTGATGGGCGCGGGCGTGATCGCTTCGATTCCCGCCTTCTGGGCGCTGCCGCCGAAGCTTCTGACCGGTGCGGGCGCGGCGGGCGGCATCGCGTTGATCAATACGCTGGGACAACTCGGCGGCATCGTGAGTCCGGTGATGGTCGGCCGTATCCGCGACACGATGGGCAGCACGACGCCCGCGCTGTACGTCATCGGCGCGATGAGCGTGGTGTGCGCGCTGTTGTTGCTGTTCGGCTTGCCGCAGTCGCTTCGGCAACGGGATCATTCGGAGCAGAACGGCTGAGTGTTTCGCGATTCCGAATGCGCAGCGCCCGGCGGGATGTGCTTCCGCCGGGCGCTGGCTTTTTTGCATGATGGAGCATGATGCATTTGGCATTTTGCATGCATTCGACCAGATGGCATTTAGCATGCCGCATGCAAAAAACCACTACGACGATAGCAACCGCCGGCAATGCCGCGCGATCTGTCGTTCCTCCTCCGTCGCCACGACGCGATGCGCCGCGCCGAAAAACGCCAGTCCGTCGAGTACGCGCGAGCGCACCGCGTCGCTATGTTCACCGATGCCGCCGCTGAACACGATCAGATCGAGGCCGCCGAGCAGCGCGGCATAAGCGCCGATCGTCTTGCGGACCGCCGTGCAGAACACATCGACGGCGAGCGCCGCGTCCGCATCGCCACGATCGCTGCGTGCTAAGAGCGCGCGCATGTCGTCGTCGGAGTTTGACAGTGCCTTCAATCCGGCCTGCCGGTTGACGAGCGTTTCGAGCCCATCGGCATCGAGCGACGCATGACGAAGCAGATGAATCAGCACGCCCGGATCGAGATCGCCGCTGCGTGTGGCCATCGGGATGCCGCCCGCGGGTGTCATGCCCATCGACGTATCGACCGAGCGGCCGTCCTGCAGCGCGCAGAGGCTCGCGCCGCTGCCCAGATGGGCGATCACCGTGCGCGAAGGCAAATCCGCACCGAGCACGTTGACGATGGACTCGTACGACAGCCCATGAAACCCGTAACGGACGACGCCGCGCTGCGCATACTCGTGCGGCAACGCGAAGCGCGTCGCGCGCTCCGGCAGCGTGCGATGAAACGCGGTGTCGAAGCACGCGAAATGGGGCACGCCCGCGAAGATGCGCTGCGCCTCGTCGATCAGCGCGAGCGACGGCGGGAGATGCAGCGGCGCAAACGGCACCGCTTCGTGCAGTGTCTGCTTGACTGCATCCGTGATCTCGCAATGCTCGCGTAAGTGCGGTCCGCCATGCACCACGCGATGCCCCACCGCGACAAGCGGCGCGTCCCGCGCATCCAGTTGCTCGCGAAGCGCATCGGCGATGCGCTGCAACGCATCGTGCTGAGTCTCCATCAGATGATCCTGCGAGACGTCGAAGCGTCCGTCGGACGACTTCATCGACCACGAACCGCTCTCGCGTCCGATGCCCTGCGCGCTGCCCGAAAGCCATGCGTGCTCGTCGCCGTCGCGCGTCGTGAAGACGCCGAACTTGAGCGACGACGAGCCGCTGTTCAGAACCAGAATGCCTTGGTTCATGGCATCAACCTTTCCACGTCCACTCACGAATTTCGTCGCGATCAATGCCTTCCTCGTGCGCATACCGCACGCTCTCGATGATCTGATTCTTGAGCCATTCCTTCGTATGCGCGCCGCTGCCCGCAAGACGCGGCACGCGGTCGATCGCGTCGATTGCTAGCGTGTAACGATCCACGCCGTTGATGATCGCAAGCTCGAACGGCGTGTTGATGTTGCCGCGCTCGCGATAACCATGCACATGGATGTTGTCGTGATTCGTGCGGTTATACGTGAGCTTGTGCACCAGCGACGCATACGAATGGAAGTTGAAGATAACGGGCTTGTCGCGCGTGAAGATCGAGTCGAAATCGCGGGCGGAGAGACCGTGCGGATGATCGGTGTCGGGCATGAGCCTGAACAGATCGACCACGTTCACGAAGCGGATTTTCAGATCGGCGAAGTTCGCCTTGAGAATTTCGACGGCGGCGAGCGCTTCCATCGTCGCGATATCGCCCGCGCACGCGACCACGACATCCGGCTCCGCGCCCTGATCGGTCGATGCCCAGTCCCAGATGCCGATGCCCTTGGCGCAATGCACGATCGCGTCCTGCATGCTCAGGTACTGCAAGTGCGGCTGCTTGTCCGCGACGATCACGTTCACGTAATCGTGCGTGCGCAGGCAGTGATCCGCGACACTCAGAAGACAGTTCGCGTCGGGCGGCAGATAAATGCGCACGACGCCCGGGCTCTTGTTCGTGACGACATCGAGAAAGCCGGGGTCTTGATGCGTGAAGCCGTTGTGATCCTGACGCCACACGAGCGACGTAATGAGCAGATTGATCGACGGCACCGGGCGCCGCCAGTCGAGTTCGTTCTTCGCTTTTTCGAGCCACTTTGCGTGCTGATTGAACATCGAATCGATGACGTGCACGAACGCCTCGTAAGTCGCGAAGAGGCCGTGGCGTCCGGTCAGCACATAGCCTTCGAACCAGCCTTCGAGCGTGTGTTCGGAGAGCATTTCCATCACGCGGCCGTCGATCGACAGCGCGCCGCCGTCGGCGTCCTCGGGCAGCGTTTGTGCGAGCCAACGCTTGCCCGACGCTTCGTACACGCCGTCGAGCTTGTTGCTCGCGGTTTCGTCCGGGCCGAACAGACGGAAGCTCGTCATGTTGCGGCGGATCACGTCGCGCAGGAACGTGGCGAGCACGGCAGTCGACGAGCGCTCGACGGCCGCCGCGCGCTTGAACTCGAACGCGTAATCGCGAATATCCGGCAGATCGAGCGACTGGCGCTGCAAGCCGCCGTTCGCGTGCGGATTCGCGCTGATGCGTCGCGTACCCTCGGGCGCGAGTTCGCGCAGCGCCGGAATCAGGCGGCCGTCTTCGTCGAAGAGTTCTTCGGGCTTGTAACTGCGCATCCAGCTTTCGAGCAGCGCGAGATTGCGATGATTGCTCGCCGGATCGGCAATCGGCACCTGATGCGAGCGCCAGAAATCTTCGACCTTGTGGCCATCGACTTCTTTCGGACCCGTCCAGCCTTTCGGCGAGCGCAGGACGATCATCGGCCAGCGCGGACGCGTGACGTTCTGCGGGTTCGCGCGCGCGTTCGCCTGAATCGCGCGGATATCGGCGATGCAGCGTTCGAGCGTCGCCGCCATGCGCTGATGCATCGCCTCGGGCTCGTGGCCTTCGACGAAATGCGGCTCGTAGCCATAGCCCTTGAAAAGCGCTTCGAGTTCGTCGTGCGGAATGCGCGCGAGGATCGTCGGATTGGCGATCTTGTAGCCGTTCAAGTGAAGGATCGGCAGCACGGCGCCGTCGGTTGCCGGATTGAGGAACTTGTTCGAATGCCAGGACGTGGCGAGCGGGCCGGTTTCCGCTTCGCCGTCGCCGACGACCGTCGCCACGATCAGATCCGGATTGTCGAACACCGCGCCGAACGAATGCGACAGGCTGTAGCCGAGTTCGCCGCCTTCGTGGATCGATCCCGGCGTCTCCGGCGTGCAGTGCGAGCCGATGCCGCCCGGCGACGAAAACGCGCGAAACAGCCGCAGCATGCCTGTTTCGTCGGCGCTGCGGTCGGGATAGATCTCCGAGTAATGGCCTTCGAGGTACGAATTGGCGAGCGTTGCGGGCGCGCCGTGGCCAGGGCCGGAGACGAACAGAACGTTGAGATCGTCGCGTTTGATCAGGCGGTTCAGATGCACCCACACGAACGACTGGCCGGGGTCCGAGCCCCAGTGACCGAGCAGGCGCCGCTTGATGTGCTCGGCGCGCAGCGGCTCGCGCAGCAGCGGATTGGCGCGCAGATAGATCATGCCGACCGACAGATAGTTGCAGGCCCGCCAGTACGCATTCATTTTTGCGAGGAGGTCGGGGCCGAGAGGCGTTTCGGTCGGGGTCGTGCCAGTGACGTCGTCGTTCAATTGCTTCTCCTTGCAGTGAGATGATTGGTCGAACGTCGTGCGTGCGGCTCGCGCAAGATCGGGTCCTGCGCGCTTTGCTC
This sequence comes from Caballeronia insecticola, assembly GCF_000402035.1. Lineage (GTDB taxonomy): Bacteria > Pseudomonadota > Gammaproteobacteria > Burkholderiales > Burkholderiaceae > Caballeronia > Caballeronia insecticola. The sequence continues at coordinate 650,959 of NC_021294.1, forward strand.
TGCGGATTCGCTTGCCATGATCGCGCGCGTTTGTGGCGTTTGTCTTTAAGCGGCGAACTTGGAGCCAACCATCTTAAAGCGCTCCGGGCGATCGGGCAGATGGGCGCGTCAATCCATCGCGGCTGAAAGCGGAATCACGCCGGGATCCGCGCCGTTTCAAAAGCGCCCCTAGAATAGTCGAATGCCTGGACAAACCGCTTCCATGGATGACGCCTTGCAAGGCTTTCATCCCGCCGTCGCCGGATGGTTTTGCGCGCGCTTTGCCGCGCCGACCGCCGCGCAGGCGCGCGCGTGGCCGCTCGTGCACGCCCGCCGCTGGACGCTCGTCGCCGCGCCCACCGGCTCCGGCAAGACGCTGACCGCATTTCTCGCCGCGCTCGACGAACTCGTGCGCGACGGCATCGCCGCGGGCGGCAGTCTGCCGGACGAAACGCGCGTCGTGTATGTGTCGCCGCTGAAGGCGTTGTCGAACGACATCCGCGTGAATCTGGAGGAGCCGCTGGCCGGCATCGCCCAGAGCTTGCGCGATGCCGGCGTGCCCGCGCCCGAGATTCGCGCCGCCGTGCGCACCGGCGACACCACGCAGCAGGAACGCAACGCGGTGAAAAAGCGCCCGCCGCATATTCTGGTGACGACGCCCGAATCGCTCTACGTGCTGCTTTCGTCGGATTTGGGACGCGCGATGCTGTCGACCGTGCGCACGGTCATCGTCGATGAAATCCACGCGGTGGCGGGGAGCAAGCGCGGCTCGCACTTAAGTTTGTCGCTCGCGCGGCTCGATGCGCTGTGCGAAGACGCGGGCGGGCGGCGGCCGGTGCGTATCGGTCTTTCGGCGACGCAAAAGCCGATTGAACTGGTCGCGAAGTTTCTCGTCGGCGCGAACGAGCCGTGCGAGATCGTCGATGTCGGCCATGTCCGCGCGCGCGATCTCGCGCTCGACATTCCACCGATGCCGCTCGAAGCGATCATGTCGAACGACATGTGGGAGCGCGTCTACGACCGTTTGGCCGAATTGTCCGCGCTGCATCGCACGACGCTCGTGTTCGTCAATACGCGGCGCATGGCGGAGCGCGCGGCGCGGCATCTGACCGAGCGTCTCGGGCGCGATGCGGTCGCGGCGCATCACGGCAGCCTCGCGCGCGAACACCGGCTTGCGGCGGAACAGCGGCTCAAGCGCGGCGAGCTGCGCGTGCTGATCGCGACGGCATCGCTGGAACTGGGCATCGATATCGGCGAGGTCGATCTCGTCTGCCAGATCGGTTCGCCCGGGTGGATTGGCGGCTTTTTGCAGCGCGTCGGGCGCTCGGGGCATCATGTTGGCGGCGTGCCGAAAGGGCGGCTCTTTCCAACTTCGCGCGACGATCTGATCGAATGCGCCGCCTTGCTCGACTGCGTGCGACGCGGCGAACTCGACGCACTCGCCATTCCGCATGCGCCGCTCGACGTGCTCGCGCAGCAGATCACCGCCGAAGTGTCGTGCCGCGAGTGGGGCGAGGACGCGCTCTACGAACGCATCACGCGCGCGTATCCGTACGCGACGCTCGATCGCGTCCACTACGACGCCGTGTTGCGCACGCTCGCCGAAGGCTATACGGGCCGGCAGGGCGTGCGCGCGGCGTATGTGCATCGCGACGCCGTTTCCCGCACGCTGCGCGGCCGGCGCGGCGGCAAGCTCACCGCCGTGACCTCGGGCGGCGCGATTCCAGACAACGCCGATTTCGCCGTCATCCTCGAACCGCAAGGCTTGCAGATCGGCACGGTCAACGAGGATTTCGCCGTCGAAAGTCTCGCGGGCGACATTTTCCAGCTCGGCAATACGTCGTACCGGATCGTGCGCGTGGAGGGCGGGCGCGTGCGCGTCGAGAATGCGAACGGTCAGCCGCCCAACATCCCGTTCTGGCTTGGCGAAGCGCCTGGCCGCAGCGACGAACTCTCGCACGCGATCGCCCGGCTGCGCGGCGAGATCGACGCGCGGCTCGTGCTTGATCGTCACGACAGCATCGACGCGGCCATCGCCTGGCTCGCCGATGCAACCGGCATCGGCATCGAACCGGCGCGGCAGATCGTCGAATATCTGGCGCGGGCGCGCGCCGCGCTCAGCGTGCTGCCGACGCAGGACACGCTCGTCATGGAGCGCTTCTTCGACGAATCCGGCGGCACGCAACTCGTCATCCACGCGCCGTTCGGCAGCCGCGTGAACCGCGCGTGGGGGCTCGCGATGCGCAAGCGCTTCTGCCGCACGTTCAACTTCGAACTGCAGGCGGCGGCGACGGAAGACGCCATTGTGCTGTCGCTGACGGATCGCCACAGCTTCGCGCTCGACGACGTCTGGCGCTACCTCAAATCCGCAACCGCCGAACACGTGCTGATTCAGGCTTTGCTCGACGCGCCGCTCTTCGGCGTGCGCTGGCGCTGGAACGCGACAAACGCGCTCGCGTTGCCGCGCTATACGGGCGGGCGCAAAGTGGCGCCGCAACTCCAGCGTATGAAGAGCGAGGACCTGCTGGCGGCCGTGTTTCCCGATCAGGTTGCGTGCGCGGAAAATCTCGCGGGCGAGCGCGATGTGCCGGCGCATCCGCTCGTCGAGCAGACGATCGACGATTGCCTGCACGACGCGATGGACAGCGACGCCTGGCTCGCGCTTCTGCGGCGCATCGAAAGCGGCGACGTGCGGCTCGTCACGCGCGAGTTGCCGGCGCCGTCGCCGCTCGCGGCGGAGATTCTGTCGGCGCGTCCCTACGCCTTTCTCGACGATGCCCCGCTGGAAGAACGCCGCACGCAAGCCGTGCTCGCGCGCCGCTGGTCCGATCCGCAATCCGCCGACGATCTCGGCGCGCTCGATCTCGATGCCATCGCGAGCGTGCGCGAGGAAGCGTGGCCCGACGTCACCCGCGCCGACGAAATGCACGAGGCGCTCACGATGCTCGCCTGCATCGCGGAATCGGAAGTGCAACGTCACGCGCAGTGGCCGGCATGGCTCGATGCGCTCGCACGTTCCGGCCGCGCGACGCGCCTTGTGATCGCCGAGCACGATGCGTTGTGGACGCCGATCGAACGGCTCGCGTGCGTGCGCGCCGTCTACGAGCACGCGCCGATGCATCCGTCGCTGCAACCGCCGCCCGGCTTCGACGATCCCTGGCCGCCCGACGATGCGCTCGTCGAGATCGTGCGCGCGCGGCTCTCGGGTTTCGGTCCGCTGACGGTGCCGGAGATCGCGCGGCCGCTGGCGCTGCCCGCGTCGGCGATTGCGCTTGCGCTGACGCGCCTCGAAGCCGAAGGCTATGTGATGCGCGGCCGCTTCACGCCCGGCGCGCAGACCGACGAATGGTGCGAGCGCCATCTGCTCGCGCGGATTCATCGATACACGGTGCGGCGTCTGCGCCGCGAGATCGAACCGGTCGAGCGGCAGGACTTCATGCGTTTTCTGTTCGAATGGCAGCGCGTCGCGCCGGACGCGCGCGGCGAAGGGCGCGATGCGCTCGCCGCCGTGCTCGAACAGCTCGAAGGATTCGAAGCGCCTGCCGTTGCGTGGGAGGACGAGATTCTGCCCGCGCGCATCGCCGATTATTCCGGCATGGCGCTCGACGAACTCTGCCGCGCGGGCAAGATCGTCTGGACGCGGCCCGCCGGACGTGCGCGCGCGACCGGCGGCCCAGTGCGCGGCACGCCGATCGTGCTTTTGCCGCGCCGTCATCTCGACGCGTGGAATGCGCTGATGAGCGCCGACGACGCGCCGCAGCTCTCGTCGCGCGCGGAACGCGTCTTCGATGCGCTCAAGACGCACGGCGCGATGTTCTTCGACGAACTTCTGGCCGACGCACGCCTGCTGCGCACCGAACTCGAAGACGCGCTCGGCGAACTGGTGTCGCTCGGGCTCGTCAACGCGGACAGCTTCGCGGGGCTGCGTGCGCTGCTCGCGCCGGCCGCAAAGCGCAACGCGTTCGCGCGGCATCCGCGTCGCGGGGGACTATTCATCGGCGGGATGGACGATGCGGGCCGCTGGGCGCTTTTACGTCGCGCAGCCAGCGATGAACGCGACGAAGCCAAAGACGATAGCGGCATCGAGCACGTTGCGCTGACGCTGCTGCGCCGCTACGGCGTGGTGTTCTGGCGTCTGCTGGAGCGCGAAGCGGCGTGGCTGCCGCCGTGGCGCGACCTGCTACGCGTGTATCACCGGCTGGAGGCGCGCGGTGAGATTCGCGGCGGGCGTTTCGTGGCCGGGCTCGCGGGCGAGCAATTCGCGCTGCCGGAGGCCGTGCCGCTGCTGCGCGACATGCGCAAGCGGCCCAAGGACGGCGCGTTCGTCGCGCTCTCGGCGGTCGATCCGCTCAATCTCGTCGGCACGTTACTGCCCGGCGAGAAGGTGCCGGCGCTTGCGGGCAATCGCGTGCTGTTTCTCGATGGCGTGCCGGTCGGCGCGGTCATCGCGGGCAAGACGCGCTATTTCGGCGATTTCGACGGCGCCGGCCGCGAACGCATGCGTCTCGCGCTGGTCAGGCGCTCGGCGCGCTCGCTGGGAGCGTCGGTCGTAAGCGGCGTGTCCGGCGCGGTCGTTCCGGTGCGGCACTGAAAAAAGAACTTCCCGCGCGCATCGACCATTACTTCTTGGTGACGATCTTCGTCGTGAACGGACCGGGCTGTTCCACCGGCACATCCTTCACCGCGACGCCCGGATAATCGACCACTCGATTCGCGTTCGACGCCGGCCTTATGCGAAACGATGTGCGCAAGCCGTTGCGCGCGCCGCCGACGATCGTGTTCATCGCCTGACGATCCAGTTCGACGCTGTCGGCGAGATCCCTGATTTTGATGACGGGCATGATTGCTTCCTCCAGAAGTATGGGAGTCGACGGGCGCGGCTCAACGCGTGGTTGAGTATAGGCAAATTCGCCGCTGGCTCGCTGTGTGAACATTAGCGCATGCAGCACGCCAAAGGCGGCGGAATGCCGAAGCAATCCACCGCGGGAACGCATTACTTAATGCGAGACCCGTGCCAGACGCGCACCATTCACGGAAGATAATTCGCAAGCGTCTGATTCTTCGACGTTTCAGCGCATGCATACAACGCGGCACATGCGTTCACGCGAAGGCAAATCATCGCGTTTGCATTATCCGCGCCAACACTTCGAATCAATGTGTCGGTCTCCGAACGACATGTGCGCGATACCGCTCATGATCGAAAACGCCATTTGCGAAAGGCGCATGCGGAGGCTAGTATCGAAAGAGCACCTCGTATTTGTTACGACAAGTGAATTGTCGATCGATTTGGAGCCGCGTCGCGTCGCACAGATGACAAGTTTTGCGCAAGCGATTCGTACATATCGGGGCGACGGCGGGTCGCGCGACGAGTTCTTTGCACGGGTGGACGGCGCGCTGGCGACCGAGCAGACCCCGGCCAAGCGGCTCATGGAAATCCTCGACGAGGAACACGCGGCGAAGCCTCTGCCGCCGGATATCTACGCGGCCATTCGCCGTCGCGTGGAGCACACGGCGCGCATTCAACCCGATCCCGACTCAGGCACCGGCCCCATCGGTCCCATGGGCCGCGACGAGACGCGTCTGCAGACAACGCCCGGTTTCCCGCCATCGCCCGCGCCTCAGCGCGATCCCAGCAGCGGCACCTTCGGGCAGGCGACGCAGGTCATGGTCGATCACGATCAGCGCATGAAAGGCGTCGGCGACACGCTCAACAGCCGCTTCGTGCTTGAAGAATGTCTCGGTATCGGCGGCATGGGCACCGTGTACAAGGCGCTCGATCTGCGCAAGCTCGAAGCGTCGGACCGGCGTCCGTATGTCGCGATCAAGGTGCTCAATCTGCAGTTTCGCGGCAATCCGAATTCGCTGATCGCGTTGCAGCGCGAGGCGCGCAAGGCGCAGCAGCTCGCGCATCGCAATATCGTCACCGTGTACGACTTCGACCGCGACGGCCAGATCGTCTATCTGACGATGGAATATCTGTCCGGCCAGCCGTTGTCGCGCTTGCTGCGGAACCCGAATTTCAAGGGCATGCCGTTCGCCGAGGTCTTTCCGATCTTCAAGGGCATGGCGAACGCGCTCGCCTACGCGCACGAGCGCGGCTTCGTGCATTGCGATTTCAAGCCCGCCAACGTGTTTTTGACGGACACGTCGGAAGTGAAGGTGATCGACTTCGGCATTTCGCGCGTGATTCAGCGGCCCGAGGAAGAAAGCGAAGCAACCGTGTTCGATCCCGGCAGCCTCGGCGCGATGACGCCCGCCTACGCAAGCCCGGAGATGATGGAGCACCGCGAGCCCGATCCGCGCGACGACATCTACGCGCTCGGCTGCATCACATATGAACTACTCACGGGCAAGCATCCGTTCGACCGCGTGCCCGCGATGCAGGCGAAAAGCGCCGGGATGAAGCCGCATCGTCCGGAAGGTCTCGGCAGTACCGAGTGGAAAGTGTTGAAGGCCGCGCTCGCGTTCGAGCGCGAGGCACGCACGCCGAGCGTCGCGCAGTTCCTCGAAGAGATCGGCGAGGCGCAGCCGTCGACCGCGACCGGCCGCAAGCCGAAGAAAACCAACACGCCGAAACTCGCGATCGGCGCGGGAGCGGCTGTGGCGGCGGTGCTGATCGCGGGCGCGGGATATTACTTCTTCGAGCAGTCGAAAGGCGGGACGCAAGAAGCGGCGACGCCTTCTGCACCGTCTGCACCGTCTGCGCCTTCTGCGCCCGCTGTGCCTGAGGCGAGTACGGCCCCCGCGGTAACGGCCCCCGCGCCCACGGTTGCGGCGAAACCGGCATCGTCGGTGGCGATCACGCCCGCCGTGCCCGCAACGCCGGTGCCCGAACTCACCGTTGCGGCCGTCATGCCGGTATTGGCGAGCGTGCCGTGCTCGGCGCTGGTCGCATCGGTGCACGATCAGACCGTCGACGTGCAGGGCTTCGTCTCGCAGAAGTACGGCCTCGCGCGTCTGAAGGAAGCGCTCGGCCGCGTGCCCGGCGTGAAGACGACGAACTTCGGCGTGCAGCAAGTCGCCGACGACAAATGCGATCTGCTCAAGGTGCTGGGCCCGTACTGGTCGGCGAACCGGCAATCGGGGCGGCCGGCCTCCGTGCATACCCGCTCGCGCGCGACGCGTCTGACCGAAGGCGAACCGCTGATCATCGACTTGATGACGCCCGCGTTCGATTCCTACGTCAACGTGGATTACTTCACGCTCGACGGCAGCGTCGTGCATCTGCTGCCCACACAGCGGTCGCGCGACAATCAGGCGCCGCCGAACTACACGGCGACCATCGGCACGATGGGCGATTGGGTCGTCGGCAAGCCGTTCGGTTCGGAGATGATCGTGCTGATGGTGACGCCCGCGCCGCTCTTCGATGCGCCGCGCCCCGACAGCGAAGCCCGGCCCGAATATCTGCGCGCCGTGGAAAAGCGGCTCGCCGCGATGGCGGGCAAATACGGACGCGATCGCGTGGCCGTCGATCTGTTCCAGATCACCACGCAGGCGAAGCAGTAGTCGCGCTTAACGCCTGCGCGCCGACGCGGGCCGCGACCTTTCCAACGTGATCGTCGTACGGCTGAACGGCATGCGCCCAGCCGTCCTTTTCGAACACCGCGAACTCGCCGCGTGTGCGCGGCGGGCGCGATGGATGAGCCGCGAGGCTAGGTCTGAGGTTTTTCGATCGTGGCTTTCAGTTCCTTCAGCGCGTCTTCCATGCGCTTGCTGACGAGCGCATAGGCTTCGGCCTGAGTCTGCTGCGTCGTGCGCGCGATGTCCTGCATGTCGGCGAGTGCATTATGAAGCGCACGCTGCACGACGTCGTTGGCGTTGAAGGGCGGTTGCGTCGATGAAGTGGCGAACTGCTTGGCGATGCCTTCCAGCTCGCTCAAGGTCCGGCGCAGGATTTCGACCTGCTTGTCGCGCAATGCTTCCATGCCGCCGAACGCGACGCGGTTGGTCGCCGCGAGCGCCTCCACGTCTTTGCGCCGCGACTCCATGATGGCCGTGACGTCGAACCCGGGAAGCTGATACTGCTGGAACATCGCGGCAAACTGGCTGAACGGATCGCTGAAATTTTGGTTCATCGTGCCTCCCCAGATTCGTTCGTTCGAGTACGAGCTCCGTGATCCGTCGTCCGTCACGCACCGACAGCGCGGATTGCCCGGGCAGCAAGCGCCGTGTCTGCGCAATCACAGCGACGCGCACCCGGCACCTGATACTACCAATATAAACCGCGAAGATGGGGCAAGGGAAAACACCAGAACGAGCGGTCTCATCGCGCCTTCGGCCGGCGGCTTGTTCGAGAATTGATGCACATCAATGCGTGCTGCGGCACCGCAACGACCATGGAATCATGGCGGCGGGCATCGTCATAACCGCGCGAGCGAATGGCCCCCGGACCGCCGGATGACCGGATGGTCGGGAGCACATCATGATCAAGGGTGAGGGACGCATCGTCGCGGCGCTGGGCGCCGTGTTCGTCACGCTGGGCGGCATTCATGCGTCCCTGCGCGGGTTGCTGTTCGACGAGAACGCCGTTACGTACTACGGCGTTCTTGCCATTCTGATAGGGGCTGCGTCGTTCGTCGTGATGCTGACGCCTTTTCCGAGCGACGAGCCCTGACGCTATCGCGGCGGCCTCAGGCGCCTTCCTCCCCGGCGAAGACGCCGTGCTCGGCCTTGATCTGCTCGCGGTCGATGCACTGCACATGCCAGCGCCCGGTGCTTTGAATGCCGGCGCCGTCCGCATACCACAGCACGCGTCCGGCGAGACCTTCGCACGGGCCGCCGGGCGTGTCGAAATCGAGGCGTTCCAGCACGCAGATCGGTTCCTCGACGCGCTGCCCGCAGATCATCGTGCCGTTCAATCCCGCGCGCAGTCCGCCCCAGTCGGGCACATCGACAGCCTGATGACCTTCGCGCGACCAGCGGCGTGTTTCCTTGTCGAGCCACAGAATGGCGTAGGCCGCGGATTGGGCGCCTTCGAATCCATCCAGCTTGACGGTGATACGCATGTCATCCTCCATGAAACGATTCAATGGACGGGACGCTCGGCACTTTCGCACCGGCCATGAGCGTCGTCGAATGAGGGGCGGCGTCTCGACGATGTTGCTATCGGGCGTGTCGCCGCGCGTATTGTTTCGGCTATTGTCTGGGCTTGAGACCCGGCCGGTTACGGCCGTAACGTCGGGTTCGAACGGTGCGAGGGCAATAAGTTTAATCGCGCCGTATGCAACAAGTTTCATCGCCGAAGCGTTTGGAAAGCGAACCGCTATCGTGCGTGTGGAAGTGCGATTTGCCGCGTCGCAGCAGCGATGATGAGCCAACCTTTAAAGCAAGTCCGATGCCGATGTCTTGCATCGATACGCACCTCTCATCATCACCCATTAACTGAAGTTTAGTATGACAATCTGACGCTTCCGCGACAAGCATCGACGGCATTTAGCCGCATCCGCTCGATGACCCGCGTTACGCGCGTGCACTGCGTCATTGAACATGTGTCGCGCGCGAGTGTGCGCGTTGTGCGTGCATCGCTGCACCACGCCGGCTTGTGGCCGCCCCATCAGCTCGCGGCGCGTCACTCGGCATGAAGCTGTGCGTCCCTCGCGCGCTGCATCGCAATATCGAATTCAAAACGCAACATGCAATAAACCAGGGAGACATGCCGATACGTGCAATGGTCTTCGACGGCAACGCCCCGCATTTGCAGGCGCTCGACTTGCGCGAGCCGTCGCCGCGTGCGGGCGACGTGCTCATCGACGTGCACGCGAATCCGTGATTGTCAGTTGTGCGCGAGTATCGCGCGATCGACCATGCGCACCTGCCGTCCATTCAGCCCGATCGCGCCTTCGCGCTGCAGCTTCGACAGCATGCGGCTCACGGTTTCGAGTTCGAGCCCGAGATAGCTGCCGATATCGGCGCGTGTCATCGGCAGCAGCACGTCGGTCGCGTGCTCCGTGGACGATGCCGCGCTCGCGTCGAAACGTTCGAAGAAATCGAGCAGGAAGGCAGCGACGCGCTCGCGCGCCGGCATCGTGCCGAGCATCAACGCGAGCCGCGACGCGCGCACGATTTCGGCGCTCATGATCGCGAGCAATTCATGCTGCATCGCCGCGTATTCGCGACACAGCGGCTCCAGAATGCCGACCGGCATGATGCGCACGACGCTCGTCTCCAGCGCGACGGCATCGCTTTCGTGGCGGGCCGTGCACACGCCGTCGAGGCCGAGCGTCTCGTTCGGCAGGTGAAAGCCGATGACTTGCGTATGCGGCGCGTTGGTGTCGTCGCTGCTGGGGAAGGTCGCGACGGTCTTGAAACAGCCGCTTTGCACCGTATAGAGGCTGCGCAGCGCCTCGCCCGCGCAGTAGAGCGCATCGCCGCGCTCGATCGTGCGGGTGGGGAAGGGAATGGCGTCGGCGTCCGTCAGGCGGACATGCAGCGTCGGTGCGGCGACGCGCCCGCTTGCCGCGCCCGGATCGCGCGAAAGTTCCATGGCGGTTTCCTCCTACGTCTTCAGTATGGTTCACGGATGACGGAAAGGAAAACTCGCCGCGCGCGCCATGAAGCTTCAAAACTCGATATCCAGTTCGTCGATTTCTTCGGCTTCGCGCTGCGCATCGGCGATCCATTGGCGCATCTCGGGCATCGCCAGAATGCGCTCGCCATACGCGACGATATCCGCATCGAGCTTCACGTCGTAGGTGACGAAGCGCGTGACGACGGGTGCGAACATCGCATCGGCGCACGTGCGTTCGCCGAACAGATACGGGCCGCCGTACCGCGTCAGGCACTCGTGCCAGATCGTCACGATGCGCTCGATGTCCGTCTGCGCCCGCGCCCATACCTTGAAGCCGGGAAAGTGCGCCTTGAGGTTCATGGGCAGGGCGGAGCGCAGCGCGGCGAAGCCCGAGTGCATCTCGCCGCAAATGGCGCGGCAATGCGCGCGTTCGGCGCGTTCGCGCGGCAGCAGGCCGGCGTCCGGGCAGACTTCGTTCAGATATTCGGCGATCGCAAGCGTGTCCCATACCTTGATGCCATCGTGAAAGAGACACGGCACAAGGATCGACGGCGACAGCAGCAACAGTTCGGCGCGTGCGCCGGGATCGTCGGCGGGCATCGCGACTTCTTCGAACGGCAGGCCGCTGAACTTCGCGAGCAGCCAGCCGCGCAACGACCACGACGAATAGTTTTTGCTGCTGATGGTGAGCGTGGCATTCGCCATGTCATTCTCCTCGCACGTCGGCTCAGGGCGGTCGCAGCGCACCATGCACGCTCCGGTGCGCGCCCGCACCAAAGCGCGGCAAATTGCGCTCGCCGCCGGGAACGGTGCAAAGCCCATGCCAATCGACGAAGTGCGTCACGACAGCCGCAACGCCGAACGCATCGTCGATTGGCATAGCTATTGCCTTGTTTTGTACTCTTTGTGGTGCATGCGACGTCCGCGTGACAAGAAATGAATCCATTTGCATACGCGGGTTATCAGGCCTGGTCCGATTCGATGCTGCCGATGCGCCACGCCGCCTCACTTGTCGAGGGCGCATTACGGCACTGGCAGGCCTTCGCCGTCACGCCGCGCGGCCGCGATCTCGCGGCAGGCTGCGAGTTGATCTCGCTCGCGGGGCATACGCATATGCGCCCGCCCTTCGGCATCGATGAGGTGGAGGTCGAAGGCAAGCCGGTGCGCATCGTCGAGCAGGTCGCGGCGCGCACGCCCTTTTGCGACCTGCTGCACTTTCGCAAGGACGACAGCACGATCGTGCAGCCGCGCGTGCTTGTCGTCGCGCCGATGTCCGGCCATTTCGCCACGCTGCTGCGCGGCACGGTGCGCACGATGCTCGCCGATCACGACGTCTATATCACCGACTGGCGCAATCCGCGCGATGTCTCGCTGCTGCACGGCCGTTTCGGTTTCGATGAATACGTCCAACACATCATCGATTTCATCGGGACGATCGGGCCGGGCGCGCATGTGCTGGCGGTCTGCCAGCCGACTGTGGCGGCGCTGTCGGCCGTCGCGCTGATGGCCGAGGACGCCGATCCCGCCGAACCCGCGAGCATGACGCTGATGGCCGGTCCCATCGACACGCGCGTGAATCCGACGCGCGTCAACGAGCTTGCGAAGAGCAAACCGATCGAATGGTTCGAGCGCAATCTGATCAGCGTGGTGCCGTTCGGCTTCGCGGGCGCGTGCAGGCGCGTCTATCCCGGTTTCGTGCAACTGGGCGCGTTCATGTCGATGAATCTCGCGCGCCATATCGAATCGTTCGCCGACATGCACCATCAGCGCGCGAAGGGCGACCCGGCGCACGCTGACGCGATCCGCGAGTTCTACGAGGAATACTTCGCGACGATGGACCTGACCGCCGAGTTCTACCTCGAAACCGTCGATACGGTTTTTCAGCGTCACGCGCTGCCGCTCGGGCAGCTCCAAGTGCGCGGGCGCAAGGTCGATCCGTCGGCGATACGGCGCACGGCGCTCTTCACCGTCGAAGGCGAACGCGACGACATCTGCGCGGTCGGCCAGACGCTCGCGGCGCAGGATTTGTGCGACCGGCTGCGGCCTTATCTGAAGGCGCATCACGTGCAGACGGGCGTCGGGCACTATGGCGTCTTCAACGGCAAACGCTGGGAGCGGCAGATCTATCCGCGCATTCGTGCGCTGATCCACGACAACGAGCCGAGCCCGGCCGGTGTGAACGCGCGTGCGCAGCCGGTGGTGCCGCTGCATTCGATTGCGCCGCTCGCGCGTGAATCGACGGTGACGCCGCACGCTGCGCCGCCCGGTGACGACAAACAGGCGATCGCCAATCCGGACGATGCACGCGCGGCAGACGCTTAGCCGACGTGTAGCGCCATCGCTTTCCCGTATTTGCACCAGAAACGACGTCTGGCGAACATAAGCCGCTTATGGGGTCGGCTAGTCTCCCTTGACAAAAAAAGGGATCGACATGGGCGCCTCGACAAAACCGACTGGCGGCGCATTGCCCGCGCTGACGAGCATACGTTTCATCGCCGCGATGACGGTCGTGCTCTCGCATTTCGCGGAACTGGGCCTTCTGCCGATGAACCGGGCCTTCTTCGATTTCGTCGATGGCGGACGGCCCGCCGTGTCGCTTTTCTTCGTACTGTCGGGCTTCATCCTGACTTATACCTATCGCGAGCCGCTTGCATCGAGCGGGCCGCGGGCGTTCTACATCGCCCGTTTTGCGCGGATTTATCCCGTGGTGCTGTTCGGACTCGCGCTCGTCGCGCCCGTGACGGCCTGGCTGCTCTATACCGGCGATGCCGCGCGCCTGCTGCAATGGTTCGCGCTCAAGAGTTCCGTGCAACTCTCGCTCGTGCTGAGCCTTCTGTGTCAGCTCCTGTTGCTGAACGCATGGTTTCCGTTTGCCGCGATCAATCAGCCGTGGAACGGTCCGTCCGACAGCGTGTCGTGCGAAGCGTTCTTCTATGCGCTCTTTCCGTGGCTGCTACGCAAGCTCGACGGGCAGGGCATGCAGCGGATCGTGCTTGCCTGCGCCGGGATCTGGATTGCGCAGGGCGTCGGCACGGTGCTGATTCAATCGACGATGCCCGTGTCGCGCAGCGGCTTTCTCGTCGTCGCGCTGCCGCTGCTGCGCATCGCGGAGTTCGTGCTGGGCGTCGGCGCGGCGCTTGTGTTTCTGTCGCTGCGCGAGCGGCGCGCCGGTCGTCATGCGCTCGGGTTGACGTCGGTCTGCGTCGCGCTCGCGGCACTGATCGTGCTGGCGGCGTGGCATCCGTTCTCGCCGGTCTTCTATGTGGAAGCGCCGTTCTTCGCGCTGCTGATTCTCGGGCTTGCGCTGCTGGAGCGGCCGGTGCTCGGCTTGCTGAATGCGCGCGTACTCGTGAGGCTCGGCGAGGCCAGCTATTCGTTGTATCTGATTCACGTGCCGATCGCGTATATCGCGCTGCTTGCGGGCTTCGATCGCGCAAACGGCTGGATGGTGCTCGCGTTCGCGATTTGGGCGAGCGTCGCGGTGTTCCGCTTCTACGAGGAGCCGATGCGCCGCGCGATCCGCACGCGTCTCACCGGCGCGAGCGCGCCGGATTTCACGCCGTTGCGCGAGGCTCGGGAATGAGCCGGCCGGACGCATCCGGCGCATTCAGCGGCAGTTCGATGCACGCCTGCGCGCCGCCGCCTTCGCGCGCGCGCAGTTCGAGCGTGCCGCCATGCAGGCGCGCAATGCGCTCGACGATCGCGAGTCCGAGCCCGGTTCCCTTCGGCTGACCTTCGCCGCCGCCGCGCTTGAACGGCTGCTTGAGCGCTTCGGGATCCTGGCCGCCGAGGCCCTTGCCGCGATCCGCAATCACGATGCATGCGCGCTTCGTCCGCTCATCGGTCCAGGTGCGGACTTCCAGTCCGGTGACGCCGTAAAGCACCGCATTCTGCATCACGTTCATGAGCATGCGCATCATGCCGATCGGGCGGAACGCGAACGGCTCGATGCGGCCCAGATCGAGCGTGAACTCGTGTCCGAGGCCGGCGAAATCGGCGGCGAGATTGGCGATCAGCGCGTTGAGATCGCCGACGACGGGCGTCTCCTTCGCGCCGCTGCCCGCGTAGTCCATGAACTGCTGAAGAATCGTGTCGATGGTATCGAGATAACCTTCCGCTGATTGCGCGAACGACGCATCCGTCGATGGCACCGAGGACATCGCCATCGCGAGGCGCAGCTTGGTCATCGGCGTGCGGATGTCGTGCGAGATGCCCGCGAGCATGAGCGCGCGCGTCGCGTCGGCCTCCTTGAGCGCGGCCGTCATGCGGTTGAACGCGTTGCTGACCTGCGCGATCTCGGTCGGGCCATCGGTCGGCAGCACGCCGGGCTCGCCGCCCGCCGAGACGAGGCGCGCGGCATCGGCGAGATGCGCGAGCGGACGATTCAGGTGGCGCTGAATCACATAGGCCGTCGCAATGGCCAGTGCGCCGAGTCCGAGCGAAAGCAGAAGCGCGGTGGTGAGGCCGTCGTCGTGCGCGGCTTCCGGCACCGGCAGCGCGATCCAGCGCGGCTCGGACGACAGATGCGCGCGAATCCACAGACGCTGCTGGCCGTCGCCGCTGGTATCGGCGCCTTGCCAGCGCACCAGCATCTCCGCGGGCAAGTGACGCCGCAGGCTTTCGATGAACGTCCTGCGCTGGTACGTCTGATAGAACCGCAGCCGCGATTCCGGCGCGGATGACGCGGCGCCTTCCGGCAACGCCGCGCGCACGTCGAGATGGGCGACGGCGGTGCTGGCGGCCGCGGTCGGCGTGGCGCGCAGCAGCGTATCGAGCGTGACGATATAGCTTGCGAACGTGGCCGCCGCGCGCTCGATGCGCGGCGTCTGGATGAAGTGCAGCAGCACGGCGATCGCACACACCTGGCTCACCGCCACGAGCGCGACGAGCAGCAGGATGTTGCGCGCGAAGAGCGAGCGCGGCTTGATGTGTGCAAACCGGCGCACGGACGTCATGCCGCGACTTCGGCGAGGAGCATGTAACCGACGCCCCACACCGTTTTGATGAAACGCGGCTTGCCCGGATCTTCCTCGACGATCTGACGCAGCCGCAACACCTGCACGTCGATGCTGCGATCGAGCGCGTCGTGATCGCGCCCGCGTGTGCGCGCGATCAGGTTGTCGCGGCTCACCGCGCGGTTGGGCGACGAGCCGAGCGCCGTCAGCAACTGCATCTGCGCGGAATGGATCTCGAAGGGCTCGCCGTTGCGCTCGAGCGTCTGCTTGCCGAGATCGAGGCGAAACTCGCCGAAGCGAAGCACTTGCTGCGTGTGCGTCGGATCGCCCGCGGCGATTTTCTGGCGGCGCAGAAGGGCGCGCACACGCGCGACGAGTTCCTGCGGCAGAAAGGGTTTGGCGAGGTAATCGTCGGCGCCGGTTTCGAGACCGATGACTTTGTCGACCGGATCGCCCTTCGCCGTGAGCATCAGGATCGGCAAGGTCTGGCCTTCGGCGCGCAGGCGCTTGCAGACCGAGAGACCGTCTTCGGGCTCCATCATCCAGTCGAGCACGAGCAGATCATAAGGCTCGCGTTGCAGATAACGGTCGAGCCGCTTGCCGTTCTCGACGACGCGCACCTCGAACCCCTGCGAGCTCAGAAAACGCTGCAGCATGTTGCGCAGCTCGGCTTCGTCGTCGAGCACGATGATCTTCGGCAATGTCTCCATGGATGCTCCGGATCAGCGTTGCGCGGCGTGTTCGCGCATGAAGGCTTCGATCTGCGGGAGCGTCACGTAGCCGTTCTTTTGCGTGTCGATTTCGTCGAAGTGCTTGGCGACCATCGGCATGCCGGTGGACGCCTGTTCGCGTGTGAGCTTGCCGTCGTGCGTGGTGTTGGCGCTCGTGAAGCGCGTCTGCAACTGGCCGAGCGCGCGTTCGACGCGCGGGCTTGCGCCCATCGGCTGCGTGGCGGTTTGCGCGAGGGCCGCGCCTGAAGTAACGCACGCCGCGCATGCAGCAAGCAAGACAAGGATCTTTCGCATGGTTCTCTCCCTGATTCGGATGCCAACGAACGTGAACGCTGATGCCATTCTATTGAGCCGCGTAGCGAACGCAATCTCGGGGAAGCGATGAATCATGTCGTCGTATTTCATGCATGACGCCGGGCGCGTTCACCGACATCTGCCGACACAAGTTATGGCTCACGCTTTGCGCGGCGCTTGGCTATCGTTGTCATCGCCGGCTCACTTACCGATGCCGATCTCCGATTCCATCGCCTTGACATGCATGAGGGCTTCAATATGAACATCCGTTTTCTGAGCGTTTTCGCCGTTACCGCCATCGGCCTCACTTGCGCGAGAAGCGCCGTGGCCGGAACGAGCGTGCAGGTGACTTACGTCGCGCCCGCCGTCGTTTATGCGCCGCCGCGCCCCGTCTACTACTATGCGCCGCCGCCGCGACCACCGTATTACTACGTGCCCGCGCGGACCGTCGTCGTGGCGCCTGTCGCCGCGCCGGTGATGGTCAACGCGCCGCCGCCTCCGCCGCCGCGGCCTCCTGTCGTCGTCATGGCCGCGCCCGTTCCCGCCTACGCGGTCGCGCCCGCCGTCAGGGTCACGTATGCGCAGCCGGTGTACGCCGCGCCCGTCGTCGTGTTGCGCTGAACCCGGCGCGCTCCGATACCGTGGCAAGAGGATAGTGCACCTCCACCCGATTGAATGCGTAATGCAATACGCAGAATGCAATGCGCCGTCGCGCGGGTTGCCGCCTCCTATACTGAATGAACCGCATCTGAATGAACCGCATCGCCCTAACGTTCCGATGCGGCGGCGAGCCCGGTGCTCCCGCGCCGGTTCATGGCGTTCCATAAGGAGGATCGAGCCATGCTATTCATCGTCAACTGGACGGCGCAGCCCGAAGTCGAGAGACAGGCGGCCGAGCGATTCCTGCAAACCCGCGGCGCGCCGCCCGACGGCATCCGCTTGCTGGGGCGATGGCATGCCATCGGCTCGATCTGGGGCATCGCCATATGCGAGGTCGACGAAATCGGGCCGCTCGCGCGTTGGGCTCACGAATGGGCCGATCTGTTCATGTTCGATATCAAGCCCGCCATCACCGATGAGCAAGTTGGAATCATGCTGGCCGAAGACGCGCAAAAGCAGTGAACGGGGCGCCGACGCTATTCGTCATACGAAGGGCGTTCACGTGCTTTGATCGGGCGACGGGAAGTTAGGGTTTGTGTGGCTTGCAGCGCGGCGCGCAATGCGTCAACATTGTTAAACGTACTAGTTAGTTCAAATTTAAGAGCGCCGTCCCTGTCCCTGCAGATGTTGCCGGGTCGGCGCCACCAAGGAGCGAAGCGTGACTCAATCGAAGACGAATGAACCTTGCGTGATATCGGTCGCCATTACCGGATCGGTGCCGCGCAAGAAAGACAATCCCGCGGTGCCGATCACGATCGCCGAACAGATCGAGAGCACGCACGAAGCCTACGAAGCGGGCGCGACGCTCGTGCATCTGCACGTGCGCGACGAGGATGAACGTTCGAGTTCGGACCGTCATCGTTTCGCCGAATTGCAGGAGGGCATCCGCAAGCATTGCCCGGACATCATCATTCAGTTCTCGACCGGCGGTCGCGGCCGTTCGTTCGAACAGCGCGGCGCGATGCTCGATCTGAAACCCGACATGGCATCGCTCGCAACGGGCTCGGTCAATTTCCCGACGATCGTCTACGAAAATCCGCCCGATTTCGTGCGCTCGCTCGCGCAGATGATGCTCGACCATCACGTAAAGCCCGAGATCGAAATCTTCGACCTGGCCATGCTCTATAGCACCGTGGATCTCGTGAACCAGGGCTTGCTGAAATCGCCGGTGCACGTGCAGTTCGTGCTTGGCGTGAAGAACGCGCTCCCCGCGCGGCGCGAGATTCTCGAGTTCGAAGTCGAGCAGTTGCGCAAGAATCTGCCCGATGCGACGTGGACGGCAGCGGGCATCGGCCGTCATCAGCTCGAGGTGAATCACTGGACGCTCGAAATGGGCGGGCATTGCCGCACGGGTCTCGAAGACAACGTGCGCTGGGACAAGGACACGCTGGCGAAAAGCAATGCGCAACTGGTGGGGCGCGTGGCGGAGTTGTGCGCGCAGTATGGACGTCCCGTCGCGACGGCGAAGGAAGCGCGCGAGCTTTTGTCGATATAAGGGCGCGTCGCGCTGCAAACAGGAAGCGCAGCAACAAAGGATCGGTCGATGCCTGCATCGGCCGATTTTTTTTCGTTCAAAACCACACGCGTTCGGCGTCAAAAATCTGCCTTACAATTCAGGCTCCTTCCTGACAAGTACGGATCCGCGCGAACATGAACGAGCGTAATGCATCAGGCCTCGCCGACCGGATCTATAGCGATATCCTCAACAGCATCCGCGAAGGCGAGTTCAAGGAGGGAGACCGGCTCCTCACGGAGCATGCGCTCGCCGAACGGTTCGCTACCTCGCGTCCGACCGTGCGCGAAGCCCTCGCGCGTCTGCGCGCCGACGGCATTATCGTCACGCGGCGCGGCTCGGGGACGATCGTCGGACGTCGTCCGGACAGGGATGCACGCCGCTTCGCGCCGCTCGAAACGCTGTCTGACATCCGCCGTTGCTATGAATTTCGCATGATCACCGAGGCGGGCGCGGCGGAACTCGCGGCCGTTCGAGCCGAAGCGGACGACATCCGCGCGATTCAGGACGCGTGGGATCGGCTGGAGCGCGTCGTCGAGGCACAAGTGGGTAGCGGCGTGCAGGACGACTTCGCTTTTCATCTCGCCGTGGCGCGCGCGGCCCGAAATCCTTTCTTCGTCACGATGCTGTTGTCGATCGAACAGCAAGTCGTGTTCAGCATGAATCTGTCGCGGAACCTGTCACCGGGAAAGACACTCGAGCGGCAGCGGCTGGTCCAGCACGAGCATCTCGACGTCCTGAAGGCCATCGAGGCGAAAGACGCCGCCCGCGCCGCGCAGGCGATGAAGCTCCATATCAAGAATGCGCTCGACCGGATGTTCGGTGACTAGTTACGCTGCCTCCGCTGGTTGTCACACAACCCGATCCCATCGATTCGGAATTTCCAATCGCAATCAAAGTTGTTTGACAACTTAGCAGGCGGATTTGGCGGGAAACACGCAGGAAACTCTTGGGAAACTCCGGTTAATGGCGGTTAATAAAGCAAGGTAACGGCCCCTTGGGGTATCTCCCGAGAACGGCTTGCAAGCGATTGGTGGCGAAGGTTAAAGGCGCTCCGAGGGGTTTCGGTAACGTGCAGCAGCGATGGGATTTGCTTGACATCCTATAACCTCGTTAGCTATTTTTCATCTTCCAGAAGCCAAGAGGGACGCAAGGCGGCGCGGCGCCCGAAAGAACAGAAGTCGCATGCACGCTCCGCGAAGACGACGAACCACAACGCAGCACACAAAACGCGGCACAAAGAACGAAGCACAAACAGGCCGTCGCTCGACACAATCGACAACATCGACTGAGCGACCGGACCTCTTCCCGACCCATGGTTGCGAGAAAAGTGAGGAGACAAAATGGCTTTCAAGGCAGGACGGTCCGTCAAGCTGGCGGCAATTTGCATCGCCGTTAGCACGGCATTCGGCGTGAGCGCGGCGCGCGCGGCCGATCCGGTATCGATCAATATCGTCGACGTCGCAGGCAATCTGCAACTGACGCAAAAGGGCTTCGAGGCCTTCAAGGCGAAATATCCCGACCTCGTGTCGAGCATCACGTTCACGAACGCGCCGGCGCCGCAGTTGCCCGGCAAGATCAAGGCGATGCAGGGCGCGGGCCGCTCGGACATCGACCTCGTCGTGACCGGCACCGACGCGCTCGCGGCCGGCATCCAGCAAGGCCTCTGGGAAAAGCTGCTGCCCGATAACGCGAAGGCGTTCCCCGGCGTGCTCGATAAATACGCGCCCGGCCCGCGCAAGATGCAGGACATTGCGCAAGGCTACGGTCTCGAAGTCACCTACATGCCCGCGGGTCCGCTTCTCGAATACAACCCGGCCAAGGTCACGGATGTGCCCAAGACGCCCGACCAGCTGCTCGCATGGTGCAAGGCGCATCCGAACAAGCTGATCTACGCGCGCCCGGCCAACTCCGGCCCCGGCCGCACGTTCCTGATGGGCCTGCCGTATGTGCTCGGCGACAAGGACCCGACCGACCCGATCAACGGCTGGGACAAAACCTGGGCGTTCCTCAAGCAGCTCAACGACTGCATTCCCTACTATCCGGGCGGCACGTCGGCGGTGATGAAGGAACTGGGCGAAGGCACGCGTGACATGACCGTCACCGTGACGGGCTGGGACATCAACCCGCGCGCGCTCGGCATCGTGCCGGCGGAGTTCAAGGTGCAGGCCTTCGACAACATGACCTGGGTCAACGACGCCCACTACATGGTGATCCCGAAGGGCGTGCCGAAGGAAAAGCTCGAGGTGCTCTACAAGCTGATGAACTTCATGCTCGAACCGGCACAGCAGGCGCTGACGTATGACGACGGTTACTTCTATCCGGGCCCGGCGGTAAAGAACGTGCCGCTCTCGATGGCGCCCGCCAAGAGCCAGGAAGTGATCGAGAAGTTCGGCCGGCCCGAGTACGCGAAGCTGCTCGCGGACCGTCCGCACGTCGTCCCGCTCAACGCGCAGGCGATGGTCGCGGCATTCCAGAAGTGGGATCGCGAGATCGGCGCGGCGAAGACGAAGTAAGCGCAGCACGTTCGTATCGAAGATGTTGGGCCGAAAAGCGGCGGCGTTCCTCACGAGAGGGCGCCGCCGCGCTTGCACGAAGCGTCGGGAAATCAGGAAATCGTCATGAAGCACACATTTGAGCAGTTGCGCCTCGACTCGGTCTCGCGCAGCTTCACCAACGCCGAAGGGCAGCAGCTCGCGGCGTTGAAGGGCCTCGACCTGGACATCCAGCGCGGCGAGTTCATCGCGCTGCTCGGGCCGTCGGGCTGCGGCAAGTCGACCGCGCTGAACTGCATCGCCGGATTGCAGCCGCTGACGGGCGGCGGCATCTGGCTCGACGACAAACGCATCGACGTATTGCCGCCCGAGAAGCGCGGCTTCGGCATGGTCTTTCAGAACTACGCGCTGTTTCCGCACATGTCGGTGCTGGATAACGTCGGCTTCGGCCTGAAAATGCGCGGCGTCTCGAAAGCGGAAGCCACGAAGCGCGCGAAGGCCGCGCTCAACCTCGTGCAACTGATCGGCCACGACGCCAAGCTGCCCGGCCAGCTTTCCGGCGGCCAGCAGCAGCGCGTGGCGATTGCGCGCGCGATCGTCATCGAGCCGCCGCTCGTGCTGATGGACGAGCCGCTCTCGAACCTCGACACCAAGTTGCGCATCGAGATGCGCGCCGAAATCCGCCGCATTCACGGCAAGCTCGAACGCGCGACCATCTACGTGACGCACGATCAGGATGAAGCGCTGTCGATGGCCGATCGCATCGTCGTGATGAAGGAGGGCGTCGTGCAGCAAGTGGCGGCGCCGAAGGAAGTCTATTCGCGGCCGAAGAATCTGCACGTCGCGCGTTTCATGGGCTTTCGCAATGTCGTGAAGGCGACGCTCGAAGGCACGCAGGGCGAGAGCGTCGCGGTGAACGCAAACGGCGTGCGGCTGCTCGGCATGCCCATGGAAGGCTTCGACAGCAAGAGCGTGAGCGTCGCGTTGCGCCCGGAAGACATGGAGCGCGCGGAGCCCGGCGCCGAGAACGCGTTCGATGCGCACGTCGAGATCGTCGAATACGGCGGGCGTGATTCGCTCATCATCGTGAACACGGCGTTCGGCAAATTGTGGGCGCGCATCGCGGGCGAATGCAGCGAAGGCGAGCGCATTTCGCTGCGCGTCGCGCCGTCGAAGACGCTCGTCTACGGAGAAGAAAAATGATCGCGCTTCCCGCGCAGCGCGATCCGAAGGGCTGGCTCGTCGCGCCCGCGCTCATCTTCATCCTCGCGCTGTTCATCTATCCGTTCGCGTACGGGCTCATGCTGTCGTTCAATCCGA
The DNA here is from genome assembly GCF_000402035.1 of Caballeronia insecticola. Classification (GTDB taxonomy): domain Bacteria; phylum Pseudomonadota; class Gammaproteobacteria; order Burkholderiales; family Burkholderiaceae; genus Caballeronia; species Caballeronia insecticola. The sequence goes on from NC_021294.1 coordinate 673,413, forward strand.
TGAACGGCGGCAGCGTCTGGGCCAACTACATCACGTTCTTCACCGACACGTCGATGTGGCCGACGATCATCGTCACGCTCAAACTCGCCGTGCCCGCGACCGTCATCAACGTGGGCGTGTCGGTGCCGGTCGCGTTCGCGCTCAGACGCACGTCGCCGTTTCAGAAGTTCGTGACGACGCTGCTCGTGGTGCCGGTCACGCTCGGCACGGTCTTGATCGCGGACGGCATGCTGACGTACTTCAGCCCGAACGGCTGGTTTCCGCAGGCGTTGCAGGCGCTGCATCTCTACGGCGACGAAGTGCGTCTCACGCACAACTACTGGGGCGTGCTGATTTCGCTGATCGTGTCGGGCTTTCCGTTCGCGTTTCTGCTGACGCTGTCGTACGTCACCGGCATCGATCCGACACTCGCACGCGCTGCCGCAACGCTCGGCGCGAGTCCGTGGCAGCAGTTTCGCCAGATCTATTTGCCGCTGTTGTTGCCGGGACTCACGATGACCGCCTGTCTCTCGTTCGTGCAGGCGTTTTCGGTGTTTCCGTCGGCGGTGCTGCTCGGCGCGCCGGCCGGTCCTACGCGCGTGATCTCGATCGCGGCGGCGGAAGCGGCATTCGAAAGTTACGACTACGCGCTCGCGTCGACCATCGCCATCGTGATGGGCTTCGTGCAGTTGCTCGTCGTCGGCGGCATGCTGAGCGCGCGCCGCTTCTTCTACACGGGCCCGGTGACGGGAGGCAAAGGATAATGACGACCGACAACCGCGCAGCGTCCGGCTGGCAAGCCGGCACGCTGAATCAAAGCCCGGGCAAGATCATGAAACAGCAAGTGAGCCTGCGCGACAGGCTATGGAAGTGCTTCGTCTGGGCGACGATGGGCTTCTTCCTCGTGAACGTGCTGCTGCTGATCGCGACCGTCGCCGTCAATTCGGTGGCGACGCGCTGGTTCGGCACGCTCTTGCCGCAAGGCTTCACGCTGCACTGGTACGCGCAGGCTTGGAGCGACTTTCAGCTGTCGAGCGTGTTGCTCGTCACGCTCGAAGTGGTGGGCGCGGTGGTGCTGCTGTCCATCGTGCTCGGCGTGCCGGCGGCGTATGCGCTCGCGCGCGTGCAGTTTCCGGGCAAGCGCTTGGCGATGCTCGTGTTCCTGCTACCGCTGATGGTGCCGCCCGTGACCTACGGCATCCCGCTGGCGACGGTCATGTACAAGTTCCATCTCGCAGGCACGCTGACCGGCGTGATCCTGGCGAACCTGGTGCCTGCACTGCCGTTCGTCATTCTCGTGATGACGCCGTTCATCGAACAGATCGATCCGAATCTGGAGTCGGCCGCGCGCATTTTCGGCGCGAACACCGCGCGCTACTTCCGCTACGTGCTGCTGCCGCTGCTCGTGCCGGGCATGCTCGCCGCGGGGCTGCTCGTGCTGGTGCGCACCATCGGCATGTTCGAACTGACGTTCTTCACCGCCGGGCCGACGACGCAAACGCTTGTCGTCGCGCTGTATTACGCGGTGTTCTCCACCGGCGTGCGCGCGCCGCAGTCCATCGACGCCATGGCCATGATCTATATGGCGATCACGATGGTCTGGGTGCTGATCGCGCTGCAGTTCGTGAGCCCGACGCAACTCGTGTCGCGCGTGAAGGAACAGAAGCAGTAATGTTTGCCTGCGCGCGAGACGCGCGGGCTCTTTTCATATCGAAGTCGTGTCGTGACGAAATTCCGTGAAGTCGTAGAGTTGCAAGCCGAGCCGCGCGTAAGCATTTCGAGCGGCCCGCATATCATCGAGATCGCGCCGCAGGCGGGCGGGCGCATCATGCGCTTCGCCACGCAGGACGAGCGCGGTGAGCAGGAATGGCTCGCGCCGGTGACGGTCGCGAGTTGGCCGTGCGATGCGTGGCCGAAGAGCGGAAGCTATCCGCTGGTGCCGTTTTCGAATCGCGTGCGGGATTCGCGCTATGCGGCAGCGGATGGTTCGATCGTCGAACTGGCGACGTTTCCCGGCATGCCGCACGCGCTGCATGGCTTCGGCCAGTTCGCGGCGTGGAGCGTCGAGCTTCAGGAAGCCGATTGCGTCGTGCTGCGCTATGCGCATCGCGAGGGCGAGCACGGCTGGCCGTGGGCGTTCGAGGCCGTGCAACTGATCGAAGCGAATGCCGATGGCGCGCGTCTGTCGATGCGCGTCGTGAACCGCTCGTCGCGGCCGATGCCCATCGGGCTGGGGTTTCATCCGTACTTCAACGCGCTGGAAGCGGAAGTCGAAACGACTACGCTTTGGCGTCATGAGGCGGAAATTGCAGTCGAACCGACTACGGAGCAACCGGCGCGCCGTCATGTTCGCGAAGCGGACGGCTACACGCGTTATCTGAGCGGTTGGGATGGCCGCGCGACCTTGCATTACGCGAATGGCCGCACGCTGGAATTGCGCGCCGACGAGCCACTGAGCCACGTCGTCGTTCATTGTCCGGCTGGCGCGGGTTATCTCTGCGTGGAGCCGGTGTCGCACGTCAGCGACGGGTTCAATCTCGCGTCGCAGGGCGTCACCGGCACGGGCATCGCCGTCATTGAGCCAGATAGTGAAATACGGGCGTCGCTCGTGATGGCAGCCGGCGCGAACCCGGCCCCGCGCGACGGCGCCGCCGTCTGACGCGCGCTTCCATGACGGACCGCGCGCGCATCGAGGGCGCGCGCGATGCATTCGCCGGCAAAAAGCCTCCGACGACGAGGCAAGCATCCCTGTTCATGCGGCACCTCCTTCAGACGTTCAGCGCGTGAGCGGCGCGGAAAAATACGCTTCGACGAGATCGACGATGCGCCACGTCGCGCAAGGCCGACGGCAATGCGCATCGAAACCGGCTTCCTTGAGCGTCTGCACCGGATCGGCGGGCCACACGTTGCTCATCGCGACCAGCAGGCGTCCGGTCAGATCGGCGTCCACGCGCAGCGTGCGCAGGAAGACGTAGCCGGAATCGCTGTCGAGGCTCGTGTCGAGCAGAAGCGCGTGCGGCTGCCAGCTATTCACCAGCGCACGCACGGATTTGAGATCCTGCGAATGGATGACCTGCAAGCCTTTGAGCCGGAGTTGCACGGCGAGGGAATCGCCAATCGACTTGTCCTTGTGGGCAATCAGCACGCGACGTGCGGCATTGCTCGCGCGGGCCCGCTTGATACGCCACAACGCAAATTCGCTTTCGTTGTCGGCTAGACGGCTTGACATCTCATCCTCCGGATCGTGGTTAGCGTGGTTGATTCGACTGCGCCCAGTTTCGACCGGACGTGCTGAATTCCAAACCCGGCACGGGAGGGGACGGCGGCGGATTTTGGGGGACTGACGAACGTATCCCTGCGAAAGAGGGGTAGTAGTCGCGCAAGGCCCGCGTAAGATCGGAACCGTTCTCGGAGCGTCGCAATGGAAAATGGCTATTTCAAAACAGTGTTGCTAGTAGAGGACGAAGGGCTCACCAGGAGCGCGATGAAAAGCCTCATCCTGGCGAACGAGCCCTTGCTCGAAATCGACGAAGCCGATGGTTTCGAGCAGGCGAAAGCGAAGCTTTCGTCCAATACCTACGATCTGATGTTTCTCGACTACCACTTGCGCGGCCAGGCCACCGGCATGGATCTGCTCAACTGGATCCGCGAGGAAGAGCGCGAAATTCAGACGATCATGCTGTCCGCTCAGGACGACCGCGACACCGTGCTCGAATGCATCAAGAACGGCGCGTGCGGTTTTATCTCCAAGGGCAGCGAGCAGGGCGCGGGCGTGTTTCGCGAGGCGCTCAAGACGATCCTCAATGGCCGTGTCTATCTGCCGAACACCGTGCTCGGCAAGGGCGGCCACAGCCCGAAGCCGGTCACGCCGCATGCGGGCGTCACGGTCGAATCGCTCGAGCTGCCGCCGCGCCTGACCGAGACGCTGCGTTATTTGCTGCAAGGTCTGTCGAACAAGGCGATCGCGCGCAAGATGAATATCAGCGAAAACACCGCCAAGGAATATTCGAGCGATCTGCTCGCGCGGTTCCACGTTACGCGGCGAACGTTCCTGATCGTTGAAATGGCGCGGCGTGGTATCGAAATGCCGATGAGCAATACGTCGTCGGCGTCCTGAATCCCTGTTTCATTTTTTTGAATCGACGCGGGCAGTCCCGAAAGGGTGCCCGCGTCGTTGCATTGTCGCGTCGGCGCTGCGTCCCTTTTCTGATCGTTCCGAGGAATGGGCGGTGAAATGGTATCGTAGAGCCCGGACTATTTTTAAGATGGATTAAGTGCAGGTGATTCGCAGGAAATCGTTCATTCAAATGCAAGGCGCCACCTCGGCCTTCGCCGCAGCCGCAGCCCTGATCCTCTGCGCATGCGCGCCCCTCCCGCAGCAGAACGGCACCGACGCGGCCGCGTCGGCGTCCGCCGTGCAGGCGGCTCAGCCCGCGTCGAAAACGCCCGCAGCGCCGATGCCTCCGGGCGAGCAGCGCATCATGGTCGGCAGCGCAAGCGGCTACCACCTGATGGTCAAAACGACCCCGCCGAGCCAGGTCTGCGACAACGACGCCTTCGCCGATGGCGTGCGCTACGGCTATGCGCTGACCTGGAACCGTCTCGTCGGCGAGGACGCGCGCAACGGCGGCAAGCCGAAGCGCAAGTTCGACGCCTCGGCCATCCACTCGCAAGACGATCAGTACAAGATCCAGTGGAACGGCAAGGAACGCGCGAACGCGTGCGCGTCGGACGGATATCTGATCGGGCGCATCGTCGGGACGCATCTGGCGAGCGTCGACATGCGCGGCGGCAAGCCGTCCTGAGCGCCGGATTCGCCGATCAGTTACAGGCGCGCGTGGCCGCCACGTAGCGGCTCGCCCCGGCGATATCGCCGTAAATGGTGTAGCCGGTGCCGCTCGCCGATGCCTGCGCGATCAGCAGCACGACCGATTGGCTCGCCAGGCCGCCGCTCGGCACGGAAACCGCCTGCGTGTCGGCGCTCGGCGAATACTCGCGGACCTTGGGCGCGATCGGCGTCCATTGCGCTTTCACGCAGCGGTAGAAATCGTAAGGCGCCATTTGCGACGTTCCGGAACCAATCGGGACGGTCCGAAGCAGCGCGTCGTCCGTCGATACGCACGCGCTCAGGCTCGATACGCCGATCGCGGTACACACAATTGCAATAGTTTTTATCATTTTTCCGATACCTTTTTTGTAGTATCCGCTTAACCTTCCGATCGGTGTGTCATCGACGTCCCATCTACTTCGAGGCTATCGATTTTTACCGATTTCTGACAAACCGTAAAACACGCATAAAGCGCGCGCGATTCGTGCCGCTAACCCATACATGCAGCGCGAAGCCGCGCCGGATCTGTAACAAACCTTTCGATCAGTAGTTTTCCCAATATTAGTCAAGTCGGGTCAACCGTCGTCGTTATATAGGCGTTTCACGCTTTAAAGCCTTTTGTATGGCGCGAGCGCGGGCGGTGGAAGCGGAAGTCACGCTTTCCACATCGCATGACGTGCGCGGACCCCCGATAACCGTGATTTGCCGGTGCTGTCGTCGCATGACTGACGACTCGCAGCGGAAGCCAGTTTGATAGAACGCATGTCTCGCACAAAGTTGCTCGCTCGTCTTCGCGCCGTTTCCCTGACCGGACGTTCGTCCGGCGGCTTCAACCTTAAGCGTTTCGCCGCGCCCGCGCTGACTATCGTCATCTGCGTGCTGCTGCTGGTGGTCTTCCAGCATCTTTCGCGCGCGGTCGATTACAAATCGGTGATCCACTCGCTGCGGGTCATGACGCCGCAAGCCTGGATCGCCGCGCTGTTCGCCACCGCGCTTTCGTTCGCCGCGCTGGTCGGGCGCGACGCGGTAGGCCTGCGTCACATCGGCGTTTCGTTGCCGCGTTCGCTGCTGTGGGTCGGCGCGACGGTCGGTTCCGCGCTGGGCAATGTAACCGGTTTCGGCGCGCTGACGGGCGGCGCCGTGCGCTGCCGCGTCTACGGCGCGGCTGGCGTGACGCCCGCGCAAGTCGGCCGCCTGACCATTTTCACGAGCGTCACGCTGGCGCTCTCGCTCGCGTTCATGGCCGCCGCCGGCATGCTGTTCGCCGCGGGCACGCTCTCCGGCATGATGCATCTGCCGCCCACCGCCCTGCGCGCAACCGGCGCCGTGCTCCTCGGCGTGTTCGCCGCAATGATCCTGCTGTGCGGCCGCGAGCCGCGCACGCTGCGCTCGCGCTGGAAGTGGCTGTCGTTCACCGTGCCCGCGCGCCGCGATTTCGTCGCGCAGGCGGCGCTCGCCGTCATCGATGTGATCGGCGCCGGTCTCGCGCTCTGGGCGCTGCTGCCGAACGCGCAAGTTGGCTTCGGCGAATTCATGACCGTGTTCTCCGCGGCCATGCTGCTCGGCATGATCGGCCATACGCCGGGCGGCGTCGGCGTGTTCGAGGCGGCGATGGTATTCGCGCTCGGCGGCAGCGCCCAGACGCCGGACGTGCTCGCCGCGCTGCTCGCGTATCGCGCGATCTATTTCGGCCTGCCGCTCATTCTCTCGGCCGGCGTGATGGCCGCGTTCGAAGGCCGCGCGCTGAAAGGACGCTTCGGCTTTCTGAGCCCGCATCGCGTGTCGCAGCTGGCGCCGGTGTTCCTGTCGATCGTCACGTTCGCGGCAGGCTCGATGCTCGTCATCTCCGGCGCGACGCCCGCGTTCAAGATGCGTATCGCGCTGTTGCAGACCATCGTTCCGTTGTGGGTGCTGGAAAGCTCGCAATTGCTCGGCTCGGTGCTGGGCGTGCTGCTGCTGTTCGTCGCGCGCGGCCTGATGCGCCGGCTCGACGCCGCCTGGTGGCTCGCCCTGATGCTCGCCGTGACGAATCTGGCGCTGTCGCTGGCGAAGGGTCTCGCGTTCGTCGAAGCGGGCGTGCTGGCGTTTCTCATCGTGCTGCTGATCGCGACGCGCGAGCGTTTCAACCGCCGCTCGTCGCTGTTCGCCGAGCGTTTCACGGCAACGTGGCTGATTTCGGTCGGCGTGGTGATGGCGCTCGCCGTGTGGATCATGTTCTTCGCGTTCCGCGATGTGCCCTACAGCGGCGATCTCTGGTGGCAGTTCGCCTTCGACGAACGCGCCCCGCGCGCGCTGCGTGCCACGCTGGCGGCGGCGGTGTTCGCGCTGACGCTCGGCGTGTGGCAATTGCTGCGCCCGGCGGCGGGCCGCTTCGTGAAGCCCGCGCCGCAGGATCTCGCCGATGCCGCGCGCATCTTCCGCGCGCAGGAACGCAGCGACGCCGGCCTCGCGATGATGGGCGACAAGAGCTTCCTCTTCTCCGAGTCGCGCGAAGCCTTTCTGATGTACGCGAAGCACGGCCGCACGTGGGCCGCGCTGCACGATCCGGTGGGCCCGCGCCGCGAGTGGGCGGAACTGATCCGCAAGTTCGTCGAACTCGCGCATGCGCACAACGGCCGCGCGGCGTTCTATCAGGTTCGTGCCGATGCATTGCCGCTCTATCTCGACGCCGGTCTCACGTTGATGAAGCTCGGCGAAGAAGCACACGTCGCGCTGTCCGAGTTCGACCTGAAGGGTTCGCATCGTGCGCATCTGCGTTATGCGCTCAAGCGCGGCGAACGCGACGGCTTCGACACCGAACTGATCGCGCCGAACCAGATCGTCGACAGCCTGCCGATGCTGCGCACCATTTCCGACGACTGGCTCGAAAGCCGCTCGGCGCGCGAAAAGAGCTTTTCGGTCGCGGCCTTCAACGAGGAATATCTCGCGGCGCAGTCGGTGCTGCTCGTGCGCCAGCAAGGCGTGCCGGTCGCGTTCGTCACTTTCATGACGACCGATCTGAACACCGAGGCGACTGTCGGCGTGATGCGCCATGTCGGCGAAGCGTCGGCGTATGCGATGGAATACCTGTTCACGAAGCTCGCGCTGCATCTGAAAGAGGCGGGCTTCAAGTCGCTTTCGCTCGGTATCGCGCCGCTGTCGGGCATGGAGCCGACGCCGCTTGCGTCGCACTGGCATCGTCTTGCCGGGCTCATGTGGCGTTTCGGTGGCCGTTTCTACAACTTCCGCGGTCTGCGCGGATTCAAGAGCAAGTTCCAGCCACGCTGGGAGCCGCGTTATCTGGCGGCGTCCGGTTCGGTTGGCGTATTTTTCACTTTGGCGGATCTCTCGCTTCTGGCGGGTGGCTGGCGTTCATGAAATTTTTTGGCAAGAAAGCGGCGGCGCTGGTTTTGGCCGCTGTCTGTGGTGTTTCCCTGTTTGACATGGCGCACGCCGCCGAGTCGATCTCCGGCGGCCGCTTCGGCCAGGTGGCGCTGACGAAGCCCGTCGGCGAGATGACCGGCTTCGTCGTGCTGTTTTCGGAGAAGAGCGGCTGGGCGCCCGCCGACCAGCAAGCGGCCGATGCGCTCGCCGCGAAAGGCGCGATGGTCATCGGCGTCGATACGGCGAAGTACGCCGTGCGGCTGTCGGCGGACAAGAGCGAGAAGGAATGCCACAACCTCGTCGGCGATGCAGAAAACATGAGCCATCAGCTCGAACGCACCGTGCAGACGAATCACTATTTTTCGCCGATTCTCGTCGGCACCGGGCAGGGCGCTAGCGTCGCCGAGAGCGCGCTCAAGCAGGCGCCGGATAACACCGTCGCGGGCGCCGTGTCGCTCGCACCCGAGGCAAAGCTCGACGCGCGCTTCAATCCGTGCCCGCCGGACCCGAGCATCATCCACGCGAAGGGCCTGCCGGGCTTCCTGGAGCGCACGGCAACGCAGCCAACCGGCTCCAAAGCCGATGCGCTCGTCGCGATGACCGCGCCGCATCTGAAGAAGTCCGCGCCCGCGACGGACAGCGACGTGTCCGATCTGCCGCTCATCGAACTGCGCGCGGCGCAGCCGACCGACCTGCTCGCGATCGTCATTTCCGGCGACGGCGGCTGGCGCGATCTCGACAAGACGATGGCGCTCGCGCTGCAACGCGACGGCGTATCGGTGATCGGGATCGATTCGCTGCGCTACTTCTGGAGCGAGAAATCGCCGCAGCAGACCGCCAACGATATTGCCCGCGTGGTTCGCGCCTACAACGCGCGCTGGCATACGAGCCATGTGGCGCTGCTCGGCTATTCGTTCGGCGCGGACGTAATGCCGTTCGCCTACAACCGCCTGCCGGACGCGGTGCGCGCGCAGGTGTCGTATATCTCGCTGATGGGCTTTTCGCCCGCGGCGGATTTCCAGATTCGCGTGACGGGCTGGCTCGGCATGAAGGCGAGCGAAAAGGCGCTCAAAGTGCGCCCGGAACTCAACAAGCTGCCGCCTGCGATGGTGCAATGCATCTACGGCGAGAAGGAAGAGGACACGCTGTGTCCGCAGCTCGCGAAGACGGGCATCGAGGTAGTGAAGCTGCCGGGCGATCATCACTTCGGCGGCGACTACGATGCGCTCGCGCGACGTATTCTCGCGGGCTGGCGCAAGCAGATCGCGGCGCGGCAGGGGTGAGCGGCTCGCCCGTCGCATGATGGTCTGAACGCTGCGTTACCATGTGCGGAACCCGTTCACGGAGTTCCGCATGTCCCTGATCGATCATCTCGACCATCTCGTGCTGACCTGCGTCGATGTAGAAGCGACTCGCCGCTTTTACATCGACGTGCTGCAAATGAAGCTCGAAACCTTCGGCGACGGCCGCATGGCCTTTCGCTTCGGCAATCAGAAAATCAACCTCCACGTGCGCGGCGCCGAGTTCGAACCGAAGGCGCATCTGCCGGTTCCGGGCGCGCTCGATCTGTGCTTCATCGCCTCGGTGCCGCTCGATCGCGTGATCGAACGGCTCGCGCAGATGAACGTGCCGATCATCGAAGGTCCGGTCGAGCGCACCGGCGCGACGCAGAAGCTGCGCTCCGTCTACGTGCGCGATCCGGACTACAACCTCATCGAGATTTCCGAGCTTATTTGAGCGGGCCGAGAAAGTCGCGCTTGCCGATCGGCGCGCCGAGATGGCGCAGGATGTCGTGCGTCGTGACGACGTGGAAATAGAAGTTCGGCAAGCCGAAGCCGAACAGATAATCGACGCCCGAGAACGACGGCGAAAAGTCCGGGAATTTCAGCGTGACGTTGCGCGTTTCGCTGTCGGCGAGCGCGTTGCGGTCGATGCTCTTCAAGAACGCGATTGTCTTTTCGATGCGCGCCGCGAGCGACGGGAAGCTGTCTTCGTTGTCCTCGAAGCGCGGCGCTTCGACGCCCGCGAGCCGCGCCGCCGAGAGCTTCGCGGTATCGCTCGCGCGCTGGATCTGCGCGGCGAGCGACAGCATGTCGGGCGCAAGGCGCGCGTTGATTACATCGGCGTGAGCGAGGCCTTTTTGATCGGCGTAGGCGGCGCCTTTTTCGAGCAGATCCGCGCACACTTCGAGGCCGCGGATAAAGACGGGGATTGACGCGCGATACATCGTGAGGGACATGGGCTTGTGCTCCTTGAGTGTGTTGTCGACAGGGGAGACAAGCATAGCAACAGGCGCATTCGCCTGCCGGAATCGCCGGAATCGCCGGAATGGACGAGACGACGCGCTCAAGGCTTGCTCTGCTTGCGCCGCTTCGGCTGAGATGCATGACGCGCTTCCCACGCGCGCAACTGCGTCTCGTAACGCTCGAGCGCTTCCTCATAGAGATCGAAGACGCACGGATTGCAGCCGCTCTGGCAGCAGTCTTCCGGCAAGGGGCGCTCGGGCGGCGTCGGGCGCGGGTCGTCGTGGCGGGTCATCTGAATGTGCGTGGCGTCATCGATGCATTGTGCAACGGCTTCGCGCCGCGGACGCGAGCGGCTAAACTTTGGCGGCGCGCCGGTCGCGGCGAATGCGATACTGCGCGCGGGACAATGATCCGCCCGTCGTCACGTCGATCGGACCGAGGGACTCACGCGATGAATCACTTCGTCAGCCTTGCGATCTCCGGGGTGCTCGCGAGCGCCTTGCTGGCCGGCTGCGTCGTGCCGCCGCCGGCACCGGGCGCCTCCGGTCAGACCGGCGCGGCTTATCAAACCGCCCCGGCCGCGCAAAGCGCCTGGAGCGCGGAAATCCGCCGCACGCAGGACGGCATTCCGCACATTCGCGCGGCCGACTGGGGCAGCCTCGGCTTTGGTTTCGGCTATGCGCAGGCACAAGACAACCTGTGCACGCTCGCCGACGCCTTCGTCACGTATCGCGGCGAGCGCTCCGCCTACTTCGGCGCGGACGCACGGCCGCCTTCGACCGCGACCTTCGGTCAGCCGCGCAACATCGACGCCGATTTTTTCTTCCGCATGATCGGCGATCAGGCGACGGTCGAGCGTTACCGCTCCGCGCAGCCCGTCGAGCTGCGCAGTTTGATCGACGGTTTCGCGAGCGGCTACAACCGCTATCTCGCCGATCTCAACGCCGGCAGCTTTCCGGGCGCGCACGCGGTGTGCCGGGGCAAGCCGTGGGTCGACAAGATCAGCGCCGACGACATCTATCTGCGATTGATTGCAGCCAATCTCGCGGGCGGCTCGGTGCGCTTCCTGACGCCGATCGCAACGGCGCATCCGCCCAAACCCGCTGCGGCTCCACGCGGCGACAGCGAGCCGCCCGCGCCGACCGCCCAGGCGTCGCCCGACGCGCTGCGCTTTTCCATCGGCGAGAATCCGGGCATCGGCAGCAATGCGCTTGCATTCGGCGCACCGATCACGCGCGACAAACGCAGCATCCTGTTCGGCAATCCGCACTGGTTCTGGCGCGGCCCCGACCGCTTTTATCAGGCGCAACTGACCATTCCGGGCCAGGTGAACGTCGCGGGCGTGTCGTTTCTCGGTGTGCCGCTGATCGTGCTCGGCTTCAACGAGAACATCGCGTGGACGCATACGGTGTCGAGCGCGCGGCGCTTCGGCATCTTCCAGTTGACGCTCGATTCCGCCGATCCGACGCGCTATCTCGTCGATGGCCAGAGCGAAGCGATGACGCCCGTGCCGCTCACGGTGCGCTCGCGCCGCGCCGACGGCACGCTCGAATCCGTGTCGCGCACGCTCTACAAGACGCGTTTTGGGCTGGTCGTCGATCTGTCGGCGATGGCGCAGGGCCTCGGCTGGAGCGCGCAACGCGCGTACGCACTCGCCGACGTGAACGTCGACAACACGCGCGCGTTTCAAAATTTCCTGGCGTGGAATCAGGCGCGCTCGCTGACCGACTTCATGGCAATCCAGAAGCGTTATGCGGGCATGCCGTGGGTCAATACGTTCGCGATCGGACGTGGCGACGAGCGCGTCTGGTTCGCAGACCTAGGCCCGATTCCGAACGTGCCCGATGCGCTCGCGGACGCCTGCACGACACCCGCAGGCCGCGCGTTCGCGGGCCGCGTGACCGGCGTGCCGTTTCTCGACGGCTCGAAAAGCGCATGCGCCTGGCGCGTCGATTCGGCGAGCGTGCAACCGGGCGCGCTGCCCGTCGAACAATTGCCGAACACGGTGCGCGGCGATTACGTCGGCAATTTCAACGACAGCTACTGGCTAACCAACGCGAACGCGCCGATGTCGGGCTATCCGCGTATCGCGGGCGCGACGGGCGTCGAACAGTCGCTGCGCACGCGTTACGGCCATCTGCTCGCGGCGCGGCTGCAGCGCGAGCGCGGCGGCATCACGCGCGAGGCGCTCGAATCCGCCGTGCTCGAGACGAACTCGATGTCCGAGCGGCTGTTCCGCAAGCCCTTGCTCGACGCGGTCTGCACCGTCAACGATGCCGTCTCGAACCTGCACGACGCGTGCGAGGTGCTGCGGCAATGGAACGGCACGGCCGATATCGATGCGCGCGGCGCGAACCTGTGGGACGAGTTCTGGCTGCGCGTGACGCGTATCGCGCCGGAGCGGCTCTACGAGTCCGGCTTCGATCCGAACAAGCCGCTCGCGACGCCCGGCGGCTTCAACGTCGACAATCCGGCCGTGCTGCAGGATTTGCGTCAGGCGCTCGGCGGCGCGGCGCTCGCGCTCAGATTGAACGGCTTTGCGCTCGATTCGCGGCGCGGCGACATTCTCTACACGATGCGAAACGGCGCGCGCGTGCCGCTGTACGGCGGCTGCGACGAGGCGGGCTATTTCACGATCGTCTGCGCGCGGCGTCCGCTCGATGCAAAGGGCTATCCGATGGACGTCAGCGGCCAGGGCGACAGCTACGTGCAGGTCGTCACCTTCGGCACGAGCGGCGTGGAAGCGGACACGATGCTTTCACATTCCGAATCGGACGATCCGGCCTCGCCGCATTCCGGCGATGCGACGCGCGCGTTCGCGGCAAAACGCTGGGCGCGCTTTCCGTTCACCGATCAGGCGATCGACGCGGATCCGGCTGTGACGCGCGTGGTCGTGTTCGGAACCCGCGACGACGCTGCGGCCCCGCCGGCGCGTTGAAAAAATTATTTAAAACACGCGAGCTTGGCGCGCGGGCCGTCGAATCAGGGGCAATTCCCGTCTATCATTTAAGTTTGCTCGAAAGGGATACACGGTCATGACTATCGGCGACAGCACGCAGCACGAAGACGCGGTACGGCTCGATTCCGCCGTCCTGCGCGAATTCGTGGAGCGCAAATGGAACGACGAGATCGTTCCCGCGCTGACCGACTACATCGCGGTCCCGGCAAAGAGCCCGATGTTCGACAACGACTGGGCGCGCCACGGTTTTATCGAGCGCGTCGTGACGGATGCGGTCGACTGGGTGAAAGCGCAGCCGGTCAAAGGGCTCAAGGTCGAGATCGTGCGCTTGCCCGAACGCACGCCGGTGATCTTTTTCGAGGCGCCGGCTACGCGCTCCGGCAGCACGGAAACAGTCGTGCTTTACGGCCATCTGGACAAGCAGCCGGAATTCGAAGGCTGGCGCAGCGATCTCGGCCCGTGGACGCCCAAGTTCGAAGACGGCAAGCTCTACGGCCGGGGCGGCGCCGACGACGGCTACGCCACCTACGCCAGCATCACCGCGCTCGCGGCGCTGGATGCGCAGGGCGTCGAGCGGCCGCGCTGCGTGGGCATCATCGAGACGTGCGAAGAATCGGGCAGCTACGACTTGCTGCCGTACATCGACGCGTTGCGCGAGCGGCTCGGCGACGTCGGGCTCGTGATCTGTCTGGACTCGGGCGCGGGCAATTACGATCAGCTCTGGCTCACGACTTCGCTGCGCGGCCTCGTCGCGGGCGACCTCGAAGTGCAGGTGCTCGACGAGGGCATCCACTCGGGCGGCTATGGCGGCATCGCGCCGTCGACATTTCGCATCATGCGGCAACTGTTCGAGCGTCTCGAAGATGCGAGCACCGGCGACTTGCTGCCGCGCGATTTTCACTGTCCGATTCCGCTTCTGCGCGAGCGCGAAGCCGAAGCCACGGCGCGCATTCTCGGCGACGACGTCTGGAAGAAACTGCCGTGGAGCTGCGGTCAGGACGGCGGCAGCGTCCTCCCGACGACAACCGATCCCCGCGAGGCACTGATCAATTCGACGTGGCGGCCGTCGCTTACGGTGACGGGCGCAGCCGGTCTGCCTCCGCTCGCGGACGCAGGCAATGTGCTCGCGCCGCGCACGGCGTTCAAGCTGTCGCTGCGGCTTCCGCCGCTCGTGGATGCCGCCGGAGCGGTCGAGCGGCTCAAGTCGCTGCTGGAGTTCGATCCGCCCTATAACGCGAAGGTCACGTTCAAGCCGGAAGTGGGCGCCGCCACCGGCTGGAATGCGCCCGACCTGGCGCCCTGGCTGGCGACGTCGCTGAACGATGCCTCGCAGCGGCACTTCGACGCGAATGTCGCGTTCATGGGTCAAGGCGGCACCATTCCGCTGATGAACACGCTGAAGGAAGGCTTTCCGCGCTCGCAATTCATGGTGTGCGGCGTGCTCGGCCCGAAATCCAACGCGCACGGTCCGAACGAATTCCTGCATGTGCCGTATGCAAAGAAGCTGACGGCCGCGGTTGCGGAGGTGATCGCCGCGGCACCGTGAGCGTTGCACGGCTTGATCAAGACGGAAGCCCGGACCTCGGTCCGGGCTTTTTTTTCGCCGCTTTTCCACCGCTTCTAAGCGAATTTTGTAAAACCAACTGGTAAGGCCAGTTGATCGTCTGTAAAGTGGGAGGCCCGCGCGTTTCTCAAAAAACGGCGCGCGAGCCACCAACCAGGAGACGAGTGTCGCAATGAATGCATCCCCAACGTCCACCACTTCCGCCACCGAACAGCGCATCGCCGCCGACACGTTGCACGCCTACGTCCGGGCGATCTGGGAACACGCAGGCAGCACGCCGCGCGAGGCGGAACTGGTCGCCGATCACCTCGTGATGTCGAATCTGTCGGGCCATGATTCGCACGGCGTCGGCATGATTCCGCGCTACGTCGCGTCGCTCGGCGAGGGGCAGTTGAAGCTCAATACGCATGCCGAGATCGTGCGCGACGCGGGCGCGGTGCTGACCGTCGATGGCCGCAAGGGCTTCGGTCAGGTCGTGGCCTACGAGGCGATGGAACACGGCATCGAACGCGCGAAAAAGCTCGGTGTCTGCGCGGTCGGACTGCGCAATGCGCATCACATCGGGCGTATCGGACATTGGGCGGAACAGTGCGCGAAGGCCGGGCTGGTGTCGTTCCACTTCGTGAATGTGGCGGGCGATCCGCTCGTCGCGCCGTTCGGCGGCATCGACCGGCGCTTCGGCACGAACCCGTTCTGCGCGGCCTATCCGCGCGCGGGCAAGAGCCCGCTCGTGCTCGATTTCGCGACCGCCGGAATCGCGTATGGCAAGACGCGCGTGGCGTACAACAAGGGCGTGAAGGTCGCGCCGGGCATGCTGCTCGATCACGAGGGCAAGCCGACCATCGAACCGAAGGTGATGCACGAGGAGCCGTTCGGCTCGCTCACCGCGTTCGGCCTGCACAAAGGTTCGGGGCTCGCGGCGCTATGCGAGATTTTCGGCGGTGCGCTGTCGGGCGGCTACACGACGCACGAAAGCACGCTGGAGACCTCGAGCGCGATCATCAACTGCATGACCTCGGTGATTCTCGACCCCAACGCCTTCGACGCCCCCGCCGCGCAAGCCGAAGCCGAAGCGTTCCTCGAATGGATGAAGGCTTCGCCGCACGCGGAAGGAATCGACGCGATTCACGCGCCGGGCGAGCCCGAGGAAGCGCGGCGCGCGGAACGCACGGCGAACGGCATCGCGATCGATCCGACGACGTGGAAGCAGATCCGCGAATCGGCGGCGACGTCGGGCATGCCTGACGCCGACATCGAGAAGTTTGCGAGCGCGCTCAAGTAAGTTGCGGACGCGCTTCACGCGGCAAATTGGTCAAGCCAGTTTGCCGCGCGCGCTGCGCGGGTTGCGGTCAGACGACCAGGTCTTTTTCGATCCACTCGATAACCGATGTGCGTTTCGGTTGCCAGCCGAGCAGTTCGCGCGTGCGCTTGCTGCGCACGCGGCTGTTCGAGCCGAGTCCGTACGAGGCCATTTCGTAACCCCATTCCGCGATCGCCTGGTCGAGCGGCCAGTCTTCAGGACCACGCAGATGCAGCGTCTTTGCCATTGCGGTGGTCATGTCGCGGAACTGCGCTTCACCGCTCTCGACAAAATAGTACGTGCCCGCCGGCGACTTTTCGAGCGCGAGCCGATAGATCTCGACGACATCGTCGATATGCACGTTCGACCAGATGTTCAATCCACGCCCCACATGACGCACGATGCCGCTCTTCTTCGCCTGATTTTCGAGCCGCGGCAGTTGCACGCTCGCGGCGCCCGGCACCGCGCCGTGACCGTAGATCAGCGTGTTGCAGAGCACGGTCGAGCGCACGCCGCGTGTGGCGGCGTCGAGCACGAGATTGTCGATTGCGACGCGCGGCGCCTTGTCGGGCGTAGGCTCGGGCAGATCGTCTTCGGTGTAGATGGTGTCGGACGCTTCACCACCCGACGCATCGCCGACGATGCTCGAACCGCTCGTATGCAGAAAAGGCTTGTTCGAGCCTTCGAGCGCGCCGATCAGCGCCTCGACTGCGCCGCGATGATCGCTGCTCGCCGCGTTGATGACCGCATCTGCGGCGCGCGCTTCGGCGGCGAGCAGGGCGGTATCGTCGAGGCTACCGATCACCGGTTCGATGCCGAGGCGCTTCAACGCGTCGCTCTGCTCGGCGCGACGGATAAGACCGCGCACGCGATGTCCGTCGCGTGCGAGCCCCGCCGCAATCGATCCGCCGATGAAACCGCTCGCGCCTGTGATAAAGATGTTCATGCTTCTGCTCCGTTGAATGTTCAAGTCGATGAGCACAGTATGGGCCGCTTCGACTTTCGCAAAAACGGTGCTAGTCTCAAATGATCCTTGACTCAGAATCAAGAATTCTCTCTTGATCCCATCCGACGATGCCACCAATCGAACTCATCACCGCGCCCGGCTTGCCGATTCCCGCAGGCCACTACAGCCACGCGACGCGCGCCGGCAACCTCGTTTGCGTGTCCGGCCAATTGCCGATGCGCCCCGACGGCACGCACACGGGCGACCGCCCGTTCGAAGAGCAGGCGGAACAGACGCTCGCCAATTTGCGCACCGTGCTGGAAGCGGCGGGCGCGAGTTTCAGTGACTGCATCGAAGTGACGGTGTATCTCGTGGGCGTCGAGCACTGGAAGGCGTTCAACGAGATCTACGCGCGTCACTTCGGCGAGTGGAAGCCGGCGCGCGCGGTCGTGCCGGTCAGCGCGCTCCACTATGGCTACTTGCTGGAGATTTCCGCGCGGGCGTGGGTCGAGCGGAACTGATCGCACGAGCCACGCCCCGACCGCGCCCGAACCCGCGCACTAAGCAAGATCGAGCGACGTCGTCAGATCGCCGAGCGGCGCCTCGCCATTCGCGGCGAACGCGCGGTCGCGCGCGGCTACTCCGTCGAGCGGCGCGAGGTCGTGCACGCGCGAGATGAAGCGCAGGATCGAGTTGGTGTCGTGCACCGTGTGATCGACGTAGCCCTTCTTCGCGAACGGCGAGATCACGAGCGCCGGAATGCGCGATCCCGGCCCCCAGCGGTCGCCCTTGGGCGGCGGGACATGATCCCACCAGCCGCCGTTCTCGTCGACGGTGACGATTACCACCGTATTTGCCCACTGCGGCCCGCGCCGGATGTGTTCGATCACGTTCGAGATATGCCGGTCGCCCGAGGCGATGTCCGCGTAACCCGCGTGCATGTTGAGGTTGCCCTGCGGCTTGTAGAAGGTGACGGCGGGCAGCCGTCCCGCGTCGATGTCGGCGAGAAGCTTGTTCGTCGATGGATCGTCGCCCAGACCCGCATCGCGCAGATGCTGTGCGCGCGCCGCCGTGCCCGGCGCGTAGTTGGCGAAATAATTGAACGGCTGATGATGGTACTGAAAATCCGGCACCGCGCCCGTGTCGCGATGCTCCAGCGCGTACTGCCACGCGCCGCTGTACCACGCCCAGTCGATATTCTTCGCCGAGAGCCGGTCGCCGATGGTCGCGTAGGTCTGGGGCGGCAACACGAGCGCATTCGCTCTGTCCGCAAAACGCGGGTCGCCGCCTGGCGTGGGCGGCACGTTGCTCGGCTGGTAGGGCGGAAACATCGTGTTGACCGCGTATCCATCGGCGGTGAGCGCGCCGTCGCGGGCGAATTTCGGTGGTCCTTCAAGAGCGGATTTCGGTGAATCGGGTGCGAGCTTGAGTCGCGCGCCGGTGGGATCGTCGCCCTCGATCATCGCCAGCAGTTTGGCAGCCGGGCCGCTCTTCGCGTCCGGATAGAACGGGGCCTGCGCGGAAATCAGAAAGATGTGATTCAGCCAGGAACCGCCGAACGCGGACATGAAGAAGTTGTCGCAGAGCGTGTACTGCTGAGCGAGGCCCCAGAGTCTCAGCGTGTCGGGCGAGTTCTGATAATGGCCCATCACGAGGCCGCCCGAATCGCCCCACGCCGCGAACTGGTTGTTGCGTCCGGCGTTGATCTGCATCTGGTTTTGATAAAACCGATGCACGAGATCCCGCGTGATGACCGAATTGGGGAGCGGTGCGCCCTGCGCGTCCATGATCTGGAAGGGGCCGTTACGCAAACCGGCGATTTGCTGCTCCGTGATGGCATAACGCTTGCCGCCAACTTCCTGCGCCTGCGGCACGAGCCCGCCCCAGATCTTCGGCAGCGTGGGCATTGGCGTGACGCCGTCGCGGTCGAACTGGGTGTAATGCGACGCGGGCACGGCCGCCAGCGGATATTGCACGCCCGGATAATTGCCGTAGAGATTCGTAAAGCTACGGTTTTCCGCGTAAATCACGACGATGCGTTGTACCTTCGCGGCGAGCGTGCGGTCCAGCGCGAGATCGGCGGCTGTCTTCGGCGTGGACGGCTTCTGATCGAACAGATTGCATCCGCCGAGCGACAGGCCCGCTAGCCCGACGCCCGCAGCCAGAAGCCGCCGCCGCGCGGGGTCCGCCGGTGTGTCGCTGGCTGGCGTGTCGTTGCTGGAGGTAAGCCCGTTCGACAGCCCGTTCTGCGGATGATCGTTCTCATTCATCGCCTGATTCCTCGTGAATATGCGGAACGCGCCCCGATGACGCGCACTCGCATGATCGACATGGATACATGACGCGCCCATAACACGGCGCCCCGACTTGACCGTCCTGGCAACGACGGGTCAACTGAGCGGCAATGATGCCGCATCGCCCGGCGGCGGGAAACCCGGCCGAACGACATAGGCAGAAATACGGAACGATGTGCGAATCGGCTTATATCTTTCAGCCGACTGGAAACCGCAACACGGCGTGACTAACATCAACTCAACACGAGCTTCACGCCGACGAGAACCAGCGTCGCGGCGAGCACGTGGCGCAGCAGCGCTTCCGGCGCCTTCGAGGACAGCATGCTGCCAACGGCAATGCCCGGTATCGAGCCCACGAGGAGCGAAGCGAGCAATGACCAGTCGACGGAGCCGAGCATCCAGTGCCCGGCGCCCGCAATCAGCGTCAGGGGCACGGCGTGCGCCACATCCGAGCCCACAATACGCACCGTCGCGAGGCGTGGGTAGAGCAGCAGAAGCACCGTTACGCCGATCGCGCCCGCGCCCACGGAGGTGATCGAAACCAGCACGCCGAGAATCGCGCCGGTGAGAACCGTCCAGGCCGCGGTGCGCGCCGGCTGTTCAGGCCGTCCGTGCCCTTTTTGATAGGCAAGGCGCGCAAGTTGCGGCCGGAAAATGAGCGAGACGGCGGTAATGAGGAGCGCCGTTCCGAGAATCAGCTGGATGAGCCGTGCGGTACCGGGCGAAGCAATGCCGTGGGCGTGCAGGAAATAGAGCGTGAGCGCCGCCGCCGGCACGCTGCCCGCCGCCAGCCGGCCGGTGATGCGCCAGTCGACCGAGCCCTTGATGCCGTGCACGAGCGTGCCCGCAGTCTTGGTCGCGGCCGCGTACAGCAGGTCGGTGCCGACGGCCGTCGCCGGGTGGATGCCGAACAGGAGCACGAGCAGCGGCGTCATGAGCGAGCCGCCGCCTACGCCCGTCAGGCCGACCAGAAAGCCCACCGCGAGTCCTGAGGCAGAATAAAGTAAGTCGATATGCGGAAATGACATTGCGCGCGGAGAACCCGTCAGCCGTGATTAGGTCGAAAAACCGTCGATGATAGCGGGTAAGCGGCTCACCCGCTGTATGTAGGCCACGTTCAGGCGTGGCGATGGCACCATGGCGGGCAACTCGGGCGCGTTCAGGCGTGGTCAAGCGTGGTCACGCGCGGCTCACGAGACCCTTCAGATTACTTTCAGGAAGGTGCAATGGATACAAAAGAACAGTCGCAAGGGCAGGTGCAGCAGCAACAACCACTCACGGACGAGCCGTTCATCCCGACCGAGCATGCAAACATGCCGAGCGAACGGCAGTTCGTTTTGAAGTCCGGCAACACCTTTGCCGTGTACGACGCCAACGGCGACATCCGTGGCGGCGACGACGGCCTGTTCGTCAACGACACACGCGTGCTCTCGGAACTAGTGCTCACGTTCGGAGGCCGCGCGCCGTCGCTGCTTTCGGGCAGCGTATCGAGCGACAACGCCGTCTTCACGGCGCACCTGACCAACCGCCCGCTGCCGCCCATCGGCGGGGCGCACACGCCGGAGGGCGTGATCCACGTCGAGCGCAAACGCGTGTTGTCGGGGCATGTACTGCACGAGAGCATCGTGCTCACGAACTACGGCACGGAGCCGTCCACCGTGCCGCTGTCGATTTCCTTCGCAGCGGACTTTCTCGACATGTTCGAAGTGCGCGGCGCAAAGCGCGGCAAGCGCGGCACTCTGCGGCCGCCGGCGGTCGAGAACGGTGAAGTGGTGCTGCGCTATGTCGGTCTGGACGAAGTGGAGCGGACCGCGCGCATCCAGTTCACGCCCGCCCCGGACGTACTCTCGCCAACGCGTGCCGACTACGCGCTGCACATCCAGTCGGAAACGGCGATTTCCGTCTACTTGTCCGTGACGGCGGTGACGCACGCCTTGAGCGACGCCAGCGAGGAAAGCAAGCGCAACGCGGCGGAAGCGGCCGAATGCGCGCCCGAATCGGGGCGACCGGCCATTCGCGAGGCGCTGGTCGAAGCGCATCGGCGGATGCGCGACAGGCGTCGTGCGAGCGCGCGCGTGCGTTCGAGTAATCCGCTCTTCAGCGAATGGATCGACCGTTCGCTGGCCGATCTCGGTTTGCTCACGACCGATCTCGAAACCGGTCCGTATCCGTATGCCGGTATTCCGTGGTTTTCGACCGCGTTCGGACGCGACGCGATCATCACGTCGCTGCAGATGCTCTGGCTGCATCCGACTTTGGCGCGCGGCGTGCTGCGCTTTCTGGCCGCGCATCAGGCACGCGAGGACTCGGCGTTCCGCGACGCCGAGATCGGCAAGATCATGCACGAGACCCGCAAGAGCGAAATGGCCGCGACCGGAGAAGTGCCTTTCGCGCTGTATTACGGCGGCGTAGACAGCACGCCGCTCTTCATCGTGCTGGCAGGCGCTTATGCCGAGCGCACCGGCGACCGCGAACTGCTCGACGAGATCTGGCCCGCGCTGCAACTCGCCGCCGAATGGGTCGCGCGACATTGCGACAAGAATCCTCACGGTCTGCTCGATTATCAGCGCGCATCCGAACACGGACTTGCGAATCAGGGCTGGAAGGACAGCCAGGACTCCGTGTTCCATGCGGACGGCAAGTTTCCCGTTGGACCGATCGCGCTCGTCGAAGTACAGGGATATGCATCGACGGCGTTTTCCACGATGGCGCGGCTGGCCCGCGAACGCGGCGAAGAGGAGAGCGCCCGCGAATTCGACAGGCGTGCGCGCCATATCCGCGAGCGCGTCGAGGAAATGTACTGGATGCCGGAGATGGATTTCTACGGCATCGCACTGGACGGCAAGGGCGATTTGTGCCGCGTGCTCGCGTCGAACGCGGGGCATCTGCTGGCGTTCGATCTCGTCGACCGTACACGCGGTGAAGCGGTCGCGCGCCAGCTCGAATCGACGCTGTTTCACACCGGCTGGGGCGTGCGCACGCTCGCGGCGGGCCAGCCGCGTTTCAATCCGATGTCGTATCACAACGGCTCTGTCTGGCCGCACGACACGGCGCTGTGCGCGCGCGGTCTGGCGCGTTACGGCGAGCGCGGGGCGGCCGTCGGCCTGTTGCAGTCGCTGTTCGAGGCGGCAGTCACTTTCGATATGCGCCTGCCGGAGCTGTTCTGCGGGTTCACACGGCAGCGCGGCGAGCGGCCCATCGCTTATCCGGTTGCGTGCCTGCCGCAGGCGTGGGCTGCGGGTGCGCCGTTCATGGTGCTGGAAGCGTGTCTGGGCGTGACCGTCGATGCCGTCAACGACGAAGTGCGGATCGACCGGCCGCAACTGCCAGAGGGCATCGACTGGCTGGAAATCGGCGACCTGCGTCTCGGCGACAAGATCGCGACCATCACGTTCCGGCGCGTCGGCGGTCAGGTGATTCCGTCGGTGGAAGGGGATGTGCGAGTCGTCGCGGTTCTTTGACGCGAAAACGCCCGACGCCTGTGAGGCGCCGGGCGTGCAGCATGCAGCCTGCCGTTAAACCGCCACGCTGCCGACGTAGTTTTCGGCAAGCGCGGTGGCAGCCGCACGCGATGTCGTCACGTGCTCGAGTTCCGCCACTTGCAGGCGCTGCTCGAAGGGCGATGTGTCGTCGAGCTTGTGCAGCATGCGCGTCATCCACCACGAGAAGTGTTCCGCGCGCCAGATGCGCTTCAACGCCGTCTCCGTGTAGCGCGCCAGCTTGTCGCTGTTGGCTTCCTTATAGAAGTCGATGAGCGCGGCGGTCAGCACGCGCACGTCCGATACCGCGAGGTTCAGGCCCTTCGCGCCGGTCGGCGGAACGATGTGAGCGGCGTCGCCGGCGAGGAAGAGCTTGCCGGACTGCATCGGCGTCGAGACGAAGCTGCGCATGCCGACAATGTTCCTCTGGAAGATCTTGCCCTCGGTGATCTGCCAGCCGTCGGCGGTATCGACGCGTGCGTGAAGCTCGGCCCAAATGCGGTCGTCGGACCAGGCATCGACGGAGTCTTTCGGGTCGCACTGGAAGTACATGCGCTGCACACCCGGCGAACGCGTGCTGATGAGCGCGAAGCCGCGATCGTGACGCGCGTAGATGAGCTCATCGGAAGAGGGCGGCGCTTCGACGAGGATGCCGAACCAGCCGAACGGATACACCCGCTGATAATCCTGCCGCACCGCTTCGGGAATGCACTGGCGCGAGACGCCTTGCGAGCCGTCGCAGCCGATGATGAAATCGCACTCGAGTTCTTCGCTGCGGCCTTCGTGTTGATATTTGATGCGCGGCTTGCGATCGCTACCTACGTGGAAATCGTGCAGCGATACGTTCGACACGTTGAACTTCAGGGCACCGTTTGCCGCGAGACGCGCCGCGACGAGGTCCTTGATCACTTCGTGCTGTGCGTAGACCGTGATCGAATGCCCGGTGAGTTCCGTCAGCGCGATGCGGCGCCGCTGCCCCTCGAACGCAAGCTCGAAACCGTGGTGCAACGCGCCTTCGGCCTGCATGCGTGCGCCGAGACCGACCTGATTGAGCAGGTCCATCGTGCCTTGTTCGAGCACGCCGGCGCGAATCGTCGATTCGATGTCGTTCTGGCTGCGCGATTCGAGCACAACCGATTCGATGCCGCGCAGATGAAGCAGATGGGAAAGAAGAAGCCCGGCCGGGCCCGCGCCGACGATGCCGACTTGAGTACGCATGTTTGTCTCCGTGAGGCAGTGGTGATGTTGTGCGTACAGTGTCGGCAGAGCGGCCTTATGCCGCAACGCGATAAGGAGGATAAGGTCTATCTGGTTTTGAGATAAAGGGCGGAAAATGGTCGATAATGGCGTTTTTAAGGGCTTATATCAGGGTAAATCCTGAGTCCGGCGCCATAGCACGCGCCAGGATTAGCGGTTTTAGCAGATCATTGACCGAGTGCTTCCGCGCCGTACATGGACCTAACCGCGGGCCGGTCTTCGACCCGCATAAACCAACGCCTCAGATTCTCGAATTGGCTGAGGTCGATATCCGCGCCATAAACCGATTTCATCCAGAACGCCTTTCCCCAGCGCGTCAACGCGAATAAACATTTCAGCCGCACCCAAAATCGAGGGCGGCTGAAAACCGAAAACTTACTCCGCCGCCTTCTCCTTCATCTGATTCAACCGATATTCCCCTTGCCGCGTGAGCATCCATCCCGGATATTCCGACGGCAACTGGCTCACCTCATCGAGCGCGGCGAGTTCGTCGTCATTGAGCCGCACCTTCGTCGCCGCGATGTTGTCGTCGAGTTGCTCGATCCGTTTCGCGCCGATAATCACGCTCGACACCACCTTCTGATGCAGCAGCCAAGCCAGCGCGATCTGCGCGACGGACACGCCTTTGCCTTCGGCCATGCGCCGCATTACGTCGACGCAGTCATACGCACGCTCGACATTGACCGGCGGAAAATCGAACTTGGCGCGTCGGCTGCCTTCTTCCTTGCCGCCGTCACGCGTGAACTTGCCCGACAGCAGACCGCCCGCGAGCGGACTCCACACCATTAGCCCTACGTTTTCGCTTTGCAGAAGCGGCACGATTTCGCGTTCGAGATCGCGACCCGCAACCGTGTAATACGCCTGCAGCGATTCGAAGCGCGCGAGCCCGAGCCGCTCGGAGATGCCGAGCGCCTTCATGATCTGCCACGCCGCCCAGTTCGACACGCCGATATAGCGCACATGTCCGTGCTGCACGAGATTGTCGAGCGCGCGCAGCGTTTCCTCGATCGGCGTTGCGGGATCGAAGCCGTGAATCTGGTACAGATCGACATGATCGAGTTGCAGCCGCTTAAGGCTCGCCTTCACGCCATCGATGATGTGATAGCGCGACGCACCGCGCGAGTTCGTGCCCTTGGTGCCGGTCTCGCCGAGAATCTTCGTCGCAACGACCACGTTCTCGCGCGGCACTTTCAGGTTCTTCAGCGCCTGACCCGTGATGATTTCCGACCGGCCGTCGGCGTAGACATCGGCTGTATCGATGAAATTGATGCCCGCGTCGAGCGAGCGGCCGACGAGCTTGTCCGCTTCCGCCTGCTGCAACTGACCGATGTTGTCCCAGATTCCGCCAGTCCCGCCGCCGAAGGTCATGGTGCCGAGGCACAGTTCCGAGACGAAAAGACCGGTATTGCCGAATTTCCTGTAACGCATGATTGCTCCCGAATGGCTGATTGGGCGCGGCTTCGCTGCTTGAAAGGCAGGTGGGACGCGCCGGCAATGCAGTATCGTCCCGCGGGGCGCGCCGTTCATAGCCTGATCCTGCTCAATCCTTGCCTGTTCCTGCAAACGCGGAGGTTGACCGGCAGCAATCCCGCGCTCGCGCGAGTAAGCTAGACACACTTCCATCCTCTCAAAAAACCGTCCGCAAACCATGGCTTTGAACGACACTCCCGGCCTCGCCGGAAAAGACAGTCACGAGCAGCCCGGTGAGGCGCGCAACGGCGGCGGCGCGCCCGATGCCGCGCTGGATCAGGCCCGCCTCGATCTCGTCGCGCTGCTGGATCGCTTCACCGTCGGATGCGAAGGCTCGGTGGAAACGCCGGTGCCGGGGCTTTTTCTGCATCGCATCATGAATCCGGGCGGGCCGAAGCACGGCATCCAGACGCCCGCGCTCGCGCTGATCGCGCAGGGCAGCAAGCGCCTCATCGTCGGCGACGAAACCTACATCTACGATCCGATGCACTATCTCGTGTCGTCGGTGGATCTGCCCGTGTGCGGACAGGTGTCGGTCGCGAGCGAGTCGGAGCCTTATCTCGGCATGCGGCTGGAACTCGATGTCGAGGAAATCACGGCGCTGATCCAGGACGAAAAGCTGCCGCCCGCCGCCCAGGCCGACGCATCGCGCGGTCTCTACGTGAACCGCCTCGGCAACTCGATGCTCGACGCGGTTCTGCGTCTGCTGCGCCTGGTCGACTCACCCGAGGACGTGCCCATTCTCGCGCCGCTCGTGAAGCGCGAGATTCTCTATCGCCTGCTGATGAACGGCTCCGGCGCGCGGCTGCGGCAGATCGCGTTGCAGGACAGCCAGACGCAGCGCATCGCGAAGGCGATCCAGTTGCTGCGCCAGCACTTCGACCAGCCGCTGCGCGTGGAGGACATCGCGCGGGACGTGCATATGAGCGTGTCGTCGCTGCATCATCATTTCAAGGCCGTGACCGCGATGAGCCCGCTGCAATATCAGAAGCAGTTGCGGCTTCAGGAAGCGCGGCGGCTGATGCTGCTCGATATCGTCGATGCCGCTACGGCCGCGCATCGCGTGGGTTACGAAAGCGCGTCGCAATTCAGCCGCGAGTACAGCCGCCTCTTCGGCGCGCCGCCGCTGCGCGACACCCGGCGCTGGCGCGACGCGGCGGCCGCAGGCGTCTGAGCGCGGTCTTCGTCCCGTCGGGCGGCGAAATTTCGACGAATCGCTAGCCACGCGCGCGCGAATGGTCTTGAATGAAGTGCCGACTGGCGATGCGAGGGCGCTGCCGCATCGATTTATTTCATCGTCCGCGGAATAGTGCAGCGCTTCCGAACGTTCTACGGATACTTCTACGACAAGGAAAGATGAAATGAAGAAGCGCATCGTGATGTCCGTCGCCGCTCTCGCCACCGTTGCCGCCGCTTTTGCTTCGTCCGCGAGCGCGGCAGCGCCCAAAGAAGCCAACGGCATGTACGTCGATGAAAACGGCATGACCCTCTATACCTTCGACAAGGACAGCAAGGGCGGCCCGAGCGCGTGCACCGGCGGCTGCGCACAGGCGTGGCCCGCGGCGATGGCGAGCGACTCCGACAAGCCGAGCGGCAAATGGACCATGGAAGCCGGCGATGGCGGCAAGCAATGGGCCTACGACGGCAAGCGCGTCTATCGCTTCGCGAAGGACACGAAGCCGGGCGACAAGAACGGGGACAATTTCCGTGACGTCTGGCATGTCGTGAAGCCCTGAGCGTTTCGGAACACGCGCAAGGGAACTGAAGCCGACTCGCAATCTGCGAACTCGCGGCGAACTCGCGGAATAAATCGGCGGGTTCGCCGGTCAATCTATGAACGGGTAACGATCATGAAACGATCGATCGGAGTGACGGCGCTCCTGATCGTGCTCGGCTTCGCGCTGAGCGCGGCGGGCTGCGCGAACGGCATGCAAAGTGCGCCGAACGGATCGGGCGGCACGAACAGCCCGAGCGGACCCGCCGGCGGAGGAAGCTACTGATGAGGCACGCCATCCGCGCGACGCACGCGGTCCGTACGCGAGCGGGCTCACGGCCTTGAGCTTCGAGAGCGATCTCCTCGCGCACTTGCCGCAGCTGCGCCGCTACGCTCGCGCGCTGACGGGCGATCGCGCCTGGGCCGACGATCTCGTGCAGGACGCAACCGAACGCGCGCTGAATCGCTCGAAGTCGTTCCACACCGGCACGAACCTGCGCGCGTGGCTGTTCACGATCATGCGCAATTTATATATCGATCAGTTGCGTGGGCGGCGCGATATCGCCGTCGACGATGAAACCGCGCCCTGGCGGCAGATGGCCGCGCCGCGCGGCGAAGTGGACGGGCTCGTATTGCGCGACGTGCAGCGCGCGCTTTATTGCCTGCCCGTCGAGCAGCGCGAAGTGATGTTGCTCGTATGTGTCGAGGAAATGAGTTATCAGGAGGCATCCGTGGTGTTGAACGTGCCGACCGGAACTGTGATGTCGCGCTTATCGAGAGCGCGCGAACACATGCGCGTTCTGCTCGGCGAGGAACCGGGCCGCAAGGCGTCGGCGTCGTCGTTGAAAGTGGTGAGCCGATCATGACGAATCAGGACCGTCCATCCGACCACGCCGACCCGATGGGTCCCCCGAAGCCCGATCGCGACCTGCAGGCGCTGTCCGCCTACGTCGACGACGAACTGCACGCCGATGAACGCGACGCGCTGGCCGAACGCATCGCGAACGATCCCGCGAGCGGTGCGACCGTTGCCGCCTATCGCGCGCAGGACAACGCCTTGCGGGCGCTGTTCGCCGATCAGGGCGAGCCGCAGGTCATCCGCCTCAAGCCGCGCGCGCGCGAGCGGTATCTGCTTGCGGCGTGTTTTCTGATCGTTGGCGTGGCGTGCGGATTTTTGCTGCACATGCTCGTGCCCGCGCTCGGCGACCAACAGCCGCGCTTCGCCGAGCGCGCCGACATCGCATATGCCGTGTACGCGCCGGAGCAGCGCCATGCGGTGGAAGTGGCGGCGTCGCAGCAGGATCATCTCGTGACGTGGCTGTCGAAACGCCTGAATCGTTCGGTGACGATTCCGTCGCTGACCGAGTACGGTTTTCAACTGGTTGGCGGCCGGCTGCTGCCGGACGAAGAAGGGCCCGCGGCGCAATTCATGTATCAAAACGCGGCGGGCGAGCGGCTCACGCTCTATATGACAACGGCCACGATCCGGCGCAACGACACTCGCATCAAGACCCTGAGAGACGGCCAGCGCACGACGTTTTACTGGGCGTGGGACCGTGTCGGTTACGCGCTGTCGGGGCAAATTGGCGAAGCGAAGCTTCAGGCCATTGCGTACGACACGTGCAAGGAACTCGGCGGCGATCCCAAGAACTGGTAGTCATCGACCGATGCAACAAGGCCGCAGCGATGGTATTCGCTGCGGCCTTTTTTTACGTCCCGCGATAATCAATAGTAGCGATGCGGCGGCGGCGGGGCCACGTGATGCTCATGCCGGCGTTCCCACTCGCGCCGTTCCCAGTAACGATGACCGTCATAATAACGATCGCCGTGCCAGCCGACGGTGACGTGCTGCGGGGCATAGTGATGCACGTCCGCCGACGCGACATTAGCGAGGCCCATACCCAGCGCGGCGGCCAGGGAAGCGATCAGCAGGCTCTTTTTCGTCTTGTTCATGATGTTTGCTCCTATCTCGTTAGCTCAGCCAGCACACCCGCACTGTTTGAACTGCGATTCAGCGGATGCGAGTTTCAGAAGATTCGCAGCGGTTTAATAGCGGTAGTAATCGCGATGATGGTGATATCCGCCATCGCCCGGAACGACGATGCAGCCCGACAGCGCGCTGCTTAACACCACGCCCAACGCTGCAAGGATCGCTAGCTTCTTCATTGGTTTCTCTCCGTGTGAACCATGGAAACCAATTTAGCGGTTCGCAAAATGACAAGCCGTGTTCGTTTGTAAGCAAACGTATAACGTGAAATATTTACGATGGGCGTCTGTAAAGCGTTGTTGCAGAGTCGTGGCTGTTGCACGCGCGCGCGTGAAGGTTTATCCTGAACTACGATTCGATCTGTCGGAGTGAATATGTCCCACATCAGCACGGGCGTGGAGTACGCGCTGCACTGCATGCTCTATCTCGCCGAGCCGCCGCATGGCGTGCGCGAGGCGGGTGTGCGCGATCTCGCCGACCTGCAGGGCGTGCCGGCCGAGTATGTGGCCAAGCTGTTCACGAAGTTACACAAGGCCGGACTCGTCGTGGCGACGGAAGGCGCGCGCGGCGGCTTTGCGCTCGCGCGGCCGTCGAGTGAAATCAGCGTGCTCGATGTCGTCGATGCCATCGACGGCGACAAGCCGCTTTTCGATTGCAGGGAGATTCGCGCGCGCTGCGCGGTGTTCGGCGACGAAGCCCCGCCCTGGGCGACGAGCGGCGTCTGTGCGGTCCACGCCGTCATGAAGAACGCCGAGAAGCGCATGCGCGAGGCGCTCGCGGCGGACCGGCTCTCGGACCTGGCGGGCCGCGTTCACGCCAAGGCGCCGCGCACCTTCGGACCGCAGGTCGTCAAGTGGCTCGACGAACGCACGGGCCAGCGCCGCGCCGCAAAGAGTTGACCCTAGCGAACGATCTTCGGCTTCATGTTCGGCGTGAGCGAAACGCCGACCACGTGACCGTCGCGTACGCCGCAACGGCTGTCTACGCGAGTCCATTGCTGCTTGCCGCGCGCTTTGGCGAACGCGCGCATCACGATCACCTGGTCGACCGGAATCGGATTGCCGACACTGAAGATCGGAGTTTCGCTGTCGATCGTAGCCGACAGCACGCGACGATCGGGCACGATCAGCGTGTCGTACTTCGGCGCGTTCTCCACCCATCGGTCGATGGCCGCGACGCATTGCACCACCGGTTCCGGCACGTGGAGCTTGGTCAGATACGAATAGTCTTCCGGCAGGTCCGGCGTTTCCTGGGCCTGAACGAGCTGAAACATCGACGCCGAGAGCGAGAGCGCCAGCAATACGGGAGCAAGAGATTTATTCATGCGATGGCGATGAAAAAGGGCGTTCGGAGCGTATGGGCAAGCGCGGATCGCCGGGGCACGGATCGCGTGAGTGGCGCTGTGTATGCGATGCGCGCGCCTGCGCAGGGATGCCGCGAAGTATACCGTGTGAAGTTTTGTGACGTCGAGCGAATCGCGCATTCCGAATGCCGGTCGTAAGCAATGCGCGCCGCGTTGTATCCTTCGATGCAGGCCACTCATGTCGAAGAGGTGCGCGATGAAAGCAGTGCGATGGTCGCAGCAGGACGGCACCGGGCTCGAACATCTCGTGCTCGACGAGAGGCGCGAGGGCACCGTGATCGAAAGCGCGGTCGTGGGCGAGGATGGCGCGCACGCGTTCGGCCTCGTCTATCGCATCGAATGCGACGCGCGCTGGCAGGTTGTGCGCCTGGCGCTGAAGCTCGCGGGCGGCGCGACGCTCGATCTGCATCGCAAAGACGGCAACAACGGCGACGCGCACGCGTGGAGCGATGCGCACGGCGCGCCGTTCGAGTCGTTGCGCGGCTGCATCGACGTGGACGTCACCGCCACGCCTTTCACCAACACGCTGCCGATCCGGCGCATGAAGCTCGAACGCGGCGAGCGGCGCGTGATTCGCGTGGCCTACGTGCGTGTGCCCGAACTCAGCGTGAGCGCCGTGGAGCAGGCGTATACGTGCATCGAGCCGAATCATCGCTATCGTTATGAAGGGCTCGACACGGGCTTCACGGCGGATATCACGGTCGATGCGGACGGCCTCGTCGTCGACTATCCGGGTCTCTTCAGGCGCATCAAATGAAACGTCTCCCCAGGAAACATCACCCCGACGCCATTCACCGCGAGCGGCGATAATGCCTTGCATTGCACGATTCAGACTGACCTTTCAACGATGAACCATACGACTTCACCCCGTCTCACGAGCCTTTCCCACGGCGGCGGCTGCGGCTGCAAGATCGCGCCCGGCGTGCTCGCCGATCTCCTGAAGCGCGCCGCGCCGCTGCCCGCGTTCCCCGATCTCCTCGTCGGCAACGACACAGCCGACGACGCCGCCGTCTATCGCCTCAACGACGAGCAGGCGATCGTCGCGACGACGGACTTCTTCATGCCGATCGTCGACGATCCCTTCGACTTCGGCCGCATCGCCGCAACCAACGCGCTCTCCGACGTCTATGCGATGGGCGGCAAACCGATCCTGGCGCTCGCGCTCGTCGGCATGCCGATCAACGTGTTGCCGCACGAAGTGATCGCGCAGGTGCTGAAGGGCGGCGAAGCGGTGTGCGCGGAAGCGGGCATACCGGTCGCGGGCGGCCATTCGATCGATTCCGTCGAGCCGATCTACGGGCTCGCGGCGATCGGCATCGTGCATCCGTCGCGCGTGAAGCGCAACGCGGCGGCGCGCGCGGGCGACGTGCTCGTGCTCGGCAAGCCGCTCGGCGTCGGCGTGCTGTCGGCGGCGCTCAAGAAAGACAAGCTCGATGCCACCGGCTACGCGGCCATGATCGCGGCGACGACCAAGCTCAATCGTCCCGGCGCGGAGCTCGCCCGGCTCGACGGCGTGCACGCGCTCACCGACGTGACCGGCTTCGGCCTGCTCGGCCACACGCTCGAACTCGCACGCGGGGCGCGGCTCACGGCGCGCATTCGTTACGCGGACCTGCCGTGGCTGCCGCAGGTGCGCGAGTTCGTGCGCGCGGGCATCTACACGGGCGCGTCGGGACGCAACTGGAACGCTTATGGCGCCGATGTGACGCTGGGCGCATTCGCCGATGCCTCGCTCGACGAGGCGCGCGCTTTGCTCACCGATCCGCAAACTTCGGGCGGCCTGCTCGTATCGTGCGCGCCGGAAGCCGTGAACGACGTGCTCGCGATCTTCCGTGCCGACGGCTTCGACGATGCCGCGGTCATCGGCGAAATGGTCGATGGCGCGAGCCGCGTTGACGTAGCCTGAACGGTTCTAATCTCAAGGACGGCATGAACGAAGAATCACCCAAAGCAATTTTCTACGCGCTCGCCGCGAATTTCGGCATCGCCGTGTGCAAGTTCGGCGCGGCGGCATTCACCGGCTCGGGCTCGATGTTCGCCGAAGCCATCCACTCCACCGCCGATTGCGGCAATCAGTTGCTGCTGCTCTTCGGCATGAAACGCGCGCAGGCGCCCGCGAACGCGCTGCATCCGCTGGGCTCGGGGCGCGAGATTTACTTCTATGCGCTGATCGTCGCGTTGCTGTTGTTCTTCGTGGGCGGCGCGTTTTCCGTGTACGAGGGCGCGCATCGGCTGCTGCATCATGAGCCGTTGTCGAATCCGGTCGTCGCGCTCGTGATTCTCGGCATCTCGGTTGTGCTCGAAGCGTTTTCGCTCGCGGGCGCAATACGCGAGATCCGCAAGGGCGCGCCCAACAAGTCCTTATGGCGATGGTTCCGCGAGACGCGCGAATCGGAACTGCTCGTGGTCGCGGGCGAGGATGTCGCGGCGCTGCTGGGTCTCGCGATCGCGTTCGCCGCCGTGCTCATGACGATGCTCACCGGAAATCCCGCCTTCGATGCTGCCGGCTCGATCGGCGTGGGCGTGCTGCTGATGGTCATCGCGTATCTCGTCGCGCGCGAAGTGAAGTCGATGATCGTCGGGGAATCGGCGAGCCCGGAAGTGCGCAAGGCGATCGACGCGCATCTGCGCGCGCGGCCCGAAATCACGCGCATCATCAGTCTCATTACGTTGCAGTGGGGCAAGCATGTCGTGGTCGCGGTGCAGGCGGAAATGATCGATTACGCGAGCGGCCGCGCGATGATCGACGCGATCAATGTCATCGAAGAAGACTTGCAGCGTGCGTTTCCGCAAGTGCGCTGGGTTTTTTTCGAACCCGATGTCGCACGCGACCGCGGCGAACCCGCGACCACGCCGTAATTTCACGCGCGTGGCCGAGCGGGAGTGCCAAGTGCTACCGGTCACGAATGCGCCGACTTCGCGCTGCGTCGTCTTTTCGTCTATTGGCGACCGCTTCTGCTTCGCGGATGGCATCGCGTTAGCATAAGGCGTGCGCATCGTCCGCATCGAGTCCCTGTCATTTCGCGATCTTCATTCGACCCATGCGCAAAGTCCTTCTTGCCGTATTGCTTGTTACCGTGTCGAGTTTTCTCTCGGCACTGCCGACATATTCCTTCGCCGCAGCCGCGTCGCAGCCTGCCGTCGCGCTGACGCCGCAGCAGGCGCGCGATGCGTTGACCGTGCTCAACGATCCCGCGCGACGCTCGCAAGTGGAGGACACGTTGCGCGCCGTCGCGGCTGCGGGTGCGCTTGCCGCGCCGGCGCCGGCCGCAAGCGCGCCGGAAGCTGCGTCGAGTTCATCTGCGACGCCCGCCTCGGGTGCGTCGAGCGTGCTCGCGCATTCGTTGACGGCGAACGGGCTGGCGTCGCAACTGTCGCGGCAGGCGGGGCACTGGCTCGTGCAGATCGGCGCGGGACTGCGTCATTCGATCACGGCGCTGCTCGACTTCGGTTCAGTGCGGATGTGGTGGCAGGATCGCACCGCGACCGACTCGGCGCGCATGCTGCTCGGCCATGTCGCGTGGACCGTGCTGGCGTCGCTGCTGCCGGCGTTGCTGCTCGAATTCGTGTGCATGCGTCTGCTCCGGACACCACGCGCGAAGATTGCGGCGCGCGGTATCGCCGATGCCGAAGTGCAGGAGCCGGAACTCGTGCACGAACAGCGGGCCGCCGAGCGCGCGGAAGACATCGCGGCGCGAAGCGGCGACGAAACCGCGATGCATCTGGCCGAGCGCAAGGTCGACAAGGCGCGCGGTCAACGTCACGCGGCGCGCCACTGGACGCTGCTGCAACGTCTGCCGAGCGCGCTCGTGCACGGGCTGCTCTCGCTTGTACCGCTCGTCGTGTTCATCGGCGTCGTGACGCTGCTCATGTCCTTTTTCATCGACGAAAACACGCCCGAAGCGCACGTTGCGGGCTCGCTGATCGATGTCTATCTGGTCTGCCGCGGCATCGTGATCGTGAGCGGCTTCTTCCTTGCGCCGCGCGCGCCCGGGCTGCGTCTTATCCAGATGCGCGATTTCTATGCGGCTTATGTGCATCGCTGGGTGCGGCACGTCGTGTACGTGGCGGGCGCGGGCATCGCGCTTGCCAACGCGGGCGAGCCGCTCGGCCTGTCCGGCGACGCGCGCATCGCGGTCCTTAAAGTCACGATGCTGTTCGTGCATCTGATGATCGCGTATGTCATCTTCGCGTGCCGCACGTCGGTGGCCGAGCGGATTCGCGAGCAGGCGAGGGTGAATCGCTCGGTCAGGCTGTTCGGCAACTGGGTTGCCGATATCTGGGCCGCTGTCGCCATCTTCTTCGTGATCGCGCTGTGGTTCGTGTGGGCGCTCGACGTGCAGAACGGCTATCGGACGCTGTTCCATCTCGGCGGCGTGTCGTTGCTCGTGCTGGTCGGCGCGCGCGTGCTGGCGATCGTTGCGTTCGGTGCGCTGGGCCGCCTCTTTCATCGCAGCGATGACGACGACGTCTCCGAACAATCCATCCTGCGCCGACGCGCTTATCGCTATTACCCGGCTTTGCGGCGCATCGTGCAGGCGCTCATTTCCATCGTCACGGTGGTGTTTCTGCTGCAAGTGTGGGGCATCGACATCCTGCGCTTCTTCACCTCCGGCGGCGTGGGCAACCGGCTCGTGTCGGCGCTCGTGACGATCGCGGTGGCCGGCGTCTTCGCCGTGCTCGTGTGGGAGGGCGCGAACATCATCGTCGAACGGCGGCTCGAACAGTGGACCGCGAGCGGCGAACGCCTGCGCGCGGCGCGCCTGCGCACGCTCTTGCCGATGATGCGCTCCGGCCTGTTCATCGTGATCGCGATGATCGTCGTGTTGACGGGTCTTTCGGAACTCGGCGTGAACACGGCGCCGCTGCTCGCGAGCGCCAGCATCTTCGGCGTCGCGCTCGGTTTCGGCTCGCAAAAGCTCGTGCAGGATCTGATCACCGGCATCTTCCTGCTGATGGAAAACGCGATGCAGGTCGGCGACTGGGTGACGCTCGCGGGCGTGTCGGGCACGGTCGAATATCTTTCGATTCGCACGGTGCGGCTGCGTGGCGGCGACGGCTCGCTTTACACCGTGCCGTTCAGTTCGGTCTCGACGGTGAACAACACCAACCGGGGCATCGGCAATGCGGCGGTGCGCGCGTCGATTGCGCTCGGTCAGGACGTCGATCTCGCCATCTCCACGCTCAAGGAGATCGGCGCGGCGCTGCGTGAAGACGAAGCCTTCCGCGACGGCATTCTCTCCGACTTCAGCTTCTGGGGCGTCGATGCCGTCGACGGCTCGACCGTCACGCTCGCAGGCCAGATGCAATGCCGCGACAGCTCGCGCTGGCCGGTGCAGCGCGAATTCAACAGGCGCATCCTCAACGAGTTCACGGCGCGCGGCATCGAAATCGCGAATCCGCAGCGCAACTTCGTGATCGTGAGCGACCGTGATCACGAAGCCGTGAAAGACGCGGACGAGGCCGGCGCGGATCAGCGCGGCGAGCCTTCGCGGGCCGCGCAGCATCCGACGAGCGAAGCGTCGGGCACGCCGAATGTCGCATCGAATGCGCCGCCGCCGCGCGCGTCGCAAAGCGGCACTTGAAGCGGCTGTTTTTGCCGGTCGTCATGTCATCGATGCTCCTATAATTGTGCGGGCCGATCGCGCCCTGTACGCGTACCCCGAGCGGGCGTGGTCTTCTTTCGAAGGTCGAACCTTTACGAGGATCAACCCGCATGAGACACGTCCCCACGTCACGGCATCGAGTGAAATTTCGCGCAGGAAAGCTGAAAAAGCTGATGAGCGCGAGCATGATCTCGCTCGGCATTACGAGCTTCACGGGCTTCACAGGTTGCGCGTTCGCGCAACAGCAGGACCGCAGCGCCGGCGACGATCACGCTCGCCACGGTGACGGCAACGGCGGCCGCCCGGTCAAGGTCATGATCGTCACGATGTTCGCGCCCGAAGGTCAGGTCTGGCTCGACAGGCTCGGGCCGTGGCAGGCGGTCAGCGTGCCGGGGCTTTCGCCCGACTATCCCGACGTGCACTGCAACCGCGACGAAGTCTGCGTCATCACGACCGGCATGGGCCATACGAACGCGGCGGCATCGATGATGGCGCTGGCCTTCTCCGACCGCTTCGACCTGCGCGATACGTACTTCCTGATCGCGGGCATCGCGGGGATCGATCCGAAGCGCGGCACCATCGGCTCGGCGGCGTGGGCGAAATATCTCGTCGATTTCGGCATTCAATGGGAGCTGGACGCGCGCGAGAAACCCGCCGACTGGCCCAGCGGCTTTCTCGGCATCAACACGAAAGGGCCCGCCGAAAAACCGCCGCTCGACTATCGGACGGAAGTGTTCGCGCTTAACGCGACGCTCGCCGACGCCGCCTTCGCGATCTCGCGTAACGTGACGCTCTCCGACAGCGACGATGCCAAGGTAGCGCGCGCGAAGTTCGGCTACGCGCCGGCCAATCAGCCGCCGCGCGTGATTCAGTGCGACACGCTCGCCGGTGACACGTGGTGGTCGGGCAAATATATCGGCGAGCGGGCGCGGGCGTGGACGCGCCTTTTGACCGACGGACGCGGCGTGTACTGCACGACGCAACAGGAAGACAACGCGACGTTCGAGGCGCTCAAACGCGCCGCGAGCGTGAAACGCGTGGATCTGGCGCGCGTGGCCGCGTTACGGGCGGGTTCCGATTTCGATCGCCCTTACGAGGGACAGACCGCCGCCGATAATCTCCTCAATTACGCCGCGCAAGGCGGCTTCGCGCCGGCAATCGAAAATTTGTATCGGACCGGCAACCCGTTTGTGCAAGAGCTTGTTACACATTGGGGCGCGTGGAAGCGGGGCGTCCCGCAAAAGTAGCAAAAGTAACGCGCGACGTTACAAACGCGGGTAACAAAGCCCGTAACATCGACGTAACAGCTTTAAGGTATTTATTACTCGTTCTGCCGCGTCTCGGTAAAACCCGAATACGCGGCATTTTTTTGTCCTGAATCTTCAGATGAATAACGCCGAAAATACGTGACGGAAGTGTCAACCGAATCCCGCAATCGCCCGTTGAGGCTGGCGGCAAGCCATTAATCCGACAAAAAACGCGCTTGTCCGAATCAACGCCGAATACATCAGAAGAATAGTAATCAGCCGGCAAAACCAGACGTAACAAGCACGTCGAAAAAATTACCGATACAAAGTGTTGTTTGCAACAAAATATTATTGAGATGACCTTGCTTTAGTTTCTGGTCGTACTTAGAATCCGTCTCACAGTGGTTGTTACAAGATGTAACGCACTGAAACAAAGATTACGCAGTACGTAGCCGGGCAGAACTAGTCCGGTGAGGCACAAAAAAGATATCGGCAAAAAGCCGGCGGGAAATCGGGGATTTACTGGAAGTTGCAACCATGAACGGTCGCGAAACGCTGGAATCGATCCGGGAAATCAACTTGTCGTACATCATGCTCGCGCAGCGTCTGTTGCGCGAGGACCGGGCCATCGGCATGTTCCGGCTCGGTCTGTCGGCGGAACTCGCCGATCTGCTGTCGGGCTTGACGCTCGCTCAGGTCGTGAAGCTCGCGTCGTCGGATAACCTGCTTTGCGCATTCCGCTTCAACGATCACACGATGCTGTCGGCCTTGACGCAACCCGCGAAGAACGCGGACATCGCGCCGACGCACGCGGCAATCCTGCTGGCTGGCCAGCCGGCCGAACAGTTCGCTTAAGTGAATACGGAGCGAGCCATGCTGAAGAAGAGCCTCACTGAAGACGCCCAGGAAGTGTTCCGCGCCATCGCGCTGATCGAGCTCGGCGCGCGCATGCAAGTGCTGGAGAGCGAACTCACGCTCTCGCGGGACCGCATGATTCGTCTGTATCGCGAAGTGAAGGGTGTATCGCCGCCGAAGGGCATGCTGCCGTTTTCGGCCGACTGGTACATGACGTGGCTCGCCAATATCCACGCATCGCTTTTCTATAACACCTATACGTTCCTCAAGAACGAAGCCGGCTGTTCGCATCTCGATGCGTTGACCAAGGGGTATCGGTTGTACCTCGAGCACTGCAACCATAGCGGTGCCGAGGCGGTACTCGACCTTACGCGGGCCTGGACTCTTGTGCGCTTCTTCGACGCGGGCATGTTGCAGATGACGGCATGCTGCCGCTGCACCGGGAAGTTCGTCGCACATAAACATGATTTGCAGAACAACGTGGTGTGCGGGGCCTGCCAGCCGCCGTCACGCGCGGGGAAGACCAAGAAAGCGGCGGCCGCAAGACAGGCCAGTCAAGAAGCCGCGCTGGAGGTGTTGATGTCGAAGAACGAAGTGCCGGAGCACGCGGAGCACACGGTACTCGCTAACGTAGCGGCGTTACAGCCGCAACGGGCGGGCCTGGTCGCACAGGCTGCTTAGGCGGTAGCGGCGCCGGCCGTCCTCCGGGGACCGTCCGCAAGACGGTGGACGACCGATTTGCCGCTACCGCGTTTTACTTTTTCTCTTTCCCGAATTCATCTGGTTTCATCCGGCCCGGCGCGCAAAGACGCGCCGGGCCTTTTTGTTGGGCGCAAGTAAAATGCTTCGATGGCACGCGCTCCCGAACATAACGACTTGGTTTCAACCCGGCAGGGTTTCCTGCTGACGCGTCATTGGCGCGATACCGCGGCCGGCACCGAAGTCGATTTCTGGCTCGCCACCGACGACGGCCCGCAGAAAATCCGCATCGCGCGGCAAACCAGTGTGGCGTTCATTCGCGCGGAGGATCGCGCGAAGGCGGAAGGAATCGTCGCGGGCGCGCGCGATGCGCAACTGCGCGACCTTCCGCTAAAGGATTTCCGCCAGAAGCCGGTGCTCGGGCTCTATTGCCCGCACTATCGCCAGTTGCTGGCGCTCGAAAAGAACCTGAAGAACGCGGGCATCAACGTATATGAAGCCGATATCCGTCCGCACGAACGCTATCTGATGGAGCGTTTCATCACGGCGCCCGTGTCGTTCGAGGGCGTTGCGCGCGACGGTTACATCGCGAGCGAACTCAGGCCGGCACCGGATTACCGGCCGTCGCTGAAGCTGGTGTCGCTGGATATCGAAACGAGTGCGAAGGGCGAACTCTATTCGATCGCGCTCGAAGGCTGCGGCGCGCGTCAGGTTTATATGCTCGGGCCGCCGAACGGCGATGTCGATGCCAACGCCAACGCCGCGCAACCCGATTTCGCGCTCGATTACTGCGAGAGCCGCGGGGACATGCTGCGCCGCTTCAACGCATGGATGGCGCGGCACGATCCCGATGCGATCATCGGCTGGAACGTCGTGCAATTCGACCTGCGCGTGCTGCAAAAACATGCCGACGACTACGCCGTGCCGCTCGCGCTCGGCCGCGACGGCAGCGCCGTCGAATGGCGCGAGCACGGCATCAAGCGCAATCATTTCTTCGTGTCGATCGCGGGAAGGCTCGTGATCGACGGCATCGAGGCGCTGCGCTCCGCGACGTGGAATTTTCCTTCGTTCAGTCTGGAATATGTCGCGCAATCCTTGCTCGGCGAAGGCAAGGCAATCGACAGTCCGTACGCACGCATGGACGAAATCGAGCGACGGTTTCAGGAGGACAAGCCCGCGCTCGCACGTTACAACCTGAACGACTGCGAACTCGTCACGAAGGTCTTCGAGAAGACCGAACTGCTGCCGTTTCTGCTGGAACGCGCGACCGTCACGGGCTTGCAGGCCGATCGCAGCGGCGGCTCGGTCGCGGCGTTCACGCATCTGTACATGCCGCGCATGCATCGACTCGGCTTCGTTGCGCCGAATCTTGGCGACGTGCCCGAGGAAGCGAGCCCCGGCGGCTTCGTCATGGATTCGCGGCCCGGTCTCTATGATTCCGTGCTCGTGCTTGACTACAAGAGTCTGTACCCGTCGATCATCCGCACGTTTTTGATCGATCCGGCGGGACTCGCGCAAGGCGTCGCCATGCCCGACGACGCCGATACCGTGCCCGGCTTTCGCGGCGCACGCTTCTCGCGCGACGGGCATTGTCTGCCCGCGATCGTCGCGCAAGTGTGGGAAGCGCGCGAGGCGGCGAAACGCCAGCGCAACAAGCCGCTGTCGCAGGCGCTCAAGATCATCATGAACTCGTTCTACGGCGTGCTGGGATCGAGCGGCTGCCGTTTCTTCGATCCGCGTCTCGCGTCGTCGATCACCATGCGCGGCCACGAAATCATGCATCGCACGCGCGAACTGATCGAGGCGCGCGGCTACACGGTGATCTACGGCGACACGGATTCGACCTTCGTCTGGCTGCGGCGTGCGCGCGACGAGGACGATGCCGCGCGCATCGGCCGGGCGCTCGTCGTGCATGTGAACGACTACTGGCGTGAGCATTTGCGCGAGACGTTCGGTCTCGAAAGCGCGCTCGAACTGCAATACGAAACGCATTTCAGACGCTTTCTGATGCCGACGATCCGCGGCACGGAAGAGGGCAGCAAGAAACGCTACGCGGGTCTGACAACACGCGCGGACGGTGGCGACGAAATCATCTACAAGGGTCTGGAGACGGTGCGCACCGACTGGACGCCGCTCGCGCAACGCTTCCAGCAAGAGCTTTACATGCGCGTCTTCAAGGGCGAGGCTTACGACGAATACGTGCGCGATTACGTCGGCCGCACGCGGCGCGGCGAGATGGACGAATTTCTCGTCTATCGCAAGCGGTTGCGCCGCACGCTCGGCGAATATCATCGCAACGTGCCGCCGCATGTGCGCGCCGCGCGCATCGCCGACGAGCACAACGCGCGGCGGGGCCGTCCGCTGCAATATCAGAACGGCGGCTGGATCAGCTATGTGATGACGACAGCCGGACCCGAGCCGGTCGAAGCGCGTCAGGCGCCGATCGACTACGAACACTACGTGAGCAAGCAGTTGCAGCCGGTGGCGGACGGCATCCTGCCTTTCTTGCGCGACGACTTCACCGCGCTGATGTCCGGGCAGCAGGAACTCTTCTAGAAGCGCAGGCCGACGCCCCCTTCGATAATGTCCGCATCGCGGTCATAGCGCGTCACCATGCGGTTCCACGTAACACGAGCAAGCCAGCGGCCGGTCAGCCGATAACTCGCCGATACCGACACGAGACCCGAGAAGCGGCCATCGCCCGAACGGTTAGAGGGCAGGTCGTCGTTCTGCGTGATCGAGAGATACGGACCCGCGCCTACGCCGAGCGTGAGCCTGTCGTTGAAAAACGCGCGCGTGGCCCAGAGCTGTGCGGCGATGCCGTCGCGTCGCGACTGCACATGGCCTCCTTCGTGCAGATAAGACGCGGTGAAATCGACGTAACGCCACAGCCCGCGCCGGTATTCGATGCTCTCCGCCAGATTCGATTCGGAATCGAGGCTGTTGAGGATCGTCGTGCCGATCATCACGGTGACTTCGTTGTTCGTGACGTTGGTTGTGCGCGGAATGGCGTAGGCGCGCGGGCCGGGGCCGTCGGGCGCGTCGAGCTGATAGCCGATGCCGAACAGCAGCGCGGTGGTATCGGGGCCGCCGAACGCCTGCACGCGATTGAGCTTCATCTCCGCGATCCAGCGATTGTCGAAGTAGTACGCCGCCCGCAACGTGAACATGCCGCCCCAGCCGTGCGTGTTCGAATAGTTGCCGCCGGCCTGCGCCTGACTCGTATCGAAATAGCGATACGGACCTGCGCCCGCCGAAAGTTCCAGCCGATTGTTCCAGAGCGGCATGCGCCCCCATAGCTGCACGGCCTGCCCGTCGCGGTGATGGTCCGGGATGTGGCCTTCGTTCAGCCAGGAGAAGCTCCATGCGGCATAGCGGCCGAGTCCCTCGCGGTAGTTGGCTTCCCAGGAGTAAGTGTTCTGGCTGGCGCTCTTGAGTGGTCCGGCCAGGAGGGAGAACTCCTGCGCCTGAGCGCCGTGGCTCGCGACCACCAGCGCGACGCACGCGATGACCTGCGCGGTGGTTCGGTCATGTCGTTCTTCGGAGTTTTTCATTACGCGCGGAGTCGGATTGCGGGAATTTCCGGCATCTTTCGTCGGTGCTCTCCGTCGCAGGATAGCGACTTCAGACGAAATATGCAGAAATCGCTCTCATTTCAGAAATTTCAACGTTGAAGTCAAACGTTTGCGCTCTTTCCGCCGCCGCCGTCGAAAACGGACAATCGAGCGGCCAACGTTCGCAGCCACTCACACGTAGGGTTACGCGCGCGGCGGACCTTCAGTAGATTTGAAAGCATCCCCGAACGTTCAAGCCAAGCGAGGTCAGCGATGGACTCCACCCCAGTCGAATATCGAGGCTGCGAGCTCTCCGCCATCGTGCGGCACCTCTCCGGCGAATTCGTGGCGACGCTGCTGATCGAGCGGCCCGGCGGCGTACGGCGCGCGATTGGCCCGTTCCGCTCGTTTCCGACGGCGCACGCCGCCGAACATTTCGCGATCGAATACGGCAAGGCGGAACTCGACGGACGGCTCGCCGCACGCGGACCGCGTGTCGCGGTGTCGGGTTGAGCGCGCCGTCGCGGTTGCGGGATGGGCTCAGGTGC
Organism: Caballeronia insecticola; assembly: GCF_000402035.1. Lineage (GTDB taxonomy): Bacteria > Pseudomonadota > Gammaproteobacteria > Burkholderiales > Burkholderiaceae > Caballeronia > Caballeronia insecticola. The sequence goes on from NC_021294.1 coordinate 716,671, forward strand.
CGTGAGCGGCCGCTTCGCTCGTCGTCTGGTCGGGGCGTGCATGGCGCGCGCGATAGGCGGCGAGCACGCACACGCTGATCGCGGCAAGTGCGACCGGCACAGCCACCGCCTCGAAGATGCGCGGCGGCAGCCAGTGGGCGGCGAGCATCGCGCCGCCGATCATCGAACCGACGATCGACCCTACGCGGCCCATGCCGAGCGTCCACGCGACGCCGGTTGCGCGCGTCGCCGTGGGGTAGTAACCCGTCGACAGAATATTGGTGCCGGTCATCGTGCCGCCGGTGCCGACGCCCGTTACGAACAGCGCAACGAGCGATAGCCAAGCAAGCGCCGGATCTCCCGCCAGATGCCCGAACGACGCGAGGCTCGCCGCCGCGAACACGAACGCGACCGCGAGCACGTATTGCGGATTGAACCGGTCCATCAGCACGCCGAGCAGGATCGCGCCGAGGCTGTTGCCGGTGAGATAGAGCGCCGTCATCAGCGACGCTTCGCGAAACGGCACGCCGCTCTGCTGAATCAGAATCGGCAGCCAGTTGCCAAGAAAATAGATGACGAGCAGCGCCATGAATGCCGTGATCCACAGCAACAGCGTGCCGCCGCCGATGCCCGGCCGCAGCAACTGTCCGATCGGAAAGCCGCGCGCGGGCGTTTCGCCGAGCGTCAACTGAACGCGCGACAAATCGATCTTCGGCGCGATGCGCGCGAGAATCGCACGCGCTTCGTCCTGACGCGCGCCGTGCGCCACCAGATGCCGCACCGATTCCGGCAGCCAGCGCGCCAGCACAAACACCAGAACGAGCGGCAGGATGCCGCCCGCGACGAGCATCGACGGCCAGCCGAACGTGCCGATCAGATGCGGCGCGGCCAGTCCGCCGAGCGCGCCGCCCGCCGCGATGCCGCAGCCGATCGGCGCGACGAGCGTCGAGCGCAAGCGCGCCGGACAATATTCCGCGGCGAGCGTGTAGGCGTTAGGCATGGCGCCGCCAAGACCCAGGCCGGTTACGAAGCGCAGGACGATCAGCGTCCCGATCGAGTTTGCCCATGCAGAGACCAGGCTGAAAAGCGCGAACAGCGCGATGGACACGATCAGCGTCGGCTTGCGGCCGAAGCGGTCGGCCACGGGTCCGAACACGAACGATCCGACCGTGAGGCCGAAGAGCCCCGCGCCGAACATCGGTGCGAGTTGCGCGGGCGCCGCGCCGAAGTGCGCCTTGAGCGCCGGCGCGATATAGCCGACGACGACCGTGTCGTATCCATCGAGCACGAGAATCGCGAAGCACAACACGAAGATTGCGATCTGGAAGCGCGACAGTGGCGCTTCGTCGATCACGGTCTGCACGGCAAGCGTGGCGGATCGCTGGGTCATGCGTGTCTCCTGCGCCGGCGCGGCGCTTTTTTGAGTGGCCGGCGACGAAAGTATCATCGTGAACAAAAAACACAATCGGGTGCGGCGCTATAAGATGGCGTCCTTGCCTCATTTCATGGCGCTTTATGTTGCTTATGTTCGGATATCGAACGATTTCGATGCTTCTGTCTGCCGCCATGCTCACGGCGTGCGCCGCGACGCCTCAACGAAACTGCGCGCGCGGCGAACAGCGTGTTGTGAGCGATCTCGTGTATTTCGGCACGGCGAAAGCGTCGGGCGCGGTGACGCAGCAAGAATGGGACGACTTCCTGCGTGTCGAAGTCACGCCGCGATTTGCGCAAGGTTTCACCGTGTGGACCGCGAACGGGCAATGGCGCGCGGCTGACGGTTCGATTCTGCGCGAGGCGTCGTACGTGCTGAGCGTCATCCACCCGGACGATGACGTCAGCGACACGTCCATCGATATCATTCGCGCACACTATCGGGCGCGTTTCGCGCAGGAGTCGACGCTGCGCGTGCGACACGCGGCGTGCGCATCATTTCAGGAAAGCGAAGTCGACTGATGACGAACCCGGCACAAGAACAGCACGCGCAACGCGTCAATTACTGGGCCGTGGTGTCGGTCCTGCTCGGCTCTTTTCTGGGCAATCTGGATGCGTCGATCGCGAATGTCGCGTTGCCGACCATCGCGCACGATCTGGCGCGCCCGGCCGCGGAGACGATCTGGGTGGTCACCGCGTATCAACTGGCGGTTGCGGTATCGGTGCTGCCGTTTGCATCGATCGGGGAAATGGTCGGCTTCAGACGCGTATTTCTCGGCGGCGTCGTGGTGTTCACCGCGGCCTCGCTCGCGTGCGCGGCCGCGCCGAGTCTGCCGCTGCTCATCGCGGCGCGCGCGCTGCAGGGCATCGGTGGCGCGAGCATGGCGACGGTCGTGCCCGCGCTGCTGCGGCAAGTCTATCCGCCGAAGCTCGTCGGGCGCGGCATCGCGTTACTGGGTCTGGCCGTTGCGCTCTCGGCGGCGCTCGGGCCGACTGTCGCGGCGGGCATTCTGTCGGTGGCGGGCTGGCGCTGGCTCTTCGCCGTCAACGTGCCGCTGGGGATCGCCGGGCTGTGTCTGGCAAGCGCGATGTTGCCGCGCATCGCCCCTGTCGATGCGGCGAATCGGCGCTTCGATTTCGCGGGCGCGCTGCTGAGCGCCGGTGCGATCGCGCTGTTCATTCTCGGCGTCGGCGGGTTGGGAGCGGGCGAGGGTGCGAGTGTCGGACAAAGCGCGGCCACGCAGTTTTATCCGCTGCCGCTGATCGAGATTGCGTTGGCCTGCATCGCCGGTTTCGCGCTCATCCGGCAGCAACGCGGCCAAAGTGCGCCGCTCGTGCCGCTCGATCTGCTGCGCATTCCGATTCTCGCGCTGTCGAGCCTGACGTCGATCTGTTCTTACGTTGCGCAGACACTCGCGTATGTCGCGCTGCCGTTCATGCTGCAACATCAGCTCGCGCGCTCGGCGACGACGACCGGTTTGCTCGTCACGCCGTGGCCGCTCGTGATCGTGTTCGTCGCGCCGCTCGCGGGACGGCTTTCCGATCGTCACGCGCCGGGGCTTATCGGCGGCATGGGACTCGCGATCATGGCGGTCGGACTGTGTCTGCTGATCGGCTTGCCGGTGTCGCCGTCGAATGCGGATATCGTGTGGCGCGTCGCGATCTGCGGCATCGGCTTCGGCTTTTTTCAGACGCCGAACAACCGGATCATGCTGACGTCCGCGCCGCACGATCGCAGCGGCGCAGCCGGCGGCCTGATGACGATGGCGCGCATGATCGGCCTCTCGCTCGGCGCGGCGCTCGCGGCCGTTGCGTTCGGGCTGTACGGGCAGGGCGGCGCGCAGGTCGCGTTAGTGGGCGCGGCGGTGTCGGCCGCGCTGGGCGTGATCGTCGGCGTAGTGCGGCTGGTGCGCACGCGCTAGATGCGCCGCGCACCGTCCAGTCACACGGTAATCAACCGCATGCGCGGCGCCGGCGCTTCCTGCAACGCGGGTTCCGGCGCGAGTTCCCATGCGAGACCGCGGGCACGCACGCGGCGCGTCGGTTTGACCTGCTGACGCCTGCGCACGAGCGTACGCACGGCGCGCGCCAGCGCAAGATCGATTGCGCCGCGCCAGTCACGCGCGATCGAGGTCGCCACGACCTTGTTGTCGCGACTCAACTGCACCTCGACCTGACAGCGCTTGTCGACGCCGCCGCGCGGGCCGTTGATATCGGACAGGCTGACCGTTGCCTTCGAAATGAGCCACGCCAGGCGGCGGAACACGAATTCGCTGCGTGCCTTCGCAAGCTCGTGCATCGCAATGGCTTCGGGTTCGCGGGACTTGAACAGGACTTTCATGTACGTCTCCTTGTTGGACATGCGTTCAGACTACGGTCCAGGAGACCTATGAAAAAGCAGAAGCAACGGAACAAAAACTTCGAAAAAACCGCAGTTCAGTTCGGCGCGCTCGCGAGCACGAGTTGCGTGAGCGGATGATGCCGACCGCGTCGCGACACGATCGCGTGCACTTCCTCTTTGACGTCCGGCGAACGGCCGAGCCAGCGTAGTCCGCGCAGGAGCGGCGCATCGCCCGCGCCGAATTCCGCGAGCGGAAACACGCCCAGCCCGCGCGCGCCGAACACGGCCATGAGCGCGCTGTCTTCGAATTCGCCGACGATACGCGGCGCGATGCCCTGCGTTTCCAGCCAGCGATCGAGCCGCGCGCGCAGCGACGAATGCCCGGTCGGCAGCAGCATCGGCAGCGAGGCGAGACTGGCCGGAAACTGGTCGATGGCGCTCTTGCGCACGATCGACGCCGGCCCGTACCAGTCCACCGGCGACGCAATCAGCCGCTCGCTCGTGAGACGCAGATTGTGATTGTGCGGCGCCGCATGGCTCGCCAGCACCAGATCGAGTCGATGCAGCGCGAGTTCGCCGAGCAATTCGTCGGTCTCGCCTTCGTGGCACAGCAGCCGTAGCGAAGGGTTGTCGAGCACGGGCGCGAGCAGCGCATGCGCCGCGAGCTTCGAGATGCCGTCCGACAAGCCGACCGCGAGACGCGCCAGCGTGCCGCTCGCCGCCTCGCGTACTTCGTCGTGAATCAGTTGGCCGATCTGAAAGATTTCCTCGGCGCGCGCGTAGGCGGCCTGGCCTGCTTCGGTCATCGTCACGCCGCGTCCGGCGGGCTTGAGCAACTGATGCCCGAGCGATTTTTCGAGTTCGCGCACCTGCGCGCTGATGGTCTGCACGGCCATGTCGAGACGTTCCGCCGCGCGGGCGAATCCGCCTTCCTTCACGACGACCCAGAAGTAATGCAGATGACGATAGTTCAACATGCGCGCATCCCATGATTTTGGACGCTTCGAAAAAACCGAAGTTTGTCTTCGATTATCGCTGATTTTTCCGGCAGCGCGATGCATCGATGATGGCGGGCATCCTCCAGTCGAATCGAACTTACTCATACTCATGGAATATCTTCTCTCGCTTGCCGCAGATCCTGCCGTGTGGGCGGCGCTCGTCACGCTGATCGTGATGGAAGTGGTGCTCGGCATCGACAATCTCGTCTTCATTTCGATTCTCAGCAACAAGCTGCCCGTGGCGCAACGCGCGCGCACGCAGCGTATCGGCATCATGCTCGCGCTCGTGATGCGGCTCGCGTTGCTCGGCACCGTCGCGTGGATCGCGCGTCTGACCGAGCCGGTTTTCTCCGCGTTCGATCATGCGTTCTCATGGCGCGATCTCATTCTGCTCGCGGGCGGCCTGTTCCTCGTATGGAAGGCGACGAAGGAAATGCATCATCACGTGAACCGCGACGCGCATGACGCGCCCGGCGTCGCGTCGAGCGTCGGGGCGATGACGGCGTGGGCCGCGATCGGTCAGATCCTGCTGCTCGATATCGTGTTCTCCGTCGACAGCATCATCACGGCGGTCGGCATGACGGAGCATCTGCCGATCATGTATATCGCGGTGATCTTCGCCGTCGCCACGATGCTGTTCGCCGCGCAACCGTTGTCGCGCTTCATCGAGCGCAATCCGACCATCGTCACGCTCGCGCTCTCGTTCCTCCTCGTGATCGCGATGACGCTGATCGCCGAAGGTTTCGGCACGCACGTGCCGAAGGGCTACATCTATGCGGCCATGGGTTTTGCCGGATTCGTCGAAGGTTTGAACTTGTTCGCCCGACGCGTAAAGGAGCGGCGCGAAGCGAACGCGCGGACGCAAAGCACGCCGGGCTTATCCACAGAAACTGTGACCAACGCTGTGGACAAACCCGGGAACCGCGCGCTATCGACTTGATGTGACTGAAGAATTTCCGCGCGCACCCGCAAGCGACGCCCGTTGCGATAAAGGACGAACATTCGCGCGGCGATTGCCCTTGCCAATCGTGTTCCAAGTGGCTACGGTATGCCTTGTAGCGATGACGTCATTCCTTTCGGTTACCGAAATATTCCGATGAGACGCATCGCGTCCGCCGTGCGCAATCGTCGTCAGAAACGGGCGCCGGATGCCGGCGGCGATATGAAGAATCGCATCGGGCCGCGATGCGTGCGACCGCGTTTGCGCGGAGCGCCGCACGGAGGAGGGAACAATGAGCCCGCATTGGGAGATCGGCGCGGCGCGCGATTGCATCGGCCCCGCCGCGCGACAGGCGCTTGCGTCCGGGACGCGGCTCGACCCTTACCTCGTCTGGGCGAACGTCACGCATTATCGTGACTCGGGCGGCGTGCCGCGAGGGCGCTTTCCCATCGCCATCGAAATGAAGCAGGGCGGCGATACCGCGCAGCAGTTCGCGCAGGATATCGAGCGCAACGGCTGGCAGGAATGGATCTGGATGTCGGCGCTCTATCGCGATCCGCCGTCCGCGCTGGCCGGCACGCGCTTCTGCACCGCCCATGTGACGCGCGATTTTTTCGCGCATCTGGGCACGGACCTCGCCGGACGGTTCGAGCGCTTTACCGAGGCGCTGGCGGTGTCGTCGCACGGCGACGCACGGCTGCATCGCGTGCGCCCGGATCATGCGTCGCTCAGGCCCGCGCCGATGCACGACGGCCCCGGGCGCGCGATTGTCGGTGTCTGCGAAGAGGGCCTTTCATTTCTGCATCGGCGCTATGCGGAAGACGCATTCGGCACCAGCACGCGCTTTCAGTGCTTCTGGAACCAGAACGACGCGGCGAATTCCGCGAGCGGACTCGGCTACGGAAGCGAATTGCTGAAAAGTCAGATGGACGCGATCCTTGCCGATGCCTTTCCGGCCGACGACGTTCCCCGCGCCGCCGGCGATGCGCGCATCTATCGCCTCGACCGGCAAGCGACCGATGGCGCGACGGCCGCCGAACTCGCGGGGCGCTATCCGTCGCGTGCGCTCGGAAACGCCGACGACCATGAACCGCCGCTGCCCATGATCGGCGTGCAACTGAGGCGCCGCAACCGCCTCGCGCGCGACGCCTTCGGGCCGAGCCCCGACGCCGACTTGCTCGATGCCGTGCGTTATATCGCGCAGCGTGCGCGGGATATCGGCGGCGCGGACTGTCATGCGCTCGTCAGCCTGAACGCGGGCAATGCCGCCTGGCAGCAGGACGGCAGTTCGCTCATCGAAGGCGCGCTCGACGAACTCATGGACACCGGCGCGTGCTCCGTCGTGCTGCCATCCGGTAATGGCGATCTGTCGCAGTGCAGGAGCGCGCTCAAGATCGCGGATCGCGCGGAGTTGCGCTGGCGAGTGCGCGCGGATTGCGCGTCGCCGGTGTTCGCGGAAATCTGGCTATCGGGCGATGGCGGCTATGGCGGCAATGGCGCCGATCCCGACGTCGACGTGCAGATCGTGCCGCCCGACGGTATCGAAAGCGCATGGCTCGCGCGCGGCGAAATCGGCAATCTCGTGCGCGGCGGCGACGCGCTGTGCACCGTCGTGCATCTCGGACGCGGCGCACGCGGCGACGGCCATATGATTCTCGTCGCGCTTGCGCCGACCACCGTGCGGGGCCGCGTGCGCCGCGCGTCCGCGGGTCAATGGCTCATTCGCTTGCGAAACAACGCGCAGGCCGATGTGACCGCGCGCGCGTGGCTGCCGTGCGGCGAATCAGCCGACGACACGCCGCTCGCCGCGCCCACACACTCCGGCGCTCAACCGCGCGAATGAAGCGCGATGATTTCCTGCAGATCGAGGTCGTGTTCCATCGAATGCAGAAGCTCGTCGTGAATCTGCCCGGCGCGATGCAGCCGCAGCAATTCCGCCCGCCCGGCTGCGATCGCGGCAAGCACGACGTCGTAATGTGCATGCCGCGCGTCCGCCGGAAAATCCTCCACATCCTGGAAGCGCTTCGTGAGCGTCGCACGATACGTGTACTGTTCGAGCAGGCGCGGATGGATCACGTTGCCGTCGGCATCGTGTACGAGCGGCTGGATCGCGCTCAGTTGCGCGTCTTCGAGCCGACCCCACGCCTGCGGCTCGCTCAGATGCCGCGCCGAGCGTTCGTGCCCGCTCGCAAGCGATAGCCACGCGATTAGCGGCCCGATCGTCGCGCCTTGCAGCAACACGGTGACGAGAATCACGGCGAAACCCGCGAACAGGATCAGATCGCGTCCCGGCATGGTCTCGGGCAGCGACAACGCGACCGCGAGCGTCACCACGCCGCGCATGCCGGCCCAGCTGACGACCGTTGCCGCGCGCCAGTCCGGTGCGATGGAGCGTGCTTCGCCATCGGCCTGCTTGCGGCCCGTGGCGACCCACGCGATCCATTTGACCGCTTCGGTGCCGAACACCCACACGAAGCGCGACAGGATCACGACGGCGATCACCGCGAGCGTGGCGGGCCCGAGCAGCGAGAAGGCGTCGCCGACGCCGCCCAGCCGAATCGCGATGCCGCGCAGCGAGAGCCCGATCAGCACGAACACGAGCGCCTCCAGCACGAACACGACCACTTGCCAGAACGCCGTGCCGCGCATGCGCTGCGCCGCCGTGAACACTTCGTGCTGATGCCAGCCGACGACCATGCCGCACGTGACCGTCGCGATGACGCTCGACACGCCGAGCGTTTCGCCCGCGACATAGCTGACCCACGACGTGAGCATCGACGTGGTGATGACGAGATAGTCGTCCTCGAGCGCACGCATGATCTTGACGGCGATGAAACCCGCCACGATCCCGACGACGATCCCGCCTATTGCCAGCCCCGCGAAACTGGCGACGGCGCGCGGCGCGCTGAATACGCCGCTCATCGCCGCGACGAGCGCGAAGCGGAACAGCACGAGGCCGGCGGCGTCGTTGAGCAGGCTTTCGCCTTCGAGCAGCACCATCAGACGCCGCGGCAGCGCGACGCGTTCGAGCACGGCCTTCGCGGCGACGGCATCCGGCGGCGACACGACGGCGCCGAGCGCGAAACATGCGGCCCACGGCAATTCGGGCACGACGAGATGCACGGCCACGCCGACCACGAACGTCGTGAAGGCGACCGCGCCGATCGCCAGCAGCAAGATGCCGCTCAGATTGCGCTTGAAGTCGTCCCACACGAAGAAGTACGCGCCGTACATCAGCAGCGGCGGCAGGAACACCACCAGCACCAGTTCCGGATCGAGTTCGACGGGCGGCAGGCCCGGCACGAAAGCCATCGCGACGCCGCCGACGAGCAGCGCGGCCGCGGGCGGCAGCCGCAGGCGCCGGGCGAGCACTTCGAGCGCGATGATCGCAATGAGCGAGACGAGCACCAGATTGAATGCCGTGGCGGCGTGCATGAATTGTCCTCGGGTGTTGTTTGAATGACGTGTGCGGCAATGCGCGGCGGCCCACGCAGGTCCGGCGTCCCGCGCTGCTACCATCGATGCGGGACCGGGCCGCGAGCCGGGGGTCATCGTATCCGATCGGGAGACAAAATGAGACGAAACACGTCCGGCGTGGCGATCGCGGCGGTGCTGGTGGGCGTCGCCGTGGCGGCCGTGCTGTATATCGCGAGTTTCGGCAAATCGCATCACGCGGAGGCGCCCGTGCCCGCTTCATCCGCGTTGGCCGCAGCGCCGCACACCGCAGCGAGCGAGGCTGTCTTCGGCGTCGCGCCGGCTGAAGCGCAGGCGGCGCCGGGCGAACGAACCGTCGCCCGTTAATTCACGCTGTCCAGCGTTTGTCCCGGCGCATGTTTCTGTCGCCGGCGACAGGAATATGACTTGCTGCCCGATGCATTGCGCCTTTCGAGGCTGTCGGAGCACATCTCAATGGGACACCATCCCCGCAGGGTTTCACCGGCCGCGCTGCCAATCGACGGGCGCGGCATGATCGGCAACATGAAGACGACGGCGCTCGTGTCGCTGTGTGGCGCGATCGACTTCATGTGCTATCCGCGCATCGATTCGCCCACGCTTTTTGCCGCGCTGCTCGACGGCGAACGCGGCGGTGCTTTTTCGATCACGCCGCGCGAGCCGAACGCCAACGTCAAGCAGATGTATCTGCCGGAAACGAACGTGCTGCTCACGCGCTTCATGACGCGCGACGGCGTGTGCGAGCTGCTGGACCTGATGCCGGTCGCACCGGTCGCCACGGCCAGCACCGTCACCGATGCCGTGCCGAACTGCGTGCTGCGCATCGTGCGGCTCGTGTATGGCCGTATGACGCTCGACGTGCGCTGCGATCCGCGCTTCGACTTCGCGCGCGCAACGCATACGGCGCGCGCGGTGGAAGAGGGCGTCGAGTTCGTTTGCGCCGATGGCTCGCCGCCCGTGCGGCTGCTCGCGAACGTGCCGCTTTCGATCGAAGAACACGGCGCGCGCGCCACGCTCGAATTCGAGGAAGGCGATTGCGCGTGCTTCGCATTCGGCGCGGCCGAAGGGCTCGCGGAACACGCCGCGAATCACGATGCCGTGCTCGCCGGAACGATCGATTTCTGGAAGGAGTGGTCGTCGCGCTCGACGTATCGCGGACGTTATCGCGAAGTCGTGTTGCGCTCGGCGCTCACGCTGAAACTACTGAGCTCGGAGGAATTCGGCGCGATCGTCGCCGCGCCGACGTTCGGCTTGCCCGAGGCGCAAGATGGTGCGCGTCGCTGGGACTATCGCTTCACGTGGATACGCGACGCCGCATTTTCCGTGTACGCGCTCTTGCGCCTCGGCTACACGGGCGAGGCCGAACGCTTCATGAAATGGATCGCCGAGCGCAGCCGCGATTGCAGCACGCATGGGCAACTGCGCGTGATGTACGCGGTCGACGGCGAGGACGCGCTCGCCGAAACGGTGCTCGAAAGCCTTGTCGGCGAGACGCCTGGGCGCGTTGTCATCGGCAATGAGGCGCGCGATCAGATCCAGCTCGATGTCTACGGCGCGTTGCTCGATTCCGTCTATCTCTACAACAAGTACGGCGCCGCGATCTCTTACGATGGCTGGCGCCACGTGACGCGCACGGTCGATTATGTCGTCGAACACTGGCGCGATCCGGACAACGGCATCTGGGAATTCCGCAACGGCATTCGGCCGCTGCTGCATTCGCGTCTGATGTGCTGGGTGACGGTGGATCGCGCGCTGCGTCTCGCGGAAAAGCGCTCGCTGCCCGCGCCGCTCGCGAGCTGGTTCAAGACGCGCGACGAGATTCATCGCGACATTCACGAACAGTTCTGGAACGACGATCTGCAGAGCTTCGTGCAGACGCCGGGCTCGACGACGCTCGACGCCTCCACGCTGATGATGCCGCTCGTGCGCTTCATCGGACCGAAGGATCCGCGCTGGATCGGCACGCTCGATGCGATCGGGCGCGGTCTGCGCGTCGATCCGCTGATTTTCCGCTACACGCGCGGCTCGACGCTCGACGGCCTGCCGGGCACGGAAGGCGGCTTCTCCGCGTGCTCGTTCTGGTATGCGGAAGCGCTCGCGCGCGCGGGACGTGTCGACGAAGGGCGGCTCGTCTTCGAGAAGATGCTCGCGTATGCCAATCACGTCGGGCTCTTTTCCGAGGAAGTGGCGACGAGCGGCGAAGCTTTGGGCAATTTTCCGCAGGCGCTGACGCATCTTGCGCTCATCAGCGCGGCCTTTCAGCTCGACCGGAATCTGGATCGCGTGCACGTTCCGTGGACTTGAACGGCGAGCGTGCGTCATCGTGACGCTGTATCCTTTCTGCTCACTTCGCCCGTGAACGGAGGATCGGCGCATGAACGGCAAGACGGTCATGACGTGCATCGACGCGGCGCATGCGTCGCTCAAGGAACATGCAGACGAAATCGCGTCGCTCGATCAGGCGATCGGCGACGGCGATCACATCATCAACCTGTTGCGCGGCATGGATGCGCTCGTCGCGATGCGCGCGCAGATCGAAGCCGAAGCATTCGCGCCCGCGCTCAAACTCGCGGCGACGAAGGTGCTGTCGACGGTCGGCGGATCGTCCGGGCCGCTCTTTTTTTCGATGCTGACAGGCATGGCGAAAGCCGCTCCTCCCGATGCCGACGATGACGGCGTGCCCGGCTTCGCGCGTGCGTTCGCCGCGGGCGTCGATGCGGTCGGGCAGCGCGGCAAGACCGGCACCGGCAGCAAGACGATGATGGACGTGCTCATTCCCGTCGCCCAACGATTCTCCGCATTGGCCGAGGCGGGCGCGTCCAGAGACGATGTGCTCGCGGAACTGCCGCGCGTCGCCGAGGAAGCGATGCTCGCGACGCGCGACATGCTCGCCACGAAGGGTCGCGCATCGTTTCTCGGCGAGCGCTCGCGCGGTCATATCGACCCGGGCGCGCGCTCCAGCCAGCTCATGATCGCGGCGGTTTGCGCGTGCCTCGCGCACGACGCCGCCTGACTATACAAGGAGACGGGCACATGAAGAAGTTCATCAATCGCGTGGACGATTATCTGACCGAGAGCCTTGCGGGCTTCGCCGCCGCGCATGCGGATCTCGTCACGGTCAGTTTCGATCCGGTGTATATCGTGCGCAAGTCGCTCAAGCCGGGCAAGGTCGCGATCATTTCGGGCGGCGGCGCGGGACATGAGCCGCTGCATGGCGGCTTCGTCGGATTCGGCATGCTCGACGCCGCGTGTCCCGGCCAGGTGTTCACATCGCCGACGCCCGACCAGATGCTGGCCGCCGCGCAGGCCGCCGACACCGGCGCGGGCGTGCTGTTCATCGTGAAAAACTATTCGGGCGATCTGATGAACTTCGAGATGGCATCCGAGCTTTGCGAGATGCCGAACGCGACGGTGCTCGTGAATGACGATGTCGCCGTTGAGAACTCCAGCTTCACGACGGGACGCCGCGGTGTGGCGGGCACGGTGATCGTCGAGAAGCTGCTTGGCAGTTTGGCGGAAAGCGGCGCGGATCTGCAGGCGTGTCGCGCGTTCGGCGAACGCGTGGCGGCACGCATTGCGTCGATGGGCGTGGCGTTTTCGAGTTGCACGGTGCCGGCCGCGGGCAGGGCGACCTTCACGCTCGGCGACGACGAGATCGAGATCGGCGTGGGCATTCACGGCGAACCGGGACGCAGACGCGCGAAGTTCGAGACGGCGAACGCCATCGCCGATGAACTGCTCACCGCGATCGTCGATGACCTCAAACCCGCCGCCGATGCGCGGTTGCTCGTGCTGGTCAACGGGCTCGGCGGCACGCCGCTGTCCGAGCTTTATTTGCTGTATGCGTCGGTGCGGACGTGGCTGGATGCGCGCGGGTTGAGCGTTGCGCGGTCGCAAGTGGGCGCGCTGACGACGTCGCTGGAAATGGCGGGCGCGTCGATCACACTCTGCATACTCGACGATGAGATGACGCGGCACTGGGATAGTCCCGTGCATACGGCGGGGTTGCGTTGGGGGATGTGAGCGTGGGGATGGCGGTTGTGTGAGGTGGTGAGGCGGCGGTTGCCGTGAAAGTGCGCACCGCATAGCTTGAGCGACGTCGAGCTTCGCATGCGCAAAACCGGACCTGTCAGAAGTCTTGTGCGCTGAGGCCGGTTAAAGAACCTCAATCGATGGCGGAGTTAAAGCGCTTGATCCGCACATGTTCAGATGTTGCTATCCAGGTTTTGCGACCGCTGCAGATTCATGGTCGCAACGTGAGCTGAAACGGAGGACGCTCAGTAATCGTTGTTGATCCGATCCCACGTCTGCCGTGCGGCACGGAATCCTATTTCCTCAATCTTGAGCCAAGGCGTGGCTCGAGAGTAGCTATGAAACGGGGTGAAGCAGGGCAATGCGGACGAACTACAACCTTTCAGAGAAACCTCATTGCATTGCGATTTCACCCTGTGCATTCTCTTCTTCTCGGAAAAACAATAAGTTAACCGAACTAAAACTATTCATACGAGAGAAGAAGAAACGATGGCTATTCCGGCTTACATGTGGCTCAAGGACGACGGTGGTTCAGCCATTAAGGGCAGCGTTACGGTGCAGGGGCGCGAGGGGAGTATCGAGATCATCGGCTTCGGTCACGGACTAACGCTTCCGGTCGATAGCGGCGCTGGCAAGATTGCCGGCACACGGATTCACGCTCCGATGGCCATCGAAAAAGAGTTCGATGCTGCCACCCCGTATCTCTACAAAGCTGTTGCGAAGGGCCAGACGCTTGAGAGTGCCGAAATCAAGTTCTACCGCATCAACGACGGCGGCAAAGAGGAAGTCTACTTCAAGATTCTGCTCGAAGGAGTCAAGGTTGCGGGTGTCAACCCCGGCTTCGCCAACACGAAGATCGCAAGCATGAGCCAGTTGAATCACATGGAATCAGTGTCGCTCATGTATGACAACATCACTTGGCACTACCTGGACGGCAATATCAAGTTCTCCGACGCGTGGACAGAACGATAAGCGTAGGGGGAACGAGATGGCTTTGCAGGGCAAATTCGTGGTCGACAATGCGCCGATGGAGATTTTGGCAATGTCGGGCGTCGGGTCATTTCCCGCATTTTCTGGCGACGATATTTATCGAAACCGGGGCGGCTGCATCGCAGTCGTTGGCAAAGGGCCAATTCCAGCCGGCAAATACTGGATCGTGCCGCGGCCCGAAGGTGGCATTGGCTCACAACTTCAGGCGAAAGGCAAAGACCTGTTTAACGCCTTTCGAGGGCGGCCATCACATCATGACGAATGGTTCGCGCTCTATCGGGACGATGGTTTAATCGACGACTGGACTTGGATTAACGGGGTCAAGCGCGGCAATTTCCGTTTGCATCCTGTCGGGGGCGGTGGCGTGTCGTTCGGCTGCATCACAATGCAAAGCATGGCCGACTTTCAGCGGTTACGCCATGCGCTTTTGCAGACGAGCACCGTGCCGGCGGGTAACGCTGGCATTGCCGCATACGGTTGGATTGAGGTGATCACCATTGGCAACACTTGCCCGTAGACTGCTAAAACTCACGCTCTTCGTAGGAATTCTGCTGTTTGTTATGCGGTTCGCTCATGTTGTTCCGTATCCACTAACGGTTGAGCAGCAGCACGTGCTCATTACATTCGCCGACCGTCTACATGTCGAGGACTATGAGGCGCTCTACATGATCGTGTCGACAATTGTCGATGTGATTGTGACCGCCGTAACTTACAGCGTGATCATGAAGCTTTGGGCACGCCGTCATACGTCATCTCGATGAGGTTCGGAAAGAGCGCGCCGCAGCGCTTCGACACGAACAGTCGCGCGCTTGCCACCGGCTGAAAACCCGACATTTCTAACGAGCCCAAACCGGACATTACAACTTAGCCACTACAAACAAAAAGTTCGCTAATTTATCTTATGTCAAATTGAGTACGCAGCCCACCCACTTCAAACCTGCGCGACCTTCAGCCCACCACTATCGATCCCACTAGCCCCAATCCAAGCCTCAAGACCTGAACGATTCCTCCATCCTATCCCCGAGGCACGCAATCGCGCGGCTGAGATTCCCGAGTTGAGGTGCGTGCAACAGCCACACATCGAGTCGAGGCGCGAAGCGTGCGACCTTCACGACTTCGAGCCGCCGCTGCCAAACACTGTGAGTCAGCACACTTCGCGGAACCAGACCCAATCCCAGGCCGGACGCAATGAGTTGCAGTTGCATTTCGCTGCCGTGCGTATCCGCCTTGACGCGCAAGGCGTAGCCGGCCGCTTCGATCGCGTGCTGTAGAGCCGCCCGATAACCGCATCCTTCCGGGTTCAGGATCCACCCTCCGTCCGCGATGGCAGCAAGCGTCGCGCGACTCGAAACCAGCGGGCGCCTCTTGCTTTGCACGACGACAAGTTCCATGGTCGAGACATGTCGGCGCACGTAATCGTCGGCGGGCTGCCTACCCTTCGGGCTCAGAATGGCGGCGACATCCAGTTCACCCGCATCGAGCAGACGAAGCAGGCCGGGACTCCAGTCCGACTTGAGTGTCACGTCGAGCGCCGGAAATGCATCCCCAAGCGTTGTCAGCGCATCGAACAAGACGATGTCGGCAATACCCTGCGGCAGACCAAAACGCAGCTTTCCCGAAGGATCCCCGTCTTCCCGCGTGACATTCATCAGCCGGTCGAAGGCAGCAAGCAAGGGAACCGCATGCTCACGAATACGATGCGCAAGCGCCGTTGCGCGCGGAGGTTTCGAATTGCGGTCGAGCAGTAGCGCGCCGAGCACATCTTCCAGCCGCTGGATGCGCTTCGATACCGCCGACTGTGTCACGCATAATTTTTGTGCGGCACGCGTCAGGGACGCTTCGTC